>CAZAWU010000073.1:8179-18042 GCA_964488915.1 uncultured Burkholderiales bacterium
GGCGGACGCTATTCGCTTTGGAGCGCTATCGGTTTGCCGATCGCGCTAAGCATTGGGATGCGCGATTTCGCCGCACTGCTCGGCGGCGCGCACGCAATGGATCTGCACTTCCGCAGCGCACCGCTGCGGCAGAATCTACCGGTGCTGCATGCGCTTTTGGGAATCTGGTATCGCAACTTTTGGCACGCCGCCACTTACGCGATTCTGCCTTACGCGCAGTCGCTCGCGCGTCTACCGGCGCACCTGCAGCAACTCGAAATGGAGAGCAACGGCAAAAGCGTCGACCGCAGCGGCATGCGCATTGACTACGCCACCGCGCCGGTTGTTTGGGGCGAACCGGGCACAAACGGGCAGCATGCGTTCTACCAGCTCATTCATCAAGGCACGGAGCTGGTGCCGCTGGATTTCATCGTCGCAATTCACTCGCATTATGACCAAACCCATCATCGGCGTTTGGTGACAAACTGTATCGCTCAAGCTGAAGCGCTGCTGGTAGGCAAGAGCACCGCGGCGGCGCGCGCAGAGCTCGCCGGCACATCTGGGCAAGAAATGGACGCATTGGCGCAACATAGGACGTTTTTGGGCAACAAACCGAGCAACTTGTTGCTCATGCCGCGCATCGACCCGCATCATCTCGGTGCGCTCATTGCAATGTATGAACACAAAGTGTTCGTGCAGGGCACGATTTGGCGTATCAACTCATTCGATCAGTGGGGAGTCGAGTTGGGCAAGACGCTGGCGCAGACAATTCAGCGAGAACTAGGCGGGGAAAGCACCAGCGCCAGCCACGACTCGTCGACGCTCGCACTTATCGAGGCGGCTCGGCAAGTCATGGAGCCGCACTAGCCCGTAAGCGTTGCCATATGTGGCAACGAAGCCGCGGATGTCCTATATAGGGATGAGCAAGAGACAAGTCTAAGCCCGTCTTGCAACTCCCCTTAAAATTCAAAGAGCCAGTCAACGTGGATAAGCTCGAACCCACACTAGCCAATCTGGAAGCCGTTCCCTCAGCCACGCCGGCTTCGGACACCCCTGATCTGCATCCGGAGTTAAACCGCCTCCTGATGCGCAAACTACCGTTTGATATCGCTGGACAGTCGGTACTGCTGGTGATCGCTGCGGCTTTGATCTATCGGCACGTCAGCGCCTCAGCGTTCTGGACCTGGCTCGGCTTAGCCGTCTGCGTACAGGGCGCCCGCTACCTGCTGGTACGCGTATGGCAACGCACACCCGAGCAAGCGGACCCGGGCCTGCTGCTGCCCAGTTTGGCCGCGTTCGCAACGGGTCTGACGTGGGGCGCGCTAGCGCTAACGCCGCTGTACGCTGCCACCAATGTACCTACGCAAACCATGGTGATGTGGACCGTCGCGGCCGCCACGATTTGGTTTGCGAGCACCCAAGCGGCAAGGGCTCTGCCGTTTGCAGCATTTGCGGTGAGCGCTCTTGGTCCTTGGCTGCTGAAGATCCCCAGCTTTACTGCCGGGGGAGCGCAAGCGTGGATTCAACCCGAGCGCAACAACTTGGTTGCGCTGATGCTGTTTGTGGCGTTCGCTTGCTTGGCAGTGGTGGTTTATGCTTTCCAGCGCCAAGCGGAATCGCGCCGCCTGCGCTTGGAGGCGGAAGTCGGTCCTCTGAATGAAGCTCGTGAGTCGCTAGCCACCCGCGTCGACGAACTCAACAGCGCGCTGCGAACACAGGCAGAACCTATCGAAGCGCAGCCACAAATCAACGCAGCGCCCCCTGCAGCACCCATTGCGACCGAGCAACCGGCGGCACGCATCGAACCGCAGCCGCACGACATGCAGGCGTCGCGCGTGCTAACCAGCATCGACAATATGCTGGTATTCAACCAACTCAATGCCGGGGCAGCGCAAGTAGCGAAGCAGCGCTGCAACTTACGCGCGGTTTTGGATGAGTTATTGATGCCGAGTCTTAAGCAAGCTCAAGACAAGCGGCTCAAGCTGCGCTGCGTATTGCATGCGGGTGTGCCGCTGGAGGTGGTGACAGATCGAGAAAAATTGCAACACATTCTCGCCAACTTGGTCAGCAACGCTGTTACCTTCACACACCGCGGCGAGGTCGTGCTGTCGGTGCGGCGCATCGAAAGCGGAAGTGATTGCAAACTCAGCTTCGAAATCGCGGATACCGGTCTCGGCATTCGCGCCGAAGATCAGAAGCGCGTGTTCGAGCCCTATGTCCAGGTGGGCGCCCTGAACGCCGATTCGTTCACCGGACTGGGGTTGGGCCTCACTGTCGCGCGCCGCCTGTCTCAGCTTTTGGGAGGCGAGCTATCGTTGCAGAGCCAAACCGGCAAGGGCACAGTGTGCGTCGTGACTGTGCCGATTGAATTGCCGAGCAACGCCACGCCGCGCGTCACGTCGACCGAGGAACTTCCGCTCGGCGTAGCGCCGGCGCTACGCAGCGCAACGGTGACGCGCCTGCCAGCGGCCAATGATGCCTTCAGCTCACGCGGCGATGGTTTTCAGCGCCGGCAAGAGCCTTATTACGCAGCGCAGCCCGAGCGTTAGTCCCCCACCCTTCGTTCTTCGGCGTACCCGCGCGTGGCAAATGACACGCGCGCACGCGTAAACGCGTAAACTTGCGTCCACAAGCGACCCCGTTTGCGGGCCGGGAGGGGCACAGCGTCATCCCCATGCGTGGAACGCCGCGCATCGACGAGAACAAGCTGGCAAGACATGCGCGTACTGTTCGTCGTAAGTGAAACTCATCCCTACATAAAAACCGGCGGCCTGGCTGACGTGGCCGCCGCGCTGCCGCAAGCATTGACCGCACTAGGCATCGACGTGCGGCTGCTGTTGCCCGGCTATCCGAGCATATTGAAGGGCTGCCGCGATTTGGGCCTCCTAGCCGAACTTGACGGCGCCGGCCTGATGCCCTCCTCCCGGTTGCTGTTTGGTCATGCGACCGCTTTAGATCTCCCGGTGTACGTACTCGATTGCGCGCCACTCTACCAGCGCGGCGGCGACCCTTACCGCGATGCCTACGGCGCCGATTGGGCGGACAATCACCTGCGTTTCGGCACGCTCAGCTACGCGGCCGCACAGCTCGCAAGCACGCAGTCGCCAGTAGCATGGACGCCGGACATTTTGCACTGTAACGATTGGCAAACCGGCATGGCCCCGGCCTATCTGCACTACCGTGGCAACGCGCACGCAAAGACTGTGATGACCATTCACAATCTTGCCTACCAAGGTATCTTTCCTCCCGAGTGCGTTCCAGCGTTGGCACTGCCGCCATCGGCTTATGCCATCGACGGCGTGGAGTACTACGGCAACGTATCTTTTCTCAAGGCGGGAATCTATTTTGCTGATCGCATCACGACGGTCAGCCCGAACTACGCACGGGAGATCCAAACCGAAGCACTCGGTTTCGGCTTACAGGGTTTGCTTGCGGCCCGCACGCACGAACTCACCGGTATCCTAAACGGCATCGATACGCTAGCTTGGGACCCCACGCGCGATGCGCATCTTGCCCAGACCTACAACGCCGACTCGATCGAAGCAAAGCGTATCAATACACGCTACTTGCGCGAGCGACTTGACCTCGCGCCAAACGAGAACACCTTGCTACTGGGAATCATCAGCCGCCTGACTCACCAAAAAGGCCTCGACGTGGTGCTGCAGGCACTGCCAGATATCTTGGCACTACCCGCGCAAGTGTGCGTGCTCGGCTCGGGAGAAGCCGCGCTTGAGCAAGCCTGGCGCGAGGCGGCGCGAGCGCACCCGGGACAAGTTGCCGCGCAAATCGGATTCGACGAAGCGCTGTCGCATTTGATCGAAGCCGGCGCGGACGCGTTTCTCATGCCCTCGCGCTTCGAACCGTGCGGATTGAATCAAATGTACAGCCAGCGCTACGGCACGCTGCCGGTCGTGCATGCCACCGGCGGCTTGGCCGATTCGGTCGTCGACACCACGCCCGCCACCCTTGCCGCCAGTACCGCGAGCGGATTCTCCTTTTCACCGCTAGACGCAAGCACGCTGATGGATTGCTTGCGCCGCGTGCAGCGCACCTGGGAGCAACCCGAAACCTGGCGCCGCGTGCAGCTCAACGCCATGGCGCTAGATTCAAGTTGGCAAGCAAGCGCTCTAAGATACTATGCACTCTACAAATCGGCGATTAAAAGTGAAAAAGATTGATGGAGCCGTCCTACCTGGAGTACGCCCCGCCTATAGCCACACCATCAACCCCAGTTCGAGCGGATGTGTCAGCAAGTCATGATGAGGATAGACGCGCACGCGGTAGTTCAAGCGCCCGCACACCTGCGGAGCGAGCTCAAGCGCGAAGAGATGCTCCGATCCCTGCATCTGGCCCTCGAACTGGAAGCGCGCGCTCTGAATCGGCCCCCGGGCGGTAATCGACCCGCGGTTAAGCAGCAACTCGACGGCAACATCTTCCGGTTTTAGGCCGTTTAGGCTGACCGCAACTTCCATCCGCACCGCATCGCCAAACGTGACCCGCTGAGAGACGCTAGCGACGCTGCGCACTTTGAGCCCGCCCCACGCCGCGCGCACTTTCGCTTTCCATGCCGACAGCGCGCGCGCGTGAAAGTAGTCGTTGTCCGTGAACTTCTTTCCTTGGCGCGATGCCGGCGCATAGAAGCGCTCAACATACTCGCGCACCATACGCTCCGAATTAAAGCGCGGCATGAGACTGGCGATTGACTCTTTAGCCGTGCGTACCCAGCCTTCCGAGTAACCAAGCTTGTTGTTGCGCTCGTAGTAAAGCGGCACGACCTGATCTTCCAAAATCTCGCACAAGCTCATCGCTTCTTCGCGATTGCGTTTATATTCCTCCATCGTTTCCGGCGCGGGTTGAATCGCCCAGCCGTTCTTGCCGTTGTAGCCCTCGCCCCACCAGCCATCCAGCACGCTCAAGTTCGGCACGCCGTTGACGCCGGCTTTCATGCCCGAAGTGCCGCTTGCTTCCAGCGGGTACGTCGGCGTGTTCAACCAGACGTCCACACCCGACACCAAACGCCGAGCTAAGCTGAGATCGTAGCCCTCGAGCAGCAGCACTCTGCCCTCGAACTCCACGCTGCGCGCGATATGCGCGATGGAACGGATCAAGTCCTGCCCCGGGCGGTCGGCCGGATGTGCCTTGCCTGCGAAGATAAACAACACCGGGCGATCGGCATCGTTGACGATTTTCTTGAGCCATTCGGTGTTGTCGAACAACAGCGTGGCCCGCTTGTAGGAAGCGAAGCGCCGCGCGAAACCGATGGTCAGCACATTCGGGTTGAGCGGATCGGCATGGCGCAGCAAACGCTCCAAGTGCGAAGCGCTGCCGAAGTTGTGAAAGTGCTGCGCCGATAAGCGGCGCTGCACCGTGCGCAGCATTTGCGCCTTGAGCGTCTGCCGCACCGTCCAGAACACATGGTCCGGGATCTCATCTATGCGCCGCCAAAACTCTGCATCGGTCAACCGGTGCCGCCACTCGTGACCCAGGTAACGGTCGAAAATTTCGCTCCACTCGTGGGCCAAGAAAGTCGGTACGTGCACGCCGTTGGTGACGTAAGAAAGCGGATTGTCGTCCGGATCGATCTGCGGCCAGAGTTGCGCGCAAATGCGTGCAGAGATACCGCCGTGGATCTTGCTGACCCCATTCTGAAAACGCGAACCGCGTATCGCCAGCGCGGTCATGTTGAATTCGCCGGTGCCGTTCTGTCGCCCGAGTTGCATGACCCACTCGGGATCCAGCTCGAGGTCGTGGCACAGCGGGCGCAAGTACGGCATCAAGGTTTCTGGCGCGAAGTGGTCGTGGCCGGCTGGCACCGGCGTATGCGTAGTGAATACTGTGTTGGCCGCTACCGCTTCCAGCGCCGTGGAAAAATCGACGCCGCGCTTGACCAGCTTGCGCACGCGCGAGAGCACCAGAAACGCGGCGTGCCCTTCATTGATATGCCACGCGGTCGGTTTGAGTCCAAGCGCTTGCAGCATGCGCACACCGCCGACGCCGAGCACCAACTCCTGCTTGATGCGCATCTCGCGGTCGCCGCCGTAGAGTTGGTGCGTGATGTTGCGGTCAGCCTCGGCGTTCGCCTCGACATCGGTATCGAGCAGATAGAGCGTCACATGCCCGATCTTCGCGCGCCAAACTTTAGCGTACACCGTGCGCCCCGGCATTTCGACCGGCACCAGCAGATCGACCCCTTCCTCGGTACGGCACGCGGTGACCGGTAGACTGTCGAAATCCGAATCAGTGTAGTTGGCAATCTGATTGCCGTCGCCATCGATGCGCTGATGGAAATAGCCCTGCCGGTACAGCAAGCCCACCGCAACGAACGGCAAACGCAAATCGGACGCTGCCTTGCAGTGATCACCCGCCAGAATGCCCAAGCCGCCGGAGTAAATCGGAAAGCTCTCGTGAAAACCAAACTCGGCGCAGAAATACGCGACCAGATCATGCTGGCGCAGCAGACCTGTGGCGCTCGCTTGTGTTCCTTCGCCGTGATAAGTATCGTAGGCCGACAGCACCTGGTTATACAGGGCCAGGAAGACCACATCGCTCGCGGCATCCACCAAGCGCTCCTCGTCCACGCGCCGCAGAAACTCGCGCGGCGCGTTGCCCGTTACTTGCCACAGTGTGCGGTCAAGGCGCGAGAACAGGGTACGCGTCGGGCGGTGCCAGCTATACCAAAGATCTCCAGCTAACTCCTCCAGCCGCATCAAGCGGCGTGGAATCTTGGGATTGACCTCGAGCTTGAACAGCGTACCGGAACTCATGCTTCAGGTGCCTTCAAAAAATGCTCTCGATAGTAGCGTAACTCGTTGATCGATTCGTACACATCCGCCAGCGCTTCGTGCTTCCCGTCTTTCTTGAACCCGTTGTAGATTTCGGGGCGCCAGCGTTTGGCGAGCTCTTTAAGTGTGCTGACATCAAGATTGCGGTAGTGAAAGTGCGCTTCCAGCTCCGGCATGTACTGCACCAAAAAACGGCGGTCCTGATGTACGGAATTGCCGCACAACGGCGATTGGCCGCTGCCCACCAGCGGACGCAGGAACTCCAGCATTAGCGCTTGCGCCTGCGCCTCGGACAACACTGAGTCAAGCACACGCTGCACCAGACCCGAGCGCTTATGTGTCGACTTGTTCCAGCTATCCATCGCGTCCAACACACTTCGCGGCTGATGCACCACGAGGATTGGCCCCTCCGCCACGGTGTTGAGTTCGTTGTCAGTAACGACAACCGCGAGTTCCAGGATGCGGTCGGTGACCGGGTTGAGCCCGCTCATTTCCATATCCACCCAAATGAGCCGCTCTGCTGCCTGTGCCATAATTTACGATTGCTCTGAACGATTAGTACGCTGGGCTGTCATCATAGCATCACGAATTTGCGCTTTTTCGAAGACCTTTCGCCTATGTTGGTTTTTACACTGATTTTTCTGGCCGCGTTAGTTGCTACTACGGGTTTACGTCTATGGCTCGCGCGCCGCCAAATTCAACACGTGCAAGCGCACCGCGGGACGGTGCCCGAGAGATTCCGGGAGACGATCAGCCTGGCGTCGCACCAGAAAGCGGCGGACTACACCGTGGCCAAAGGCTCGCTCAACATGGTTCATTTGTTGGTCGAAGCCGGTGTCTTGCTTGCGCTCACGCTGGGCGGCGGATTGAACGCTCTGGATCAGTTCTGGCGCGGCATCCTTCCTGACAGCGAGGTCTGGCGCGGACTGGCACTCATTGTCAGCGTCGTCGTCATTACAGCGGTCATCGATCTGCCGTTCTCATGGCGGCGAACGTTCGGCATCGAGGCGCGCTTTGGATTCAACCGCATGACGCCCAAGCTATTTTTCGTCGATCTGCTCAAGCAGACGTTGCTCGGCACGCTGATCGGTGTGCCGCTGGTGCTTGCCGCGCTTTGGATGATGCAATCGTTGGGCGCGCGCTGGTGGCTGTGGGCGTGGAGCGCGTGGATGTTGTTCAACGTCGTCATGCTTGCGGTGTACCCGACCGTGATCGCGCCGCTGTTCAACAAGTTCACCCCGCTCGCCAACGCGGAGCTCAAAGATCGTATCGAACGCCTGCTGCAGCGCTGCGGCTTCGAGGCCAAAGGCTTGTTTGTGATGGACGGCTCGACGCGCTCCAGCCACGGCAATGCTTACTTTACCGGCTTCGGCAAGACCAAGCGCATCGTGTTCTTTGACACGCTGCTCAATAGCTTGAACGGCTCGGAGATCGAAGCCGTATTGGCGCACGAGCTTGGCCACTTCAAGCGCAAGCACGTGATCAAGCGTATCGCGCTGACCTTCGTCATGAGTTTTGTGTTTCTGCTGCTGCTCGGCTATCTCATGCGCGAGCCCTGGTTCTTCAGCGGGCTCGGCGTGGCCACACCCAGTTCGGCGATGGCGCTGGTGCTATTCGCGCTCGTTCTGCCGTTGTTTACGTTCCTGTTGCATCCGCTCTCGGCGATGTACTCACGCAAGCAGGAGTTCGAAGCGGACGAGTACGCCGCACAAAACGCGAATGCTTCGGATCTGGTCAGTGCGCTGGTCAAGCTCTACCAAGACAACGCTTCGACGCTCACCCCCGATCCGCTGCATTCTGCTTTCTATGATTCGCATCCACCCGCGGCGATGCGTATCGCGCGGCTGCAGACGCAGGCGTAGACCGCGCCCGAGCGACCGCGTTTGAGCCGACGCATCGCCGCAACAGCCGAACAAGCAGCGCGCGGACGCGTCGTCGCCAGTTACCGGCGCGGCTATCAGGTTCGACTGGATGACGGTGCGCTAAGCGTTTGCATCACGCGCGGCCGCAGGCTCGACGTGGCATGCGGCGATCGTGTCGACGTGCTGCCGGACGGCGGTGGACGGGGCGTGATCACGGCGATCGCGCCGCGCGCGTCGCTGCTCTATCGCGCAGACCGATTCAAGCAAAAAAGCCTCGCCGCGAACATCAGCCAGGTTGTCGTCGTCGTCTCCCCCGCACCTCCTTTCAGTGAGGAGTTGCTCACGCGCTGCCTCGTGGCTGCCGAAAGCGGCAACTTGAAAGCGCTGATCGTCTGCAACAAAAGCGATCTTGATGAAAGCCGTCCGACTTGGCGGGCACTCGGGCCGTACCGAGAGCTCGGCTACCGTTGCCTCGCGATCACGGCGCGCAACGACTGCACGCCGCTGCGCGTGCTGCTGCAAGGCGAGGCAAGCGTGCTGGTCGGCCAGTCAGGCATGGGCAAGTCGACCATCATCAACGCGCTGCTACCGCACAGCAACGCCGCGACACGCGAAATCTCCACGGCGCTCAACTCCGGCAAACACACGACCACCGCAGCGGTCTGGTACACGCTGGATGAGGTGAGCAGCATCGTCGATACGCCCGGGCTGCAATCCTTTGGACTTGCGCACCTGGGCGCGACCCAGCTCCTGCGCGCCTTCCCTGAGTTCCGTAGCTTCGAAGGGCACTGCCGCTTCACCGATTGCAATCACGATAGCGAACCCGACTGCGCCTTGCGGCAGGCGGTAAAGCTCGGCACTGCGACCGCGCACCGCCTGGCGTTGCTGAGGGCGCTCGTGGCCGAAAACACCGCGCATCCACACTGGGAAACTAGTAACTAGAGCGAGGTCTTTCGCGTTGGGCCAGCGCCTCGACTGGATCTATCGGGCACCTGGTATGGCGCGAGGAGGAATCGGGTCAAAAAAAAAGCCCCGTCGGGGTTAGGACGGGGCAAACCGCTCTCGGAGGAGAAAGATGGCGAGGCACTTGCCATCTGTAGATAACTTGAGCACACGGCGTGCCAAGTTTCTCCACACAGGAAAAACAATACCTTAGATGGTTCCAAAATGCAATACCCTGGACATTATTGTCAACGTATGCCGAAAAACGGCACTTTTTGGCAACATTTTCCGTTAGTTA
>CAZAWU010000074.1:0-17964 GCA_964488915.1 uncultured Burkholderiales bacterium
CGTTGCGCCGTCGCGGCACGCAACGCGGCCCCGATGGTAGCCCAATCAGAACAATCATGGTTTATCTGCAACGGTTTAATTTTTAAGCGAATTATGCGTTTTGGTCGCCGATGCCAGTCGGTTGCATCTCAAAGCGGCCGAGGGACCATGACCCTTCATTAACCGTCTTTCTTGCCGTTACCCCAGTTGTACATGGCCAAACGGAGCTATTCACATGTATTGCTTTTTTGACAAACTGTTCAGTCCACTCTCTGCAGCCGGGCGCGCCGCATGGTTCGGCGCGGCCTGCGGCTGAGGCCATGGCCATGGTTGCCACGACGCTACACCAAGGCGAAGCGGGATGGGTAACCCGCGTGCGCCACGCGTTGGCGGAGGATCGATTTACCCTGTTTGCGCAACCGGCGCTGCCGCTGTCGCCCGAGCATTCGCAGGGCTATGTTGAAGTGCTGGTGCGTTTGGTGGCCGAGGACGGCAGCGTCGTGCTACCCGGCGCTTTCATGCCTGCGGCGGAGCGCTCCCATCAGATCGAGCAAATCGATCGCTGGGTGGCGGTGCACGTGTTCGAACTGATGAGCGAAGGCTTGTTGCTCGGCAACGAAGTCGTCGCGCTCAATATGTCAGCTTCCTCGCTGATTTCGCCAGGTTTCATCGAGTTTCTGCGCCAAGAAATTACGTCGCGCGCGCTGCCGGTGGAGCAGATTTGTTTCGAGATCACGGAAACGGCCGCGCAATTCGACTACACGCGCGCGTGCGAATCGATGTTGCTGATGCGGCGCATGGGCTGCCGTTTTGCGCTGGATGATTTTGGCAGCGGCTTGGCCTCGTACCACTACTTAAAGCAATTACCGGTCGACTACGTCAAGATCGATGGCGCGCTGGTCAAGGATTTGACCTGCGATCCGATCAACGGCGTTATCGTCGAATCCATGCAGCGCATCGCGCGCGTCATGAACATCCGCACTATCGCGGAGTCGGTCGAGTCCGACGACGTGAAAATTCAGCTCGCCAAGATTGGCGTCGACTACGCGCAAGGCTACGGCATTGCGCGGCCGATGCCGTTGCACGACTGCTTCGCGAAGCTGGCGTAGTCCCACCCGATTTGCGCCGCGCTTCGGCGCCTCGCGCTCTCCTTCGTGCGGTGCGCACTGCCGCGCCTAAGCAATGCCGCTCGCTCACCCCTCCTGACTTAGCGGAAGCCTGACGATTCTCTTAATATCTGGTGCGGGCAACTGACGAGATCGGTCTCGGCCGCACCATCGAATCATGACGGAAACCACCTACGCTGGCGGCTGCCGCTGCGGCGCCGTGCGTTATCGCGCCACGGGGCCCACGCGTTTCGTCGGCTATTGCCACTGCGAAAGCTGCCGTCGCAGTGCCGGCGCGCCGGTGGTGGCGTGGGTGACGTTCAAGGCCGATCGTTTCACGCTGACCAGCGGGGTGCTCGCCTTGCATCAATCCTCTCCGGACGTGACACGCGGGGCTTGCGCGGTATGCGGCACCTCGCTTACCTACCAGCGCGACACGCGCGCACAGGAAGTCGATGTAACGCTCGCTAGCTTGGACGATCCATCGGCCTTGGCGCCGACTTGCCACATCTATGTGGAGGAGAAGTTGCCTTGGCTCATCATTAGTGACGGGCTGCCGCAGTTCAAGCGCACCCAGCGCGAAGGTTGATTGTGCAGATGCAAATCGAATGGGCGAGCTACTTCGAGTACCCGCGCTATACGCTGCGCTTGCCGGAGCTAAAGCAGGGCGTCGACGCGAAGCGCCACAAAGTGGTCATTGTTGGCGCCGGTCCGATCGGGATGGCGCTGGCGCTGGGCTTGGCGAACTACGGCGTGCCCTCCCTGTTGCTGGAGGCCGACGACACGGTATGCATCGGCAGCCGAGCGACCTGTTACTCACGCCGCACGCTGGAAATCTTCGAAAAGATCGGCGCGATCAAGCCGATCATCGAGAAAGGTCTTGCCTGGACCGGCGGGCGCTCCTTCTATCGCAACACCGAAGTGTTTCAGTTGCGCATGCCCCACGACGAAAATCAAAAGTATCCGCCGATGTTGAATATGCAGCAATGCCTGGTGGAGAAGTATCTGCTCGATGCGGTCGAAGCGCGACGCGATTTGATTGAAGTGCGCTGGCTGAGCAAGGTCACGGGGGCGCAGATTCACGAACAGGGTGCGCGCGTGCGCGTGACGACTGAGCGCGGCGACTATGCGGTCGACGCAGATTGGGTGGTGGCGTGCGACGGTGCGCGCAGCGCGATCCGTCAAGCGCTGGGACTCAAGTTCCAAGGCACGCAGTACGAAGGCCGCTACGTCATCGTCGACATCGAGCTCAAAAGCGACTATCCGACCGAACGACGCGCCTGGTTCGATCCGCCTTCCAATCCCGGATCGACACTGCTCATGCACAAACAGCCGGACAACATCTGGCGCTTGGACTACCAACTGCGTGACGACGAAGACGCCGACGAAGCGGTGAAACCGGAGAATGTCATTCCGCGCGTGTCGAGTCACCTCAAGATGATTGGCGAGCGGGACGACTGGAAGCCGGTGTGGATCAGCATGTACAAAGCGAATGCGCTGACGCTGGAGCGCTATCGTCACGGCCGTGCCCTGTTTGCCGGCGACGCCGCGCATTTGGTGCCGATTTTCGGCGTGCGCGGGTTGAATTCTGGTATCGACGATACCCACAACTTGGCGTGGAAGCTCGCTTTCGTCATCAACGGCTGGGCCCGCGATAAGTTATTGGATAGCTATTCCGATGAGCGCGTGTTCGCCGCGAGAGAGAACTTGCGTCATTCGACCAAGAGCACGGAATTCATGGCGCCGCCGGCGGCCGCGTTCAAGCTGATGCGCGAAGCGGTGTTGAGCCTAGCGTCGAAGCACGAGTTCGTGCGTTCGCTTATCAATCCGCGGCAGACCACCGCAATTGACTTGCTGGATTCACCGCTCAATGTGCCCGTGCATTCACCGGAGGACGTGGCGGTAGCGCTGCGCCCCGGGCAGTTACTACCGGAATGCCCACTGAGCCATGACACGCGTGGCGTCGGATACGCCAGCGAGTTGTGTGACGCACACTTCACTGTGCTGTGGTTCGGAGAGGTTGTGCCAGAGTCAGTCAGATCCCAGCTTGATCGTTTGCAACAACAAGCGCCGCCGCTACGTTGGTTCTGCATTGCGCCGCACTGCGGTGATGCACCTCGGAATGAAGTGCGGGATTTCTCTGGGCGCTTAGCAGCCCTGTGTGGCGCTCAGCCAGGCGAGCTGCTCTTGGTCCGTCCGGATGGCTACGTTGCAGGCCGCTGGCGACGAGGGGAGGCCGGCGAGATCAAACGAGCGCTTGGTGCTGTAATGAACGGTGGTTTCGGGCAGCGTATTGCCAGTTAGGTGATGGGTACTCAGTGCAGGATACTTGTATAAATGCTTTGAAATATCATTTTGTCTGATATCCATGGTAAAGTATCTACCTTAGAAGAGATGCTGTTGCGAGTGTTGCACTCGCACTGTTTAGGCAACTCTGGATCGATCGTCTATACTCAGGCGCGACAACAATCGTTCCCGCAACAAGAGGTTTTCCCCTGTGGCAGCAATAAAAGGCGTCATCCTGGCCGGTGGACGCGGCTCGCGCTTAGATCCCTTGACTGAAATCACTAACAAGCACCTGCTGCCCGTCGGTAAGGAACCGATGATTTGGCATCCGATAAGGCAATTGATCATGTCCGGGGTGCGCGACATCATGGTGATTACCTCCACGCACCATATGGGAGATGTCGTGAACTCCCTCGGCTCGGGGCGGCGCTTCGGATGCGATTTCACCTACCGGGTGCAAGAAGAGGCCGGTGGTATTGCCCATGCGCTAGGCCTAGCCGAGGGGTTCGCTGCTCAGCAACGGATCGTCGTCTTGTTGGGCGATAACATCTTTGAGTACTCGATCGCGCCACACGTGGAAGCGTTCCGTGAGCAACGCAACGGGGCAAGGGTTCTGCTAAAAGAAGTAGGGGATCCGGAACGTTACGGTGTGGCCGCGCTGGATGAAAAGCACGTCATCTCAATCGAGGAAAAACCTACCAACCCGAAGAGTAACTACGCCGTAGTCGGGTGTTACATGTATGACAACAAAGTGTTCGACCTGATCCGGGACACAAAACCGTCGGCACGCGGCGAACTCGAAATCACAACAGTAAACAACCTCTACATCAAGCTCGGTTGGCTTCAGTACGGTTTCGTTCAGGGACGATGGACCGACGCCGGTACTTTTGATTCTTTGGCAGAAGCAAACCGATTGCTGCTAGCTAACGACAACAAAGTGCAGCAGCAGTGAGGCGAGCCTTAGATTGCAGGCCCGGCGCGAAAGCGAAGATTGCCCATGAGGCGGCTCAATGAAGAAGGTCGCGATCGTCCAATCGAGCTACATCCCGTGGAAGGGCTACTTCGATATCATTCACGATGTCGATCTTTTCATCTTCTTCGATGACGTCCAATTCACCACGCGGGATTGGCGAACACGCAACAAGATCAAAACCGCGAATGGACCGGTGTGGTTAACCGTGCCGGCCGGGGCCGACCGCAACAGGCTAATTTGCGAAGTCGGTCTAACCGAACCCTCTTGGGCGGTGAAACATTGGAAGACTATTTCGCAGAGCTATGCGCGCAGCGCACATTTTAAGACGTACAAAGATTTTTTTGAGCAGATTTACCTCGGCTCGCGCTGGGACAGTTTGTCTGCGCTAAATCAATACATGACGACGCAGATAGCGAAGGAACTGCTCGGCATCAAAACAGAGTTCGCCGATTCAAGGAAGTACCACGGAGAGGGCAAGAAGACCGACCGCTTGCTTGACTTGGTCAAGAAAGCGGAAGGTACATACTATCTTTCGGGTCCGTCCGCGAGGGACTACATCGATTCAAATGCTTTTCGCGAGGCGCAAGTAGAGTTGGCGTATAAGTCGTACGACGGATATCCCGAGTATGAGCAACTCTACCCCCCTTTTGAACATGCCGTGAGCGTTCTCGATTTGCTTTTCAGCGTCGGGCCTGATGCACCTTACTACATTTGGGGACATCGGAGCCCTGCAAAGCGAGAAACGCCATGATTAGCTACCTCTTTGTGGCTGCAACGATCGCGCTTACCGTCTATGGACAGCTCGTGCTCAAGTGGCAAGTCAGCCTCGCCGGTGCGGTGCCCGTAGCCGCAGACGCCAAGTTCTGGTTCATCGCGCGTCTGCTGCTTAAACCCTGGGTGCTTAGCGGTTTCGCGGCCGCCTTTCTTGCATCACTCTGCTGGATGGCGGCTGTGTCCAAGCTTGATTTGAGCCATGCCTACCCGTTCACCAGCCTTAGCTTTGTATTGGTGTTGGCGTTAAGCGCCTGGCTATTCAATGAGCCACTCAGTCTGCCAAAGTTGATCGGGATGTTCCTGATCGTGGCGGGCATTGCAGTGGCAAGTCAGGGGTAAACATGAACCTTCCTTTCAATAAGCCCTACTTGTCGGGGAAGGAAGCGGCCTATATCGCGGAAGCGTTAGCGTTCGGCCATTTGTCGGGTGACGGACCCTTCACTAAGAAGTGCAATTCCTGGCTTGAGGGCTATTCGGGCTGCCGAAAAGCACTGCTCACGCATTCATGTACGGCAGCACTGGAGATGGCAGCCATTCTTGCCGGAATCGAGCCTGGCGACGAGATCATCATGCCGTCGTACACCTTCGTCTCGACCGCCAACGCGTTTGTTCTGCGTGGCGGCGTGCCGGTTTTCGTGGACATTCGCCCCGATACTTTAAACATCGACGAGACCAAGATCGAAGGTGCGATTACGCCACGGACCAAGGCTATTGTTCCAGTGCACTACGCGGGAGTGGCTTGTGAGATGGACGCCATCATGTCGATTGCGCAGACGCACGGGTTGCTGGTGATCGAAGATGCTGCGCAGGCGATCTTGGCTCGCTACAAGGGAAGGCCACTGGGTAGTATTGGGCACATGGCGGCTTTGTCTTTTCATGAAACAAAGAACATCATTTCGGGCGAAGGTGGTGCATTGCTGGTGAACGATCCAGTTTTTGTGGAGAGAGCTGAGATCATTCGAGAAAAGGGGACAAATCGTAGTCAATTCTTTCGTGGTCAGATCGACAAATACACATGGGTCGATATCGGCTCTTCGTATTTGCCGAGTGAATTGATAGCAGCTTTCTTGTGGGCTCAACTAGAGTGTGCGGAGGGGATCACTAAAAGTAGACTTGGTATTTGGGATCGATACCACAGAAACCTAGCGCAACTTGAGGAGCGCTTCGGCGTACGCCGTCATGTACCGCCCCCTGCGCATTGTCAGCACAATGCTCATATGTACTACTTGACGATGTCGAGCTTGCAGCAGCGCAGCGAGATCATCGAACATTGCAGGACTGCCGGGATTCATACTGCGTTTCACTATGTCCCGCTTCATGCCTCACCTGCGGGAGGCAGCAAAGGTCGTAGTCATGGAGATATGACCGTTACCTTGGAAACCAGTGAGCGGCTAGTAAGATTGCCGTTTTGGCTTGGCATTGAGTCGCACTTAGACCGGATCACGCAGACGATTATCTCGGCATTGGAGCGCAGCCAGCATAGATGATCGCGCTCGCTGTTTTGGCAACACTGCGAAACCCGCATTTTGACTCGGTTGGAGACGCTCGACTCTATGGGTAGTCCGTTGGAAACACACAATACGCCGGAGCGGCTCCTCCCAAAAAGAGGAGAGATGGTCCTCACTTGTTTGGCGACCAGTCTAATCATCAACGGTCTCCTGTTATTCGCAAACAAAGCATTTCCAGGAATCGATCGAGCGACCCACTATCAGTGGGTGGTTCAGTTTAGACGTGCGCTTAGTGAAGGAGTCTACCCTCGTTGGATGCCGGACTCCTTCTCTGGTTTGGGAGACCCATCTTTCGTTTTCGCTCACCCGTTGTTTGCCTTCGCCGCGTCTGCCTTAAGTAGCGCAGTGGGTGATGTTTGGGTGGGCATGAAGTTGGCATCTCTTTTGGCTAACCTAGCGGTAGGCGTGATAGCGTGGTCTTTCCTGCAACGCTATACCAGCCATGGTTTTGCCTTGCTAGGAGCTGTAGCGCTTCAGTGCAGTCCCTTATCCATTTTTCTTCTCAACTACGCCGCGGCATTCCCTTGGAACTTCAGTCTGCCTTTTGTGCTTCTTGTAATTGCGACAAGTGCTGGGTATGGGAAGCGTTTTGTCGATGTGGGGTTGGCGCTAAGCGTCGGACTGGCGGTAATGGCTCATGTCCTAATCGGTTTCATGGGCGTGATGTGTCTCGGATGCGCGATGATCTACGACACCTGGCGATCTTCAGGAGGCTGGAGGAAGGTAGTGGGTTGGGGCGTATCTTGTGCGTTGGGGCTGCTGCTTGCCTCGGTAGTTCTCCTGCCGGCCGTCTGTTGTCAGCATTTGATTGCGACTGACGGGTGGTTTATCCCGGGATATGTCGATTGGCGGAACAGTTTTATATTCCCAGTGTTTACGCGGGAGTACGGGACGAAGTGGTTCAGCGTTCAGTGGATCCTTGCGGCGTTGCCCGTGTTAGCGGCGGGAGCTTCGGCTCTCTTAATTGGGCCTTGGAAGGTTGGCGGGTCACGGGAAAGAAGAGTAGTAGCAATGTTGGTGATTGCTTCGCTTGCAGGGTTGGTGTTTGCTAGTGAACTCGCCTATCCGCTGTACGCGAACTCACAGTTAGTGCGAACGGTCCAGTGGCCTTACAGATTCTTGAGCGTTCCCTTCGCCACCGCTGGTCTCGCTGTGTTTATCGCCTTGGCGTGTGTGTGGCGCGAACGGCGATCACGTTTTGTACTTCTTATCGCAGTTGGTCCGATAGCGCTGTGGTTCGCGGTCGCCGCAGCGCAGCAGGCTCAAATCGCGACAGAGGCTATAGACGCCGCAATTGGACCTCATCTTCTAAAGGGTGAATTTGGACAGCCGAGTTCGATTCCCGCGACGAGAGGTCCGAGATGGCGAGATTACATTGCGAGAGGTGGTTTCGCTGAAGAGTGCAGCAGCAAAGGAATTGAATGTCGTGTGCTTGAATCTAAAGCGCACCATCGGGTTTGGCAGTTGCTTTTGTCCCAGAAGACCATGGTTCGTTTGCCGGTGTTCGCGTTTCCTGCTTGGAGCGTTTATGTGGATGGACGCCCGACCGCAACCGTGATTGACGCGGAGACGGGTCTTATTTCCGCATCGATTGATCCCGGAGAACATACGATTGCCTTGGTCTGGGCGGGTCTTCCGCAGGAACGCTGGGGTGCTTGGATGTCCATTGGCACCGCCCTGCTGCTCTCGGGAGTCTGGTTTTGGTACAGAAGAACTGCTCGGGCGATGATTCTCGCCCCTGGAATGCAGAGTTAGATTTGACTTAATGAACACAATGGCAGGATGCAACTATTCTCGGCGCGTGCTGCGGGCTTGTGACGCGGGGCTCATATGATTTCCTCTTTGGTCGGACGGCTCGAGAGGGGGTTTCCCGCAGTCTGGGCGCTGGTGGCGTTGCACGCTATCGCTGTCATTCTGTGGTTGAACTTAAGCCTCCTGCTTGGGGAGAGTGGTCTAGTCGCCCTTCTGGCTTTGGCGTGCGCGAGTGGCCTGGTCGGGCTGGCCTACTCGGTACGCGGGCAAGTCTATGGGCATGTGCGGGCTTTAGGCGGCGTTTTGGACCGCTTGGGTTCTACACAAGCGCTCTTCGTGGCCCTCCTAGTCGGTATCCTGCTGAGATTGGTTTGGGTGGCCTACACGCTGGCGCCGTTTCAGTCGGATGGGGCTGTTTATTTCGACTTGGCTCGGCGGCTCTATTTCGAGGGCAAGTATGTAGATCCGCGCGGCGACTTCGCCTATTGGCCGCCTGGTATCGTTTTTTTCCTGTTTGCCGGGTTTCACTTGCTGGGCGCGCACACGTGGGTTCCGGTGGCTGGGAATTTCCTGCTGTTCGCGCTGACCTTGTACGCTACCTACAAGCTGGCGCTTTCGCTGGGTAGCGAGAAAACCGCGAAGATTGCTGTAGTGGTGCTTGCATGTTGGCCAAACTTTGTTTTTGCGGCAAGTTTGCTCAGCAAGGAGCTGCTAGTCCTCGCGCTAGTCACGTTAATGTGCCTCGCATACGTGAAAGCGCATGAGCGAAGAGCGAGCGGCATTCGTGGCGACGCAATCAACTTTGCAGGTGGGCTCGCGGTTGGGTTCTCCGTGCTAGTACAGCCCTCGATGCTCCTCTACCCTGCGGTCTTAGTATTCGATTCAATGTTTCGACGGGTGGGATTCCGTCATTTGCTGCGTTGTTTCTCGGTCATCGCTGTTGGTGCCGTGCTTGTTGTTGGTCCCTGGGCGTTTCGCAACTATCATGTCCTAGGGCACTTCGTATCGGTGTCCACGAACGGTGGTGACGTGTTCTACCGGGCGAACAATCCTCTCGCGACAGGTGGGTATACGGCACGCGGACCTATCGACCTGCACGAGTATGACGACGAGGTTTTCCGCAGCCAATTGGGTTATCAGCTTGGGTTTGAGTGGATTAGGTCACACCCTCTGGAATTCGGGAGCCTAGCGATACAAAAGCAAGCGCAGCTAATGGGGGATGATTCTGCCGGGGCCTATGAGAATCTGCGTCGAGGACATAATCAAAATAGCTTCGGGTACCTCATAACCAAAGCAGTGAGCAACGGATTCTGGCTAGGTGTGTGGGTGATTGTGCTTGTTGCGTGGTTTGCAAAACCGCAGCAGTTTGCAGGCGCCGGTCCTAGACTCGCCCTCTTGTCATTGTTATATCTATTAGCGTTGCACAGCGTGTTCGAGAGCACGGGGCGCCATCATGCGTCCTTGTACGGGTTGCTAGCGATTGTCGTAGGGCTCTTGCTTGCGCGAGGCGACCACGAAGATACTTCTGTCTTGCCCCAGAGGACCTAGCGAGGTTAGCGTGCGTGATGTTGCGCGCCAGTTTTTTGTTTTCGCTGCGGTGGGTGTGATCGGCACGACGGTGCACTTCGCGGTGCTTGTTTTCTTGGTGCGGGGCTTGGAGGCGGACGAGGTGCTTGCAACAAGCCTCGGGTTCGTGTGCGGTGCGCTGACCAACTATTGGCTCAACTATCATTTCACTTTTCATAGCAACAAGTCCCATCTTGATGCTGGGCCGAAGTTTCTAGCCGTCGCCGCGATTGGCTTTATTTTGAACGCTGTGCTGATGTTGCTGAGTAGGGCGTTGTTTGCGGGGCAGCACTACCTGCTGCGTCAGGCATGCACTACCATCATTGTCCTAGTTTGGAATTTTGCGGGGAACCGGTTTTGGTCTTTTAGAGAGCGCTCCAATGAAATCGATCGATAGTCAGATTGAACACACTGGTTCGGAATTCCTTTTGTCAATCGTCGTGCCCGCTTACAACGAGCAGGAGGTATTGCCGGAGTTTCACAGACGGACAGCTGCTGTTGTAGACAAGGAAGGGTTTCGCGCTGAGATCATTTATATCAATGATGGGAGTCGGGACGGGACTTTAGGCATACTCAACTCGCTAAAAGTTGCTGATTCACGTGTGGCCATCGTCGATCTTAGCCGCAATTTTGGCAAAGAAATCGCCCTGACAGCAGGACTCGACCATGCGCGAGGCGACGCGATAGTTGTCATCGACGCAGACCTGCAAGACCCCCCTGAACTAATTCCTGAGTTGGTGCGACGTTGGCGCGAAGGGTTCGACGTTGTGTTCGCGAAGAGAATCGCTAGAGATGGAGAGACCGCGCTGAAGAAGCTGACAGCGCTTCTTTTCTACCGTTTGGTTCGAAGGCTGAGCCGTGTCGAGATCCCAGCGGACACAGGCGACTTTCGGCTGCTGAGCCGTCGAGCATTGGATTCGTTGCTGCAGCTAAGGGAGCAGCACCGTTTCATGAAAGGGTTGTTCGCGTGGATCGGGTATCCTCAGGTAGCAGTAATGTACCGCCGAGATCCGAGATACGCTGGTGAGACAAAATGGAACTACTGGAAGCTTTGGAACTTTGCCTTGGAGGGAATTACTTCGTTTACGACCGCACCGCTTAAGCTTGCGACCTATTCGGGGCTTGCAATCGCAATCGGCGCGTTTCTGTATGCTGCGGTTGTAATTTACAAAACCCTTGCTTTTGGTGATCCAGTTCGCGGTTATCCATCGCTTATGGTGGTTGTTTTGTTCCTTGGCGGGGTGCAGCTCACTTCCATCGGTATCCTTGGAGAATACGTCGGAAGGATGTTCAGCGAAACCAAAGGGCGACCGCTGTACTTTGTGCAAAGATTTATACCGTCCAGCCAGAACTCCGAGCACTCACCGCTACCATCACCCAGAACGGCGGGCGAGGGGGATCTTGTGCGGGGGGGCGTAGAGGTGGCAGAGCGGTTAGACGGCTAGAACTGGTTGAGTATGACTATTCTGGTAACAGGTGGGGCAGGCTTCATAGGCTCGAATTTCGTGCTTGAGTGGGTCGCGCGCGTTGGGGAACCGGTCGTAAATGTCGATAAGCTGACTTACGCGGGCAATGCTGGGAATTTGGCCGCGCTGGGTGGCGACCGACGTCACGAGTTAATCGTCGAAGATATTTGTAACCAGGCCGCGCTGGGGGAGTTGCTACGCAGCCGGCGCCCGCGCGCTATTGTCCACTTTGCGGCTGAGAGTCACGTCGACCGTTCCATACATGGGCCAGGCGAGTTTATTCAAACCAACATCGTCGGCACATTCACTCTGCTGCAGGAAGCGCGTGCTTACTGGAGCGAGATGCCCGAAGCCCAGCAGCAAGCGTTTCGTTTTCTGCATGTATCGACTGACGAAGTGTATGGCTCGTTGTCGCCAGCTGATCCGGCATTCACGGAGATTTCCCAGTACCAACCCAACAGCCCCTATTCCGCGTCAAAAGCAGCCGCGGACCACTTGGTGCGCGCTTATCATCACACCTACGGGCTCCCAACCATCATCACGAACTGCTCAAACAACTACGGACCTTACCAGTTTCCCGAGAAGCTGATTCCACTGACGATCAATAACGCCCTGAACGGCAAACCCTTGCCGGTGTATGGCGATGGCAGTAACGTGCGTGATTGGCTGTACGTCACCGATCATTGCGCCGCGCTTCGGGTAGTACTGGAGCATGGGGCGCCTGGTGAGATGTATAACATTGGTGGGCGCAGCGAACAGACCAATCTCAACGTTGTGCGTAGCATCTGCGCCCTCTTGGACGAGTTGCGTCCTGCGCCGCGGGCGCGCGAGCAGCTCATCATGTTCGTACGTGACCGCCCCGGCCATGATTTTCGCTATGCGATCAACCTCGACAAGATAGCGACGCAACTAGGGTGGACGCCGACGGAGAGTTTTGCCTCGGGATTGCGTAAGACCGTCCAGTGGTACTTAGACCACCAGGAATGGGTGCGCAACGTCGTGGACGGTGGTTATCGCGACTGGCTAAAGTTGCAGTATGGCGACGCATCACCCGCGCGACCGGCCTAAAGAGTAGGGATGACTGAACCGCAACTGGATGAAATCTACACGCAGACGTGCCGCACGATGAGCGCACTGGGCGATGCTAAGGCGCCACTTTTTTTGGCGCGGCTGTGCTTGCTGCTCATTCATGAGCTGGACGACGCAGATCGCGCCAAGCGCGCTATCGTGCAGGCAGCTGCGGATCTCGCTCCCGACGCGCAAGACTGAGCAACTGAGCAACGGTATCACTGGGCGAATTCAGCGCCTAAAACGGGTGCCTGCATACGCACGAAATCGAGCACGTTGCCTGTTCTGGCATAGCTTGCTTCAAAGCGAGCGCGGTCGCCCTCATGACCTTCTCGGAAGAATCCGGCGACAAGCTGTGCGCGCCAGGCTTTGAGATCCGGCCAGACGTTGAAGTCCGCACCCGGGGGGCCGTCGCGTCCCGGCAGGCGGCGGCGTTCGCCGAGAAAACCGGCGAAAGAATAGAATGCGTCATCGGGCGGTAGGAACGCGAGGGTATAGTCGGCCTCGTCGCGACCCTCCGTGATGTCGTCGCCGGAGAAGCGCGGCGCATCGCCGAACCCCATCAAGTAGCGCATTGCCTCCGGTGTAATGAAGCGTACCGCGCGGCGCGCCGTGCGGCCAGCGCGGTGCGGATAGAGTTCATTCGAGCGAATTGCGACGTCGATGCGCGGGCGCGCGTCCGAATCGAGTTTCGTTTCGACGCCGAGCGGGTAAGTACGCACGTAGTTGTGTTGTTGCAGCATGAGCGCCAAGGGCCGCTCGCTCGCATCGAGCACAAGTGTTACGGCTGTGTAGTGGTCGAGTTGGTGCCAGTCATCTAGGTTGGCGATGCGTCCAAGAAGCGCGCTGCGCCAGCCGCCCACGCCGGCCGGTAAGCCGGAGTGCCGGAAAGCGGCGTGATAGGTGAGAAGTACAAGATCAAGGTGCGTTCCTTCGGCCAACGACATCGGCGCGCGGTCAACGCGCCCGTAGACGACAGGTGTGCTGCGGTTGCTGCGGTCGAAACGATGCACGAATGTCACGCCGGGATCATTCTTATGAGCGTTCAAGAGCGCCTGCGTAACCTGGCTGCTGATCGCCGTCCCGTCCGCCGCGTAGAGCGTTCCTTGAGCGACATAGTCTGCATAAAAATCGATCATACCCGCGTGGTCCGGCGGGAGCATGAAGCGTGGCCGGAAGCGAGTGAGCAACGCCTGCTCGTCGAGGTCTGCCGCGTTCGTGCGCCTTGGATTTGCACTGTAGAACTCGGCGAAGCCAGGGTACTGCGAAAAGTTGGTGGGCGACTGCGCGCAAGCGCATAAGCTTAGCGCGAGCATGGCAGCCTGAATGCGCCGTACACCGAAGCGGCGGGCATGAGTTTTGAGCGCGGGCAAGAGCGTCATCTGAGCCAATTGATCTCGCGCGCCGTAGCAGCTCCCACGACCACTTGCCCGAGACTTTCCGGTATCGAAGCGCGCGATTCGCTGTGCGGAATTCTGCCACCCATGATCTCGGCTTTTTCCTGCGGATGCAGAGGATGGCGTTGCGGCTCGGCGTAGCCATCGGGAAAGCGCGGCAGGTTTGTCGCGGGCGCATACTTGTCGCTGGCACCAAGCGTGTGCAGCAGCTCATGCGCGATCACCACGTTGTTCGACCCGGCCATGTGCCGCGCAGCGAACACGTTCACAACGCCGATCATGCCTTTTTGTAGACCGAGTGAATGGGGCAGTGCTTGGGGTGTTGCAGGGTCGAAGTACTGCACGAACAAGCGCACCTGGGGGCTGGGGCCCGCGTAGCTGTCATGCCGCCATGCCCAATAGCGCAAGCGCAAGCTCCAACAGACAACACTCAACATGCTGTGCTCGCGCGGCGGCGCAGGCGGTATCGCGTCAACCTCGGGCGCCAGCGCGATCGTAACGGGTTGACCCCACGATGTATACACGTGGTAGGTACTTGCTTGAAATTCGATGAAATCTTCGATTTCATCGAATACGGAGTCCTGTATTGTTGCCAAATAGCGCGTGACCCGTTCGCTGCGGTCGCCGTTGATCGGATAGATGACAACATGCAGCGGCGCCTTCCATTCCACCGCTTGCCTTTGCGCGCGCCAGGTATTGACCGCAACCGCGAGCAGAATGAACAGTAGAATAAAAATGCGGATGCGGCGAAACATTCAGAACTTTCGTTGACCTCCAAGCATTCTGACAGACCTGTGAGCGAGCGCGCCAGATGCCCGAGCTTCCGGATATCGTGATCTACATCGAAGGCCTTCGGCTGCGCATCGAGGGCAAGACGCTCAAGCGCGTGCGCTTGTTTAACGCCTTCGTGCTGCGCTCGGTAACGCCGCCGGCGAGCGAAGTCGAAGGCAAACGCGTGCGCGCGCTGCATCGCTATGGCAAGCGCATCATCATCGAGTTGGAGCGCGAATACTTCATTGTGCTGCATCTGATGATTGCCGGCAGACTGCGATGGTTGGCGCCGGCGGCGAAGCTTCCCGGCAAGCTGGCAGTGGCCGCGCTCGATTTCGACGACGGCGTGCTCGTGTTTACCGAAGCGGGTACGCGCAAGCGCGCTTCGCTTCACCTCGCGCACGGCCTGGCAAGCTTGGAGCAGTTCGACCGGCACGGTTTGGAGCCGCTGGACTGTTCGCTGGGGGATTTCCGGTCGCGGCTTCAAACGGAGAACCGCACGGTAAAGCGCGCGCTCACCGACCCGCATGCGTTCAGCGGCATCGGTAACGCTTACTCGGACGAGATTCTGCATCGCGCGCAGCTATCGCCGTTCGCGCAGACGCGAGATCTGAGCGATGCTCAGATCGAGCGGCTGCACCGGGCCGCGCGCGCCGTGCTTATCGAGTGGATCGAGCGCTTGCGCAGACAAGCCGATGGCGCTTTTCCAGAGCACGTCACCGCCTTTCGGGCGGAAATGGCGGTGCACGGCAAGTTCGGCCAGCCATGCCCCGTCTGCGGCGCGCCGGTGCAGCGCATTGTCTACGCCGAAAATGAGACCAACTACTGCCCGCGCTGCCAGACCGGCGGCAAGATTCTCGCGGACCGCACGCTCTCGCGCTTGCTCAAGCAGAGTTGGCCGCGATCGGTCGACGAACTGGAGTGATGTTCGCAGCCGATGGGGTAACATTCGCGGCACGCATTCAAGGAGATTCGCACATGAAGATCTGTATGATCGGTTCCGGCGCGATGGGTTCGGTGTACGGCGGACTGCTAACTCGCGCCGGCCACGACGTCACGCTGGTGGATCTGCGCGCCGAGCATGTGGCGGCAATCAAAGAACACGGTCTGCGCGTGGACGGCGTGTGCGGTGAACACACCGTGCGCCCGCCGGCGTTCGTCGATCACCAGAATCTGGAGCAGTTCGACGCAGCGATCGTGTTCGTCGATGCCAACTCCACACGGGATGCCGCGGCTACCGCCGTGCAAGTATTGAAGCCGGATGGTTTCGCGATGACGCTGCAAAACGGTATCGGCAACGTGGAAGCGCTGACCGAGCGTTTGAGCGAAGCGCGTGTGATCGCCGGGGTGAGCATGGACAGCGCGAACTTCCGCGGGCCGGGCCACGCGTCGTACACCAACCAAGGCCCCATTCACCTGGGCGAGCTGGATGGCAAGGCCACGGTGCGCGCCCAAACCATGGTGGACGCGCTGAACAAGGCCGGCTTCAAAGCGAGCGTGACCGACCGCGCACGCGACTACATCTGGGAGAAGTTCACGCTCAACTGCGCTATCAACCCGCTCGCGGCGTTAACGGGTTTGCGGGGCGGCGAGTTCATCCGCATCGCCGAAATCGACGCGCTGCAGGATCACGTGTTGGAAGAAGTGTTCGCCGTCGCCAAAGCCAAAGGCATCCGCTATCCGAATCCCGATCTGCGCGGCTACATCAAACATCATTGCTGGCGGCGCTTCAACCAGCCGTCAATGCTGCAGCACGTCACCCAAGGCCGGCGCACGGAGATCGATGCCCTGAACGGTGCGCTGGTGCGCGAAGCGAAAGCGTTCGGCATTCCGACGCCGTACAACGAAACCATCGTGGCATTAATTAAAGGGCTGCAAAAGCACCGCGAGCAGGTCGTGCACCAAGCGCCGATCGACTACAAGAGGCTCGAAGAGGAAACGGCGAAAGAGTTGGACCGCAAGAGTTGAGTGGGCTAGCGGACGATGATATGCCGCGTATCGTTGCCGCGCAGTTGAATCGTCCCAATCTGCCACGCCGTCTCGCCGCGCAGGCGCAGCACTTCCACCGTGCGCGCGGATTCCTCGCGCGGCACGATCAGCACAAAACCGATACCGCAGTTGAACACGCGGTGCATTTCTTCTTCCGGCATTTGGCCGTGCTGCTGCAGCCATTGAAATAGCGGCGGGCGCGGCCAGGCTTTGCCGTCGATCACCGCCATCGTGTTCTTCGGCAGTACGCGCGGCACGTTGCCGAGCAGGCCGCCGCCGGTAATGTGCGCCATGCCTTTGATGCGCGCGCTTTGCATGAGCGCGAGCACCGGCTTGACGTAAATGCGCGTCGGTTCCATGAGCGCGTCAGCCAGCGGCTTTCCATGGAAATCGGCGTTTAAATCGGGTTGGTTGCGTTCGATGATTTTGCGCACCAGCGAGTACCCGTTCGAGTGCGCACCACTCGAGGCGAGCCCAATGATTGCGTCACCGGCGGTGATGGTGCTGCCGTCGACGATGCGCTCCTTTTCAACCATGCCCACCGCGAACCCGGCGAGATCGTACTCGCCTTCGGGGTACATGCTCGGCATCTCGGCGGTTTCACCGCCGATCAATGCGCAGTTCGCCAACTCGCAGCCCTTGGCGATGCCTTCGATGACTTGCGCGGCCACATCCACGTGCAGTTTGCCGCAGGCGAAGTAGTCGAGGAAGAACACCGGTTCGGCGCCTTGCACCAGGATGTCATTCACGCTCATCGCCACCAAATCGATGCCGACGCTATCGTGGCGCTTGAGCTGGAACGCGAGCTTGAGCTTGGTGCCGACACCGTCCGTGGAAGCGACCATCACCGGGTTGCGGTACTTCTTCGAGACTTCCACCAGCGCGCCGAAGCCGCCGATGCTGGCGAGCACTTCCGGGCGCATGGTGCGCTTGGCGAACGGCTTGATGCGCTCGACCAGTTCGTCGCCGGCGTCGATATCGACGCCGGCATCTTTGTAGGTGAGGGCTTGGTCGTCGAAGGTGAAACCGGTTTGTGTGGGCTCTGGCATAGGTGGCAGTGGAAAGCGGCGAGCGGTGGCGGATGGTGCGCTGATCGACTTCGACACCGCAGCAGGTAAACTGCGCGTACGACTTGCGCAGTGCGAAGCCAAAATGTTACCCGAAATGAGTGAGCTGCGCGCCAACTCGGCGCATTACTTGTGGCTGACGATCGTCATCGTCGTCAGCGGCGTGTTGATCTACTGGCTCGGGCCAATCCTTGCGCCGTTCTTGACCGCGGCGATCCTCGCCTACATCTGCGATCCGCTGGTTGACCGCTTACAGCGCCAC
>CAZAWU010000075.1:0-1214 GCA_964488915.1 uncultured Burkholderiales bacterium
GTCGGTCGCGCGCTTGATGCCGTCCACTAGCGATTCGCGGCAGCCATACAAGTTGTCGAACTTGGATTTGGTGACCGAATCGTTCACGTTGATCGCCGGAAAGGCGAGCTTGCCTTCCTTCGCCATTTGATAGAGGCGCTTGACGCCGGTGGTGGTTTCTTCGGTCACGCCTTTGATGTGCTTTAAGCGCGCCGAGTACCAGCCCGGCTGCGCGGCGAGGCGCTTCTTGATCGAAGCGAACAGCACCGTTTCTTCTTCGCTGGTCGGGTGATTGAGTACCGACATGTCCGTTTCCGCTTTCGCGCCGAGGTGCAGCAGCAATGTTGCATCGCCGCCGTCGTCGAGGATCATGTTGGCTTGCTCGCCATTCGGCCATTCAAAAATCTTGTGCGTGAAGTCCCAGTACTCTTGCAGCGTTTCGCCCTTGTAGGCGTACACCGGCGTGCCGCGCGCGGCGATCGCGGCGGCGGCGTGGTCTTGGGTTGAGTAGATATTGCAGGAGACCCAGCGCACTTGCGCGCCGAGCGCTTGCAGTGTCTCAATCAGCACTGCGGTTTGGATCGTCATGTGCAGCGAACCGGCGATGCGCGCACTGCGCAGCGGCTGCTCCGGCGCGAACTCGTCGCGAATCGCCATCAAGCCCGGCATTTCCGTTTCGGCAATAGTGATCTCTTTGCGTCCCCAGTCGGCTAGCGAGAGGTCGGCAACGTGGAAGTCCTTGGTGACTTTATCGGTCACAGTGTTCATCGTGTGGGCCTTTCAAAAAATCGCAGAAGGGGGAGCGGAGCACCCGCCAACCACTTATGGTTAGCGAGCGTCGTTGGTATCCAGAAGCGCTTCGAGCCTGGCAGATGAACTCTGTCGCAACGCTCCTCGAAGGCGAACGAATTATATGATCTTGGGTGGGCCGACGCTACCAGTGTTCGGCGTGCAAGGCGGGTGCGGTCTATACTTATCCCAGATAGTTCCCTTCATTGTTTCCCCTAGAGATAGTCTACCCATTAGAGGGGTAAGTATATGATCATCAGTCGATGGTAAGTGCTGCGCCCGTCAGTTGTAGATGGAAATCCGTCGACTAACAGTGTTTGACCCGCTGCGCTTGAATGAGATGCAGAACCGACGGCATCGACAACTGTTAGGTCCTTATCGGAGAACTTGCGCATGATCTTCGCGGTGGTCGTCATTCTGCGGTGGCAGCTGCAGCAATGGTGAGC
>CAZAWU010000075.1:1314-17954 GCA_964488915.1 uncultured Burkholderiales bacterium
CAGAAGCATCGCCGCGATAACCTGACAGAGCGTTGATCTGTGTCAACGTGCTCCGCGCTAGCGCAAGCAGAATCCGCAAAAGGGAGAGGGGAGTCGCACATTCGAGAAGGAGAAGTTGTATGAGCAAGTCCTCATGGAGGATGCAGGCGGCGGCAATTAGTGTGGCGATGGGGTGCGCGTGGCTGACGGCCGGGGCGGAGAACACGCCAAGCGGGTTTCGCGTTGTGCTGCCGGAGCAGGTGAAGTGGGCGCAGAACCCGGCGTTGCTCGCCGGTGGCCAGACCGCCGTACTGCATGGCGACACCACAAAGGCGGGGCCGTACGTGGCGCGGACTAAGTTCCCGGCGAACTTCAAGATGATGCCGCATACTCACCCCGACGTCCGAACCTATACCGTTCTGTCGGGGAGTCTAGGCGTCGGGTTTGGTGACAAGTTCGACGCCACCCAGGCGACTTTCTATCCGGCCGGCAGCGTGTTTACCTTGCCTGCGAATGTCCCGCACTACAACACGACGGGCGATAAAGAAACGGTGTTCCAAATCAATTCGGTCGGACCGACCGCGAGCGTGTACGTGAACCCCTCCGACGATCCGCGCAAGAAATGAAGCGTTGCCGAGCAGCGAACGGGTAAAGGGCTGAAGAAAGTTGTAAAAAAAGCGTTCGCGCCATACAGCGCGAACGCTTTGTTTTTTTGGGGGCGGTCAGCGACTAAACCGCGGCTAGACTCGGCCTTCCGCCCTTCAACCCCGCCGCCGTGCGCAGCGCATCGGCTTTGTCCAATGCCTCCCATGTGAACTCCGGCTCATCGCGGCCGAAGTGGCCGTACGCCGCAGTCTTCGAGTAAATCGGGCGCAGTAGGTCGAGCGCTTGGATGATGCCCTTCGGGCGCAGATCGAATTCCTTCTGCACGATTTCCGCGATGCGCTCGTCGGCGATCTTGCCGGTGCCCGAGGTGTTCACCATCAACGAAACCGGCTTCGCCACGCCGATGGCGTAGGCGACTTGCACTTCGCACTTATCCGCCAAGCCCGCCGCCACGACATTCTTCGCCACGTGGCGCGCGGCGTAGGCGGCCGAGCGATCGACTTTGGAGGGATCTTTGCCGGAAAACGCGCCGCCGCCGTGATGTGCCGCCCCGCCGTAGGAATCGACGATGATCTTGCGCCCGGTCAGACCGCAGTCGCCGTGCGGGCCGCCGACCACGAAGCGGCCGGTCGGATTGATGAGGTAGCGCGTATTGGCTTTGAGCATTTCCTTCGGCAGCACCGGTTTGATGATTTCTTCGATCACCATCTCGGATAGCTGTGCGTGCGATACATCCGGCGAATGCTGTGTGGAGACGACCACGGTGTCGATCGCCACCGGCTTGCCGTCGACATATTTGACCGTCAACTGCGATTTCGCATCCGGGCGCAGCCATTTCAAGCGCCCGTCGCGGCGCACTTCGGCCTGGCGCTGCATGATGCGGTGCGCGTAGTAGATCGGCATCGGCATGAGCTGCGCGGTCTCGTTGCAGGCGTAGCCGAACATCAAGCCTTGATCGCCCGCACCCTGATCCAAATCCAGGCCCTGGCCCTCGTTCACGCCTTGCGCGATATCGGGCGATTGGCGGTTGATCGCGGTCAGCACCGCGCAGGATTTGTAATCGAAGCCGATGTCGGAATCGTCGTAGCCGATGCGGCGCACGGTTTCGCGCGCCAGCTCCATGTAGTTGATATGCGCTTTAGTGGTGATCTCGCCCGAAATGACAACCAGGCCAGTCGAAACCAGTGTCTCGCACGCTACGCGCCCGGTGGGGTCCTGGGCTAGAATCGCGTCCAAAACCGAATCTGAAATCTGATCGGCAACTTTGTCGGGATGACCTTCGGATACGGACTCGGACGTAAACAAGAATTCGCTCATATTTCCCTCTTAGAATCAGGCACATATTGTCTTTGGTAATCTGATTATTCTAGCAGAACAACGTGTCTGAGCCAGGCGCATTCTTAGCCGTCGCCGCCGCCCGCGCACTGGCTCATTTGCCGCTGCGCGTGCTGCATATCCTGGGCGCTGCTGGCGGGTGGCTGACGTACCTCTTGCGCTCAAAGTATCGCAAGCGTTTGCTGCGCAATTTGCGCCAGGCCGGCTTAGCCGCCAACGAACGCGAGTTCAAACGGCTCAGGCGCGATGCTATTGCCGAGCAGGGAAAGGCCGCGCTTGAACTGCCGATGATGTGGCTGCGTTCGTCGCCTACGCTGTTGCGCTTTGTCCGCGCGGTCGAAGGAATGGAACGCGTCGAAGCGGCGCGCGCGACGGGGCGCGGCATCATTTTCATCACGCCGCACTTGGGCAACTTCGAGATGGCGGGACGCTACGCCAGTTCGATCATGCCCGTGGTGTTTCTCTATCGCCCGCCGCGCGCGCGACTGCTCGAACCACTGATGAATGCCGGGCGCGCGCGCGACGATGCGCAGATGGCGCCAGCGAACACGCGCGGTGTGCGTATGATGTTCAAAGCGCTCAAAGCGGGCGGCGCGGTCGGCATCTTGCCGGATCAGGCGCCAGGCGCAGGCGAAGGGGTGTGGGCTGATTTCTTTGGACGGCCCGCGTACACCATGACATTGGTGGCGCGCCTGCAGCAGTCCACGGGCGCAACGGTGCTGCCGTTCTACGCGGAGCGCTTGCCGTACAGCAAGGGGTACATGATCTTCTTTGGCGACCCTGTTTATTTACAGGGCTATACTCCCGCTGAAGGCGCGCTGTGCCTGAACCAGAGCGTAGAGCGTCTGGTGCGGCGCTGCCCGCAGCAGTATTTGTGGAGTTACAACCGCTACAAGATTCCGCCCGGCGTCGCGGCCCCATCAACCAGTACCGCGCACGAGTCCGTTGCTACCCACCGCGGCGGTGCGCAAACTTTGGGCGCTCCTGTGGTCGGCACCGCGGCGTTTCCGGTCGAAAGCGTGCCCGCTCGCACGCAATGAGTTTATCCGCGTTCGGGACGTACCTCGGTGTCGGACTAGCCTGGTTGCTGCATTTCCTGCCGACGCGTGTGTTGGCGGTGCTGGGACGGGGTGTTGGTGTGCTGCTGTATTGGTTTGGCACGGAGCGCCGCCGCATTGCGCACATCAACCTCAAACTCTGTTTCCCGCGCCAGAGCGAGGCGGAGCGAGCGCGCGCCGTGCGGCGCAACTTCGCAGTTTGGGGCCGCGCGTTCCTAGAGCAGCCGCTGCTTTGGTGGGGCGCGCCTGAGCGCATCAAACGCTACATCAAAGTGGAAGGCATCGAACACTGGCTGCGGCACAAGGGCGAGCCGGTCATTTGGTTCGCGCCGCATTTCGCTGGGCTCGACATGGGCGGCGTGCGCCTCTCGATCGAGCACCGAGTTGCGTCGATGTACCGCCGCCAGCGTAATCCAGTCATCAACAAGTTGATGCTCGCGGGGCGCAGCCGTTTCGGGCCGGTGCTGTTTCATCGGCAGGAGGGCATGCGCGCGGTCATCAAAGCGCTGCGCGAAGGCGTGCCGCTGTACTACTTGCCGGATCAAGATCTCGGCAAGCGCGATTCCATCTTTGTGCCGTTCTTCGGTGTGCCCGCGGCGACGGTTACGGCGCTGTCACGCTTGGCGCGCGTAGCCGGGGCGAAAGTCGTACCCTTGGTAACAAAGCAGACCGTGCACGGCTATGTCGCGCAGTTCTACCCTGCATGGGAGAATTTTCCCAGCGAGAACACCGAGGCCGACACGCGGCGTATGAACGAATTCGTTGAGGCGCGCTGCTTGGAGATGCCGGAGCAGTATTTCTGGGCGCATCGGCGCTTCAAGACACGTCCGCCAGGCGAAGCGAAAATCTATCCGCGCAAGTAGCGTGAACTCATGGCAGACGACGTCCAAATTAGCGCACTAACAACGGCCGACATCGAGCCCGTGCGCCAGCTCGCCGATCGCGTCTGGCGCAAGCACTACCCGAGCATCATCAGCGCGGCCCAGATCGACTACATGCTCGCGCAGCGCTACGCGCACGACGTCATCGCGGCCGAACTCAACAGTGGTGAGGTCTGGTGGCACAAGGCGGCAAAGGCCGATCGGTTACTCGGGTTCAGCGCATGTGTGCTCACCGAGCGCCCCGATGAGCTCAAACTCGACAAACTCTACGTCGACAATGAAGCGCAGCGCAGTGGCGTCGGCGCCAGATTGATCGGCAATGCGCTCGCCATCGCGGCGAAGTTGGGCAAACGATATTTGATTCTCGCCGTCAACAAGAACAACACCCAAGCCATCAATGCCTACCGCAAAGCGGGGTTCACCGTGCGCGAAGCAATCGTCAAAGACATCGGCGAAGGCTTCATCATGGATGACTTTATAATGGTGAAGCAGATAGAGAAGTGAAGAGTGAAACGTGAAGAGTAAGGGCTCTGATTTTCTTTTTCACATTTCACTTCAGCTAGAGAGCGGCTGTGGAGATCAAATTCACCAAAATGCACGGCAATGGCAATGACTTCGTCGTCATCGACGCCGTGCGCCAGCACGTCGCGCTCACATCGGAGCAAGTTCGCTTGATTGCCGACCGCCATTTTGGTATCGGTTGCGATCAAGTGTTGGTGGTGGAGCCGTCTTCGAGCGCGGAGGCGGACTTTCGCTACCGCATCTTCAACGCCGACGGCGGCGAGGTCGAGCACTGCGGCAACGGCGCGCGCTGCTTCATGCGCTTCGTGCGCGACCAAGACTTGACCACCAAGAACGAGATTCGGGTGGAAACCAAGGCGGGGATCATCGTTCCGCGCTTCGCTGGCGCCGATCGTGTGACGGTGAACATGGGCGTGCCGCGCTTCGAACCGCGAGACATTCCATTCGATGCGCCGCAGCGCCGCATTGCATACCCGCTGCCGCTCGGCGACACGGTGCTGGAAGTGAGTGTGCTTTCCATGGGTAATCCGCACGCGGTGCAAATCGTCGACAGCGTCGAAGCCGCGCCGGTGACCGCGCAGGGACCGCGCATCGAGCGGCATGCCGCCTTTCCGGCGCGAGTGAACGCGGGCTTCATGCAGATTGTTGATCGTAGCCATATTAAACTGCGCGTTTGGGAGCGAGGCGCGGGCGAGACTTTGGCTTGCGGTACGGGGGCCTGCGCTGCCGTGGTTGCTGGCCGCATGCGTGGGTTGCTGGAGGAAAACGTACGCGTCGAAACGCGCGGCGGTGTACTCGAAATTCGTTGGAAGGGTGAGGGCGAGCCGGTGTGGTTGACCGGCGATGCCGTGCGGGTGTTCGAGGGAGAAATTAATTTATAACGAGGAACCTATGGCGTTAGATCCGCAGCAGATCGCGACTTACTTGCGCAGTCATCCAGATTTTTTCGAGGCCTATGCGCCGCTATTGGCCGATATCCAGCTGCCGCATCCGCATGGCGGCAGAACGATCTCGATCAGCGAACGCCAAGTGCTCACGCTGCGCGACAAGAACCGCTTGCTCGAGAGCAAGCTTGCCGAGTTGATTCAATTTGGCGAAGAGAACGACGCCATCGGCGAAAAAGTGCATCGCTTCGCAGTCGCGCTGCTCGGTGCGCGCAGCGTCGAGCATGTGCTCGACATCGTCTACTCCTACCTCGGCGACGACTTCACTGTGCCGAACATCGCCATACGCCTCTGGGGAGTCAATACTCCGCCCGAGCGTTTGGAATTTTCTGCGGTAGAGGCGCAGATACCCACCATCACCCTGGCCATGGCCGCGCCGTTGTGCGGGCAGCATCCGATCCAAGAAACGCTCGCATGGTTCGGCAATGAGGCGGCGCAGCTCAAATCGTTCGCGCTGATTCCGCTCAAGCACGGCGATCTCGGCGGGTTGCTGGTGCTCGCCTCGGAAGATGCGAATCGCTTCTATCCCGAGATGGGCAACTTGTTCCTCAAGCGTATCGGCGATCTCGTCGCGGCGGCCACAGCCGCGCGGTTATGAGCGCGGCTTTGAGTTTGACCTTTTAGTTGACGGAGTATTTGCATTTGCGTTTAGAATGTAATAACATAACATTCAATCGCTGGGGATAATGTGCCTTAACCGAGCGTTGCTCGGTACCAGGACATTCCGTGAACTTCAAGGTCAAGGCAATTGACTTCCTCCAGTTCTTGGCCTTCTTTTCTTCGGTAGCGCTCGCTCCTCGAGAGGGGGGCGAGCGCGGTGACCGATATTGCAATGACATAACATTGCGCAATCCCACTAAGATCACACCATGTTGAACTTTGAGCGCGATCAAGGATCCGAGCGACTGCCGGTGACGGTCGTCGGCGGCGCGCGCGGCAGCGGCAAAACGACGCTTATCAATCACCTGCTCGCACAGCCCGGTCCGCGTTGGGCGGTGATCGTCAACGAAATGGGCGAGCAGACGGTTACGAACGGGCTGTGCGAACTAATCTCCGGGGAGATGGTGCCACACGCGGTCGGCTGCCTCTGCTGTGTTGCGCGTTCGGGCTTGGTGGATTCGCTGCGCCGCTTTTACGCGCAGCGCAGCACGGGGGCAATCGACTTCGATCGCGTGCTCATCGAAACCGCCGATGACGCTGATCCAGCGCCGGTGCTGCAGACGTTGCTCAATAATGCGCTAGTGACGCAGTACTACCGCCTCGACGCCAACGTGGTGCTGGTAGATGCTGCGCGGGCCTTGCGCACGGGGCGCCACGCGTACAAACAAATCGCCATGGCTGACCGGATCGTCATCAACCGGACAGACTTAGTTGACGGCCAAACGCTTGCCGCGGTGGAGCACGGTATCGCATGCCTAAACACCAGCGCGCCTACATTGCGCGCTAGCAATGGACGGGTCGCGCCTGATAGTCTGCTTGGTGCCGGCTTGTTCGATGCATTGCAGCGCCCTGAGACGTTCGAAGCTTGGCTTACGGCACCTGGGCCCGCAAGCAATTCGGCGGCGAACGCGATTAGCTCCTATTTTGTCAGTCTCGATGAGCCAGTCGACTGGCAGGCGTTCCACGATTGGCTGCATACCGGCGTGCAAACCAATGGCGACATCATGTATCGGGTCCGCGGCGTCGTGCACGTGCGCGGCCTGCCCGGCCCGGTGGTGCTGCACGGCGTGCAGCAGGTGTTTCACCCGCCGTTGCTGCTAGAACACTGGCCGAGCACGGATCGCCGCACGCGTCTTTATTTCGTCGTCGATGGACTAGAGCCGGAGGTGGTGCAGGAAAGCTTAGCGCGCGACTTGCCGTACTTCGCGCTGCGCGCCGCTGAACGGCTGCAGCGGCGCGAGCGTGCGCGCTTGGATCCATCCTTACCCGTGTGAATTGATCGACCCGGTAGCGTGCGCCAGCTAGGCTGGCTTCTTCTTATCGCTGCTGACGCGCGCTAGCGAAATGAGCGCGCTGCTACAGCGTGCGCACAGCCCACGCAGCTCGACAATGGCCTCGTTGATGGAAAAGCCCAGGCCCTTCGCGCCGCGCGTTAAGCGGGTCATTAAGCCGTTGACTTCCACCTCCTCGGTCGTGCCGCAAGCAGTGCAGATCAAGAATTGGCAGTCATGGTGCACTTGCGGCTGGGCGCAGGGCAAGAATGCGTTGAGTGACTCGACGCGGTGCACCAAGTTCTGTTGCAGCAAGAAGTCGAGCGCGCGGTAGACCGTCGGTGGCGCCGACTCAGTGCCGCTCGCCAGCAGTTTGTCCAAGATGTTGTAAGCAGTAAGCGGACTGCGTGCGCCCGCGACGATCTCGAACACCTGGCGGCGCATCGGGGTGAAGCGTTGGCCGCGCTGCTCGCAGATGGCCACCGCCTGCGCCAGCAACTGCGCTGTAGACAGTGCGCGTTCGTTCCCAGTACAGGAGGCCATGATTAGCAAGCGCAGGGTGGCGCAGATGGAAGAACAATTGCAATGTTATAACAATTTGAGCCGATGTACATTGCGATTGAGCGTTAGTCCGGCCTCGGGTGAGGCGGCGGCGCGCACTTCATTTCGGAGAAGAGCATGAACGACGACAAGAATCCAGAGCAGCAGCAAGCTTCAGAAGGGACGTCTGGTGAGGAAACCGTGGCAAATGCGGTACAACCACAATCGCCGCGACGCCGCGAGTTTATTAAGACCGCCGCCATAGCCGGCGCCGCCGCCGGCGCGGCGACCGTGGCGATGCACGAGCTAGATCTAGTAAAGCCGGCGCACGCCGCCGAAGGCGGCATCGACGGCACGCCGATGGCCGGCAAGTGGTGGCCCTCCAAATGGGGTAAGGACGACGAGGTCGGCCAGACCAACCACATGGGGCCGAAAACCACGTTAGATGCCAGCGGCCTGATCAAGAGCGGTAAGGTGTACAGCCTTGGGCGCGTCTATGAAGTCGGCATGCCGCTGTTCGGCTCGCGTGTGTTTGCGTTGCGCATTCCGGGTGCGCCGACCGGGGGTGCGTATGGTAAAAATCAGACGTTGTGGCATGACGAAATTCTCACCACCGAAATCGGCCAAGTCGGCACGCAGTTCGATGGTCTCGGCCACATCGGCTGCCGTACCGGCAATCCGGGTGACAACCATAAAGAACTCTTTTACAACGGTTTCACGACGGCCGATCTGCACAACAACAAGGAAGCGCAAGGCAGCACGGTCGGCGCGTATGGCCTGCAGAAGCTCGGCATCCACAATGTCAAACCGTTCTTCTGCCGCGGCATCTTGTTCGATGTGATGGGCTTAAAAGGCCGCATGCTGGACAAAGGCGAAGAAATCACTGCGGCGGATCTCAAGGCGTGCTTGCAACGCCAAGGCATGAGCGAAGCCGACTTAACGCCCGGCTGCGCCGCGATGTGGCGCACCGGCTGGGGCGAAACCTTGTGGATGAAAGACAACGCACGCTTCAACTCGGGTGAACCGGGCATCGGCGTCGACGCCGCCAACTGGCTCATCTCGAAAGAAATCTCGGTGGGCGCTGCGGATACCTGGGCGATCGAAGTGGTACCGAATCCCGATCCGAACTTGGCGTTCGTCGTGCATCAGATGTTCATCACCCGTAACGGTATCCACATCCTGGAGAACGTGCGGCTCGATCACCTGGCCGCGGACAAGGTCTACAAGTTCGCGTTCGTGTTCAGCCCGCTGCCGATCAAAGGGGCGACGGGATCGCCGGGGAATCCACTGGCGATTGTGTAAAGTGCTTCCTCCTGCTCGTAAGGGGAGGATTGAGGTGGGGGTTGGATGCTCGCCAAGTCACGATGGTTCGCGCCGAACCCCATCCCGATCCTCTCCCTAAGAGGGTGAAGGAGTGTACTGACTAAACGAAGGGCGCCACAAACCCGCGCCCCGTCTTGTCCCCGCCCAGCAAGAAACTCCCATTCGCCGACCATGCGAGCGCGCTAACCGCCGCGCCGCCCGCCGGTAGCACATCCAAGCTCTTCGCTTTAGCATCGAGCTTCGCGATCAAAACGCGCCCGTCGCCATAGCCGAGCGCGGCGACGTTCATGCCGGGATGGCAGGCCACGCAGGTCACCAACGCATCGGAAAATGCGCCGAGCATGCTCGGCGGTTTGCCTTCCGGGCCGCCATGCTTGAACGACCATGCCGCCGCGGTATCGCCGCCGCTTGTCACCAGCCAAGCCGAATCGAACGACCACGACATCGATCTGACTTTGGCGTAGTAGCCGCTCATGCGCATATCACCGCCGTCGCGCGTGCGCCATACGTGCACTTCCTTTTCCTGCGTCGCGGTGGCGACGAATTTGCCGTCCGGGCTGACCGACACCGCAAGATGCGAACCGGGGAAGGCGAGCCGCGCGGCAGCCGCGCCGGGCTCGCGCACGTTCCAAACGCTAACGCCCTCATAGTGGCAACTGTACAGGCGCTTGCCGACTTTATCGAACCCGACGCCGGCCACCGTACTCGCATGCGGGCCCAAGCTGCCGCGCGCCTGCCCTGCGGCGTCGAATAAATGCACTTGGCTGTCGGCGGCGACGGCGCGCAAACCGCTCTCGTGCGCGGCGACTTGATCGACTTGCTTGCCCGCGTAGCGCGCGAGCGTTCGCGGCGCCGTGTGCTCGACGCTCAGCACTTCGCCCTGGTCGGTCGAGCAAAGAAAGCCGGTGGGATTGCAGTCGGCCGCCACACTGAGCGCGACCGTCTGGCCTAGCGAAATTCCATTCGCCTCTATCAAATTGTTCACATCGAGCGCGAGCACGCGAAGCGTACCGTCGCCGAGCGCGAACACCGCCGCCGTGTCGGCGCGGTTGATCGCTGCGCCAACCACGTTGGCGTCCCAACGAAACAGGACGGGTTGCACGTCCGCCATCGGGCGCGAGAGGTTACGGCTAGCGCGCAGGAAGCGATTTAGTGACTAGCGGCGTGCGCGCCGCCGCTCTTTTGACACGCCGAGCAATGGCCGATGATCTCGACCAATTGCGTATCGACCTTGAAGTCTTGTTGCGCCGCGCGCTCGTTGATCGCATAGCTGAGCGCTTGGCTGTCCAATTCGCTCACGCACCCGCAGTCCTTGCAGATCAAGAATTGGCTGCTGTGGCTGTCGGCGGGATGCAGGCAAGCGACGAACACGTTGGCCGAAGCGATGCGATGCACTAAGCCTTCGCCGAGCAGAAAATCCAGTGCGCGGTACACCGTCGGCGGCGCGCCCGCGCGCCCGTCCGACTTGAGCTGATCCAGGATCGCATACGCCCCGGGCGGCGCATCGCTGTTCAGAATGATCTCGAGCACGCGCCGGCGCAAGTCGGTCAACTGCGTGCTGCGCGCTTGGCAGAGGCGCTCGGCTTCCTGCAAAGCGCGCTGCACGTGCGCTTTGCTTTTGCCGCGTCGATGTGTATGGGCCATGGCCGGAACCGGTACGGAAGTGCGGATAATGAACATTATATCGATCCCTCTATGGTCGAGCGGGCGAACGCGTGCGCGGGGTGCTCCCCGCGCTTGGCATATCGATAGTTATAACGTAACATGTGCCTCGCGTCCAGCGTCTACATTCAGAACTCGGAGCAAAGCCATGTCGCAGAAAGTGCCCGTCACGGTACTCACCGGATTCCTGGGTTCCGGCAAGACCACCCTGCTCAACCGCATCCTCACCGAGAACCATGGCCAGCGCATCGCCGTGATCGAAAACGAGTTTGGCGAGATCGGGGTCGATCAGGATCTAGTGATCAACGCGGATGAAGAAATTTTCGAGATGAACAACGGCTGCATCTGCTGCACCGTGCGCGGCGATTTGATCCGCATCCTCGGCAATTTGATGAAGCGGCGCGACAAGTTCGACCGCATCATCGTCGAGACCACCGGCATGGCCGATCCCGGCCCGGTGGCGCAGACGTTCTTTGTCGACGACGACATGCGCGACGAGTTCGCGCTCGATGGCATCGTCACGCTGGTCGATGCGAAGCACGTCATGTTGCACATCGACGACAGCGATGAAGTCAAAGCGCAGATCGCCTTCGCCGACACCATCTTGCTCAACAAAGTCGATCTGGTCAGCGAGCAACAAGCCACGGCGGTGGAAGCGCGCATCCGCTCGATGAACGCGATGGCGCGCATCAAGCGCGTGCAGATGGCGAACGCGCCGATGGAAACGGTGCTCGACATCGGCGGCTTCGATCTCGACCGCGCGCTTGAGTTGAAACCGACTTTTCTCGAGCCGGAGTATCCGTTCGAGTGGGCCGGCATTTTCGCGCTGCCGGCGGGCAAGACGACACTGCGCTTAGCTGAAGGGCCGGATGCGTCCATGTCGCTGATGCTGCTGCCGGTGCCCGGCGGCGGCAAGCAAGAACTCTCCACTGCGGCGGAGCGCGCGTTTCGCGTGTTCGCGCGCGACGCGAAAACGGTGCTGCCGGGCGGCGCGCTGCAACCCGGCGAACAGCACTGGCAACTGCAACTGGAAGCCACCGGCAGCAAGGATTTCGCACTGGATGTACCGAGCGCCGGTTACTACGCGCTGTTCACCGAGCACACACCGCAAGAGTTCGACTTGCGCCTGCTGGATGCTAGCGGCGCCGCGCTGCAAGCCGCGATCGCTAACGAATACGCCGCTGGTCACACCCACGACGACACGGTTTCATCGGTCGGCATCGAGTTCGAAGGCGCGGTCGATGGCGACAAGATCAACAAGTGGCTGTCGAAGCTGTTGCAGAGCAAGGGCGCCGACATTTTCCGCATGAAAGGTTTTCTAAACATCGACGGCGAAGACGAGCGCTTCGTATTCCAAGGCGTACACATGTTGTTCGACGGCCGGCCCGCCGGAAAGTGGGGCAGCGACAAACGCGCTAACCGCTTGGTGTTCATCGGCCGCAAATTGGATCGCGCGGCGTTGGAGAGAGGTTTTCGCGCTTGTGCTTTGTAGGAGTATAAGCGTTAGAGTTAGATGTAGTCTGATACCACAATACACTCTGGCCCGAGTATCAAGGCTTCGCCGCCGCTTTGCTCAACGCCGCGGCATTTTGGCGAAACATTTTGATGTAGCTATCGGCGCTCGTCCCGGGCGCTGACAGCGCGTCGGAATACAACGTGCCGCCGACCACGCCGCCGCCTTCGGCTTGGATGCGCCTGATGAGGCGCGCATCGGTGATGTTTTCGACGAACAGCGCGCGCACCTTTTGTTGTTTGAGTTGTCGCACGATGCGCGCGACATCGCGCGCCGAGGCTTCGCTGTCGGTCGACCAGCCTTGCGGCGCCAAGAATTCGATGTCGTACGCCGCGCCGAAATAGCCGAACGCATCGTGCGAGGTGATGACGCGGCGCTGGCCGGGGGCAATCGTCGCGAGCATGGCGCGCACCTCGGCTTCTAACTGTTCGAGCGCGGCCACGTAGCTTTCGCCGCGCTGTCGCAGCGCTTGCGCATGCTGCGGCGCCGCCTTGCTGAGCGCCGCTTGAATGGTGCGCACATACTGGCGAGCGTGCGCGAGACTTTGCCAAGCGTGCGGGTCGGGCGCCTCGCCCAGCATGCGCGGCGCGATGCCCTGCGAGGCGACGACGATTTCGCCGCGATAGCCCGAGGCGGCAAGCAAGCGCGCTAGCCAGCCCTCGAAACCCAAGCCGTTGACGATGACGAGTTGCGCGTTCGCAAGCGCCTTGGCGTCCTTCGGCGTCGGCTCATACACATGTGCGTCCGCGTTGGGGCCCACCAGGTTGGTGAGTTCGATCGCCTCGCCGCCGACGTTGTGTACCATGTCGGCGAGGATCGAGAACGTGGTGACCACGCGCAAACGCTCGGCCGCCGTCGCGCTAGCCGCAGTCAACATGACAAGCAGCGCCGCGGCGAGCGCGACGGCGTTACGCGCGAAGTTCACGCTTGCCGGTGCAGGCGCAACTGCCGCCAGCGGCTGAACGCGTTATCGCGCCGACCGCACAGCAACGAGACGAGGTAGATCGCTCCGGCCGTCAGCACGATGGTTGGGCCCGAAGGCAGGTCCGCGTGATAAGACAGCAGCAAACCGGTGCAGCCCGAGGCGATGGCGATCACCGCCGCGGTCAGCGACAAACTCCACACCTCGTTCACCCAAAAGCGCGCCGCGGCGGCCGGCAGCATCATGAGGCCGACCGCCATGAGCGTGCCGAGCGCTTGGAAAGCGCCGACCAAGTTGAGCACCACCAGCACCAGAAACAGCACGTGATACACCGCGCCGGGCGCGCCGACCGAGCGCAAGAAGCCCGGGTCGAAACACTCCGCCACCAGCGGGCGGTAGATGAGGGCGAGCAGCAACAGCGTCACGCTGGCAATCGCCGCGATCAGCATGAGCGATGCGTCGTCGACGGCGAGTATCGTGCCGAACAACACGTGCATGAGATCGACGCTGCTGCCGTGCGTGGAGATGAGCATCACGCCGAGCGCCAGCGCAATCAGGTAGAAGGCCGCGAAGCTCGCGTCTTCCTTTTGCGCCGTGACGCGCGTGACCCAGCCGGCGAGCAGCGCGACGACCAGTCCGGCGATGAATCCGCCCGCGCTCATCGCCGCCAGCGAGAATCCCGCGATCAAGAACGCGACCGCCGCCCCGGGCAACAACGCGTGCGCCATTGCGTCGCCGACCAAGCTCATGCGCCGCAGCACCAGCAGTGTGCCTACCGGCGCGCAGCTCGCGCCGAGCGCGATGCATGCCACCAGCGCGCGGCGCATGAAGCTGAATTCGGCGAAAGGTTGAATGAGCGCGGTGTAGAGGGACATTACGTCGTCTGAGACGGGGCTGCTAGCAGTGCTGCGCGACTCGGTAACTACGCAAAGCTCGCGCGGGCGATGGTTCCGCCGCCTACGCCGCCCCCCGCTCACACCAAGGCGCCTGCTCGTCCCAAGCTTCCGCCATGCGCCGCGCGCGCAGCAGATTCTCGGCGCGCAGCGCCTGCGCGGTCGGCCCCCAAGCGACCGGCTCGCGTGCGAGCAGCAGCGTTTCGGGGAAGTGGGCGCGCACTTGCTCGTGATCGTGCAGCACGGCGATCACCGTGCGCCGCTCGCCGTGCCAACGGTGAACCACTTGCAGCAAGTCGGCGGTGGTGCGCGCATCGATGGCGCTGAACGGCTCATCGAGCAGGATGAGCCGCGCATCTTGCAGCAGCACGCGCGCGAACAGCACGCGCTGCAACTGGCCGACGGACAACTCGCTTAGCGCGCGCTTCTCGAAGCCGGCAAGGCCGACGGCGGCGAGCGCTTCTCTCGCGCCGTCGCGCAGCGCAGCCGTGATCGCGCGGAACGCGCCCACCTTGGCCCAGTGGCCGAGCATGATCACATCGAGCACGCGGATGGGAAAGCTGCGATCCAACTCCGCTTGCTGTGGCAGATAGGCGATCTGCTCGCGCCGCGTATCCGTTTCGATGCTGCCGGTCGCCGCCGCGATGCGGCCGACGATTGCGCCGAGCAACGTGCTCTTGCCAGCGCCGTTGGGCCCGACCACGGCGGTCATCGATCCCGGCGCGAATTCCCCGCTCAAGTGGTGCACGGCCGGATGCCGGTTGTAGGTCAGCGTGAGATCGCGGATGCGGATGCCGGCCATGCCGGTCAGTTCATCGCCCAATACACCGCCGCCCACAGCAGCGCGACGATGGCCAACGCGGCGCATACGCGCCGCGCTGAACCGAGAGCGAGCATGCTCATGCGTTGCCGCGCCGCTGCAGCCGCAGCAACACCGCGCCGGTCAGCAGCAGCAACGCCGAAGCCGGCGCCGGCACGACTTGCAGATCGACGAAGAAACGCCCGGAGTCGCCGAACGCATCCGCTTGGTCGAGCAAACGGAATTCGGCCGAGTAGCGCGAGCCGACGGCGGCGGAGCCGTCCACCCAGAACGTGGGCAGCAAGCTGAACATCTCATTGCCGGCGCCAAGACGGATGTCGTCGCCCACGGCGAGCGCCGTCATGTCGTTAGCCACGGCGATGTTGAGTCCCGCGGTGGCCGAAATGAGCTCCAGGTAGATGTCGGCGGCGTCGAACCTGCCGCTCCAGCGCCCGCCGGAGCTGTTATAAGTGACGTCGTCCTCGCCCTGCAGCGAATGCGCGTTGCGGAACTCGAAATTGCCGTACTCTTCGTCGTGCGCTAGCGTGCTCGCGATGCCAGTGCGGTAAGTAGCGCCCCAGACGGCGCCGCTGCCGCGCAGCAGCGACAGAGGCGGCATACCCGTGAAAGTCTCGGGCACGCGATTGTTCGTGTTGGTGTCGTTGAAAACCGGCGCCGCCGCCGCGCCGCTGTAAGCGTACGAGCCGATGCCGTGGTAGTGATCGCCGTGGTGCAACAGCAGCGTGAGGCGATTCGAGTTCGGGTTGTCCGGATAAGCGCCGCCGCCCGCGCTATCGGGCGCGTTGAATGGCGTGCTGCGCTGATCGAGGCCTACGTAGTATGTAACGATGTCAGCCCGCGCGATGCTGCATGCCAACACCGAACACAAGAAAAACGCCGCTAACCGCTTGCTCATGTTCATTCTCCCGATTTGTTCGATAAGAAAAGCCGCCGCGTAGAAGCGCCAAGCTTTTGGGGAGATATGTTATAACGTAAGAATCGACAAAGGCAAGCGCCCTAGGCGCGAGTCGAAGCGAAATCACGGCGGCGACAGCGGCTTCCTCGCCGTCAGGAAGCAGAGCGGCGCGGCTTGCGCCGCGCCCGCGTGGAACTCAGGGCAGCTGATAGCCCTTCTTCGCCATCCTAATTTTGTACAGGCTTTTTCCTGAGGTCACCCATAGCAAGTTAGCGTCGTCGCCGCGGCCGAAGCCGACGTTGGTCGGCATTTCCTTACCGGTGGAGATGTAGGCGAGCTCCTTGCCGTCGGGTGCGTAGACGACGATGCCGGGACGATGCTCGCAGCGCTCGGCGACGTAGATGTTGCCGTCCACGTCCGCAACCAAGCCGTCCGGCCCGCTGCACCCGGGACTGCGGTCTTTGCTGTAGTCCTTGAATACTTTGCGGTTGGAGAGTTTGCCGTCGGCGCTCAAGTCGTACACCTGCAGCAGGTGCGGCCCTGATAGCGACTTCTCGCCCTCCTTCAAGTTCTGAAATTCGAGAAAACCGTTGTCGTTGCTGACGATGAACACGCGTTTCTGATCGGGCGTGACCAAGATGCCATTGCATTTACCGCAATCGGTCGCCACGCGCGCCACTGTGCCGTCCGGATCGACGCGATAAGCGGCGAAGCCATCCGCTCGCACCGGCTCGTGGCCGAGGTAGCGCGGATCGGTGAAATAGATGCGGCCCTTTTCGTCGATGGAGATGTCGTTCAGCGCGTTGAACTCCTTGC
>CAZAWU010000076.1:0-17154 GCA_964488915.1 uncultured Burkholderiales bacterium
TCGAGCCGGAAGAGCTTGAGGAGCGCGGGGAAGCCGTTGCCGAAGCACCCCAAGAATCGGCGTTCGATGATTTTCGCGGCGACAGCACACAGCTTTATCTAAACGAAATCGGCCGCAGCAAGCTGCTGACCGCGCCGGAAGAGCGCGCGCTGGCCGAGCGTGTCAAGCAGGGCGACTTCGACGCCCGCCAGAAGATGATTCAGCACAACCTGCGCTTGGTGGTGAACATCGCCAAGCACTACATCAACCGCGGGCTGCCACTGATGGACCTGGTGGAAGAGGGCAACTTGGGGCTGATGCACGCACTGGATAAGTTCGAGCCCGAGCGCGGCTTCCGCTTCTCCACCTATGCAACGTGGTGGATCAGGCAGAACATCGAGCGCGCGATCATGAATCAGTCGCGCACCATCCGTTTGCCGATTCATGTCATCAAAGAGCTCAACGTCTACTTGCGCGCTAAGCGCCACCTGGAGGCGCGTTCAGCGCGCGAGCCGAGCGTGGAAGACGTTGCCAATTTACTAGATCGCCCGGTCGAAGAGGTACGCCGCGTGCTCGCGCTGAACGAGCGGCTGGCCTCGCTCGATGCACCGCTCGACGTTGATCCGCTGCTGTCGTTGGCGGAAACGATACCCGACGAGCAGACGCCGCTGCCGGAGCACATGTTCGATCAAGCGCAAATGGCGCAGCGTCTGCATGAATGGCTCAAGGAGCTGACCGACAAGCAGCGTTGGGTAGTCGAACGCCGCTTCGGCTTGAACGATCACGACATCTACACGCTGGAAGAACTCGCGGCGCAGTTGAAACTCACGCGCGAACGCGTGCGCCAGATCCAACTCGAAGCGCTGAAAGTTCTGCGGCGCGTGCTGCGCCGGTATGGCATCACCCGCGAGGTGCTCTTCTAGCAGTGCGTGACGGGTGACGTGTGACGGGTGACGCAGTAGCATACGGCACGTCACCTTGGTTACTGTCGCTCTCATGACCACCGCCCTTATCACCCACGCCGACTGCCGCAAGCACGAAATGGGGCACGGCCACCCGGAACAGCCGGCGCGCCTGTCCGCCATCACCGACCGCATGATCGCGGCCGGCATTCACCAGCATCTCAAGCACTACGACGCACCGTTCGCCACGCGCGAGCAACTGCTGCGCGCGCACACTGCGGCATATGTCGACGACGTCTTCGAGAACGCGCCGCAGCCGGGGCAGATGCGCCGGCTCGATCCGGACACGGCGATGAACGAGCACAGTTTGGCCGCGGCGCTGCGCGCAGCCGGCGCGCTGGTGCTGGCGACGGATCTCGTGATGAAGGGCGAAGTGGAGAACGCGTTTTGCGCGGTGCGCCCGCCCGGACATCACGCGCTATCGAACCGCTCGATGGGTTTTTGCATTTTCGGCAACGTGGTGATCGGTGCGCGCCATGCATTGGAGCAGCACAAGCTAAAGCGCGTGGCGATCGTCGACTTCGACGTACATCACGGCAACGGTACTGAGGAGATGATCGCCAGCGACAAGCGCGTGTTGTTTTGCTCGTCGTTCCAGCACCCGTTCTATCCGTTCCAAGGTGCCGATACCGTCAGCGATCATATCGTCAACACGCCGCTGCCCGAGCGCAGCAACGGCGAAGCGTTTCGCAAAGCAGTGAGCGAGAGGTGGCTGCCGGCACTGGAGACGTTCAAGCCCGAGATGATGTTTATTTCCGCCGGCTTTGACGCCCACCGTGACGATCCGCTTGCCAATTTGGGGCTCGTCGAAGCGGACTATGTTTGGGTCACGCGCGAAATCGTTGCGCTGGCGCAGCGCCATTGCCGCAAGCGCATCGTGTCGGCGCTGGAGGGTGGCTACGATTTGGATGCGCTGGGGCGCAGCGCGACTGAGCACGTGCGGGTGTTGGCTGGGCTTTAGAAGGTATCGAGTGAAGGCGTGAATGAGCGCAAGGTAGAACAGTCACCAGGATAGGTCGAAAACTGACTGCTGGTCTAATATCCTAGATGATAGGTATGGCAGTTTAAGTTGTTGCCGGAGTAGGTGTGGTCGATACGCGCGCCGCGCAAGCCCGTCGACATCGCCTGTCGCCGGTCGTCCGGCTCACGAGGCCCGACCAAAACAAAACCGGCCGCCTTATTCAGGCGGCCGGCTATAGAGTGCTGCGACTGCTAGGTGCTTACCAAACCGCGACCGGGTTGCCAGGCGAGCCCGTGCCGCCGATTATGCGCAGCGGCGCCCACACGAACAAGAACTCGTAAACCTTCTCTTTCACCAGCGGGTTCAAGTCAAGGTTTTCGATGTTCCAAATGCCGCGGCGGGTTTGCATTTCGGTGTGGCAGGGCACCGCGTCTTGATCGCCCGCTTCGCCGAAGGGCTGTGCGTCGTTGGCAGAAGTGTCACCGCCCATGAAGGCGATTTTGCGCTCGGCCATGTAGTTGCAAGCACTGATGCCGAAGCCGGGTTCGCCGGACTTGAATTCAGCGGCGCGCGCGGCTTTCTCGGCCGGAGAAAGCGTCTTCCAAATCGAGTTGGCCCACAAGTCGCCGTGTCCGGTGTGCAGGAACACGCAATCGCCTTCGCCGATGTCGGCGATGCCTTGCTTGGCAATCATGCCTTTCAAGTCGGCGGCAGTAACGATGCCGGGGCTGTCCGAAGACTTGGGAATCGGCAGGCGTGTCCAGCCTTTGTAGCTAGCTGCATCAAGCAGTACGCCGCGGCAGACGTAGGCTTTTTCAGCGACGTTTTCCACGCCCGCATCGCCCATGCCGAGCACGCGGCCGCCGGCGCCGCGCTCATAGACTTTCTCGCGCAAGCGGCCGTTGTACATCATGTCGCCTTGACTGGTGCGCACGCCGATGTGGCCGGGGCCGTCAAACTGCGTGGAAATCTGGCCGATCTCGGTTTGCACGAATTCATCGTGGTAGATAAGTGCGTTGCGGCCGAACGGTCCGCCGGTTGGCGTGCCGGGGATTTGCAGGTTCCAGGTGCGCGGGCCGAAGCCGGGGATGCTGGAGTGGTAATACTTGCCCAGCGTCGCGCTCTTGCCCTTCTTCACCAGCTTGACCGCTTTCATGATCACGTCGGCGTTGATGCGATTGATTGCGCCGGCTTTGTCATCGGCACCGAATTCGGTGGGGAACCATTTTTCCGTGATCGGCGCATCATTGACTTGCGCCTTCGCGGCAGTGCCGACCAGCAACAACGCGCCCGCGGCACTCGCGAGCGAGAGCTTGACGACTGCTTTCATTGACTTCCTCCGTTCAAAGTTTGACAACAGACTAGACGAGTTCGAGGTTTGTTGTTTTTGTTGAACTGCGCTTCTGGCGGAACCTCTGCAAAACGCACCCCAACTGGGTTCCTCGGGCAATGATTGCATACAACACGAGGCCATGCAATCGCCGTGGCGAGTTTGCACGCAGCTTGCGCCAATGCTGCTTTGCACAAGCAGTTGCATCCAAAGTCCAAATTCCGGCGTATTTGCCAAGGTTAGGGCTGCGCGTGAAGGAACAAGATCCGATGAGTGAGCTGGTAAACGTAGGGCCGCTGCAGGCGCTGCGCGAGGTTTTGGCCGGTGCGGGGGGCGCCGGGCCCGGTGCTATACTCGGCCGCATGACGGGCAGTACGCGCACGATGGATGAATTCGCGCCGCCGCTAGCGGTGCCGGCTCCCAAAGTCGGGTCGGCGGCTGCGGCCGTGCCGCCGGTACACGAGAGTCTGCAGGAAGCGCAGCTTCGCGCGTGGCTGGCTGCGATCCAACGGCAAGACGAGAACGCGCTTGCGGATTTGTACGACGCCACGGTGGCGCGCGTGTACGGTCTAGCGCTGCGCATCACGCGCTCGCGCGAAACCGCCGAGGAAGTGGCCGAAGATGTCTATATGCAAGTCTGGCGCGATGCCGGCCGCTTCGACCCGCAGCGCGGGGTGGGCGTGCTCGGTTGGCTGCTGGTCATCTGCCGCAGCCGCGCGCTCGACGCGCTGCGCCGCACCGATAGCGCCGAAGCGCACCCTGATCCCGAAACCTTGGTTGCGGAACTCGCGGGTGAAGAGGGTCCCGAGTCCTTGCTGCAAGCCGCGCAGCAGCATAGCGCGCTGCACGCAGCATTGAACACCTTAAACGCAACGCAGCGCCAATTGCTGGCGCTAGCGTTCTTTCGTGGCATGACGCACGACGAGATCGCCGCGCATGTGTCGCTGCCGCTAGGCACCGTCAAAAGCCATATCCGGCGCGCTTTACTGGCGCTGAAAGAGCAATTCGAAGCCGCGCGCGAGTTGTCCACGCGCAAGAAGACCAGTTGATGAAGCCCGCTCGTAAACCTGTCGATCTCGAGCTCGTGCTCGGCGATGCCTTGACGCAGCTCGAACCGGTCGAACCGCCGCCCCAAGTTCGCGTGCGCATGCGCGCCAACTTGGCCGCGCGCATCCGGGCGGAAACGCGCGCCGCTGCCCAGTCGCAGGGCTTTTTCACCATACGCGCCGAGGACGGCAAATGGCACGAGGTGCATCCCGGCGTGAAGCTCAAGCTGCTGTATCGCGACCAAACCACGCAGACCTTTTTGCTCGATGTGGCTCCGAACACCGTCGTGCCTTCGCACGATCACCCTTCGCACGAAGAGTGCTATGTGGTGCAAGGCGAAGGCTTCATCGGCGACGTGCGGCTGCGCGCGGGTGATTACCATTTCGCGCGCGAGGGTTCACGCCACATTGGGCTGCGCTCGGATACCGGCGCGGTGTTCTTGATTCGCACCGGGGCGGATGGCCCGAGGATTTGATGATGGGGTTGCATGATCGATAGCGATGAATTGTTGTTCCGCGAAGCGCTCGCAGAAGCGCTGCCGCAGCTAAAACCGATCGAACCGCCGCTCGAACGTAAAGCAGCGTTGCGCGAGCGCTTATTGCGACGCGTGCACGCACCGCAGCTAGATGCGGCGGCCTCGGACGATTGCCTGACGATTCACGCGGATGCAGGCACCTGGCATGTGCTCGTCCCCGGCGTGGAGATGAAGCTGCTGCACGCCGATGCGCAGGTCAAATCGTTCTTGCTGCGCATCGCACCCGGCGGCGAAGTGCCGGTGCACGAGCATCCGGCGGCAGATGAAGAATGTTTGGTATTGGAGGGCGAAGCATACGTCGGCAATCTCCAGCTATTGGCCGGTGCGTACCACCTGGCGCGCAAGGGCTCGCTGCACGCCGGCAACTTGCGCAGCCTGACCGGCTGCACGGTGCTGATCCACACCGGCGCGGGCAACCCGCCGCGCGTTACACCGGTGCGACCCCAAGCCTAGACTTCGATCCCGCGTCGGGATCGGCTGTTGCTTTTCTTCTCAAAGCGTGCGTAGCGCACTCTGGTTCGTCGACACCCAAGATGCGCCTCGCGCACCCACTCGTGTCGACTTTGCAACTAAGAACAAGCGCGGGGGCAGGGGGTCCCCGCGCCTTCTCTATTCCACGATCACCGCCGCCGCCACGGCGCGGCCCTCTCCGACGAGAATGTTGTACGTCCGGCACGCGGCCTGAGTGTCCATCACTTCCAGCCCAATGCGCGCGTCGATTAGCGCGCGCGTTAGGCTTGGGTGTGGAAAGCGCTGCCGCGCACCACTGCCGAGCAGGACGACGCTCGGTCTTAGTTCAACGATCGCAGCGAAGTGCTCGGTTGCGAGCGCCGCCCAGTCGCTCACCAGCCAGGGCTCGACCAGCCGCTCGGGCGTCACAATGACGCTGCGCTGATAGCGCTTGCCGTTGACCTCGACGTACCCCGCGCCATAGCCGGAGAAGCTATAGCGGGCATCGGAAGCGGTTAGGTGAAGCTTCATCGAGTTTTCGCTTGTTTGGCGTGTCTTGGCGGGCGATGCTGCGCTCGCGTAGAATCCCCTGATTATTCAAATATTAGCCGGACGGTCTTTGTGGGTCACGCGGATTATCTACGCATGGAGCAGTTTTCCAGAATAAAGCGGCTGCCGCCGTATGTGTTCAACGTTACCGCCGAGTTGAAGGCGGCGGCGCGCAAACGCGGTGAAGACATCATCGATTTCAGCATGGGCAATCCCGATCAAACCACGCCCAAGCACATCATCGATAAGCTGGTCGAAGCCGCGCAGCGCGAGAACACACACCGCTATTCGATTTCCAAAGGCATCTTTCGCCTGCGCCGGGCGATTGCGCATTGGTATCGCACGCGCTACCAGGTCGACATCGACCCGGACAGCGAGGCGATTGTTACCATCGGCTCGAAGGAGGGTTTGGCGCACTTGATGCTCGCTACGCTCGATGCCGGCGACATCGTCTTGGTGCCCAATCCGAGTTACCCGATCCACATCTACGGACCGGTCATTTCCGGTGCGGATATCCGCCATATACCGATGACGCCGGGCACCGATTTCTTCGAGGAGTTGGAGAAAGCGCTGCGCGGCTCGTATCCGCGCCCGAAGATGCTTATTCTGAACTTCCCGAGCAATCCGACGGCGCAGTGCGTGGACCTGCCGTTCTTCGAGAAGATCGTCGCCATTGCGCGCGAGTACGGTATCTACGTGGTACACGACATCGCCTACGCCGACATCGTGTTTGACGGCTACCAAGCGCCGTCGATCATGCAAGTGCCGGGCGCGAAAGATGTCGCGGTGGAGTTCTTCACTATGTCGAAGAGCTACTCCATGGCTGGCTGGCGCGTGGGCTTCATGGTGGGCAACCGCGAGTTGGTCGGCGCGCTGGCGCGCATCAAGAGCTATCACGACTACGGTACCTTCACGCCGATCCAAGTCGCTTCCATCATCGCGCTGGAAGGCCCGCAGGATTGTGTCAAGGAAATTTGCCAGACCTATCAAAACCGCCGCGATGTGCTGTGCCAAGGTTTGCGCAGCGCCGGTTGGATGGTGGATGTGCCGAAGGCGACGATGTACGTGTGGGCCGAGATACCCGAGGTGTACCGCAAGATGGGTTCGCTCGAATTTGCCAAGAAGGTGTTGAACGACGCCAAGGCTGCGGTGGCGCCGGGCATCGGCTTCGGCGAGTACGGCGATACGCACGTGCGCTTTGCGATGATCGAGAACGAGGCGAGAACGAGGCAAGCCGTGCGCGGTATCAAAGACATGTTCCGCAAGGATGGTCTCTTGTAAGTTTCTCGCGGTGAAGCTGATCGAACTGGTCAACGATCAAGGCGAACTCATCGAGCCGCAATGGCAGCAACGCGCGCTAAGCGTGCACCGGCAATTGCGCCCAGCGTTGCCCGAAGACTATCTCGGCAAGATGCAGCGGGTGTATAGCGGCGGGGGTCGCGCGGTGATTTGTTCTCAAGGTGATACGGTCCTTGGTATCGCAGTGTACCGGGTGTTCGAGAACACCTCCGACGGGCGCAAGCTGTACGTCGACGATCTGGTGACCGCTGCGGATAAACGCTCGCAAGGCGTGGGCAAAATACTGCTGACGTACTTGGAAAACAAGGCGCGCGCGCTCGCTTGCGACGCGCTGGCGCTCGATTCTGGTGTGCAGCGCGATCAAGCGCATAAATTCTACTTCCGTGAAGGTATGACGATCTTCGCGTACTCGTTCAAGAAGAAGCTATGAAACCGATCAATGTAGGTCTGCTCGGCATAGGCACTGTCGGTGGCGGCACATTCAACGTCCTGGCGCGTAACCAAGAGGAAATCACACGGCGCGCCGGACGCCCAATCCAAATCAGCGTCGTTGCCGAAAAAAATCTCGCGCGTGCCAACGAGGTCGTGCAGGGCCGCGCCAAGATCGTCGACGACGCGTTCGCGGTCGTACGCGATCCGGGTGTCGACATCGTCATAGAACTGATCGGCGGCTACACCATCGCGAAGGATTTGGTGCTAGCGGCGATCGAAAACGGCAAGCATGTGGTTACCGCCAACAAAGCACTGCTTGCCACGCACGGCAATGAAATCTTCGCCGCCGCACAGAAGAAAGGCGTGATGGTCGCGTTCGAAGCGGCGGTGGCGGGCGGGGTGCCGATCATCAAGGCGCTGCGCGAAGGATTGACTGCGAATCGCATCGAGTGGATCGCCGGCATCATCAACGGCACTAGCAATTTTATTTTGTCCACGATGCGCGACACCGGCGCCAGCTTTGCCGACGTGCTCCAGCAGGCACAAGCGAAAGGCTACGCGGAGGCCGATCCGACCTTCGATATCGAAGGCATCGACGCCGCGCATAAGCTGACGATTTTGTCGGCCATCGCGTTCGGTATCCCGATTCAGTTCAGCAAGGCGTACACCGAAGGTATTTCGAAGTTGACCAAAGAGGACATCAAGTACGCCGAAGATCTTGGCTATCGCATCAAGCTGCTCGGCCTAACGCGCCGTACGCCGCAGGGCATCGAGCTGCGTGTGCATCCGACGCTGATCCCGAAGCGGCGCTTGATCGCGAATGTGGAAGGTGTCATGAATGCGGTGCTGGTGAAAGGCGACGCGGTCGGCCCAACCATGTACTACGGCGCCGGCGCGGGCGCGGAGCCGACGGCCTCCGCCGTGGTCGCAGACTTAGTGGATGTCACACGCACGCTGACCGCCGACCCGGAGCACCGCGTGCCGCATCTGGCATTCCAACCGGATCGATTGGCGGCAACGCCGATTCTGCCGATGGACGAAGTGGAGACGTCGTACTACCTGCGCTTGCGCGTGTACGACCGGCCCGGTGTGCTTGCGGACATCACGCGCATTCTCGCCGACAATCACATCTCGATCGACGCCATGGTGCAAAAGGAACCGCAAGCGGGTGAGGATCAGGTCGACATCATCATGCTGACGCATTTGACGCGAGAGAAACACATCAACGCCGCGATTGCGAAGATCGAAGGACTGTCGAGTGTTGCCGGCAAGATCATGCGCATACGGTTGGAAGAATTGTTGTGAAACGTGAAACGTGAAACGTGAAACGTGAAACGTGAAACGTGAATGAATACTTGGAGGCACCGTTGATTTCAAACTTTTCATTTTTCACATTTCACTTTTCACGGCGCGAAGCGCAATGAAAATCACCGCCCTCGAAACCATCCGTCTCGAAGAATTCCCGAACATCATTTGGGTGCGCTTGCACACCGATGAAGGCATCGTCGGTCTCGGCGAAACGTTCTTCGGCGCTTCGACTGTGGAGGCGTATTTGCACGATGGCGCCGCGCCGGTGCTGCTCGGCAAAGATCCGCTCGAAATTGAGCGGCGTGGCAAGGAACTCATCGGCTACCTGGGCTGGCGCTCGACCGGCGCCGAATCGCGTGGTAACTCGGCGATCGATATCGCGCTTTGGGATATCTTTGGCAAGGCGCACAAACAGCCGATCTATCAGATGCTGGGCGGGCGCTCGCGCGAGAAGATCCGCATCTACAACACCTGCGCCGGCTACAAGTACATCCGTGACACCCGCGCGCAGAAGTACGAGAACTACGGCCTCGGCAAAGAGCCGGGTGGGCCGTACGAGGATCTCGAGGGTTTTCTGCACCATGCCGACGATCTCGCTTTCAGTCTTATGGAAGAGGGCATCACCGGCATGAAGATTTGGCCGTTCGACGAGTACGCCGAGCGCTGGGAGGGCATGTACATCTCCCCGAGCGAACTCGACCAAGCGCTCTTGCCGTTCCGCAAGATCCGCGACGCGGTGGGCGACGGCATGGACATCATGGTCGAATTCCATTCGATGTGGAATTTGCCGACGGCGCAGAAGATCGCGCGCGCGCTGGAAGAGTTCGATACTTTCTGGCACGAAGATCCGATCCGCATGGATTCGCTCGCCGACTTGAAAGCCTACGCGACGGCGAGCAAGGCGCCGATCACCGCTTCGGAAACGCTGTCGTCGAAGTGGGCTTTCCGCGACTTGCTCGACACCGGCGTGTGCGGTTTCGTTATGCTCGACATCGCGTGGTGCGGTGGTTTGACCGAAGCGCGCAAGATTGCAGCCATGGCCGATGCGTATCACCTGCCGGTCGCGCCGCACGACTGCACCGGGCCGATCGTGTGGACGGCTTCGACGCATCTTTCGATGCACGCGCCGAATGCGGTCATTCAGGAAAGCGTGCGCGCGTTCTTCACCGGCTGGTACAAGGAGCTGGTTACCGAGCTGCCGAAGGTCGAAGATGGCTTCATTCGCGCGCCGGAAGGGCCGGGGTTGGGTATCGAGTTGTTGCCGGATTTGCCCAAACGGCCTGACGCAATTGTTCGGCGCACTGGTCTATAGGTCGACAGTACGCTCTCATGAATGCTTTGAATGTTCATTCATGAACATGACCTTGCGCCAGTATCTTATTCTGAGCAACGCTAACCACAAACCTAGTAGCAGCAGCGCCGCATCTAGCTGAGCGGCAGCGTTGACGCTGCAACCGCCCACGCGGGCGGCCGGTTTGGCAGCGGTGGCGTTTGGCTTTGGCGCTGGCGCGTGCCCGCCCGCATCAGCGATGCGGATCTTCGCGACGCTGCGCGGGCCCAACACTGCGCCTGCAGAAGGATCAGTTAGATTGACGTTGAATTCTTCCACACCTTCCGCGTAGCGGTCCGGCAAGATTTTGATGGTGATCGTTTGCGCAACGGGTTCGCCGTGTTTGAAGAAAAGCGAGCCGCTCGCTTCGGAGTAGTCTTCGCCGGCGCGGGCGCTGGCGTCGTTCGTCGTGTACTTGACGGTTAGTGCGCCGATTGCGTTGTTCGCCCGCGCTACGCTTAGGGTGACGCTGCCGTCGCTTTCCTGTACAGCGACACGATCGACGACGAATTGCAGCATGGGCGCGGGCCCGGCGGGCGCTTCGACGCTCGCGCTGGTGGCGATCGCCACTGCGTAGCCGGGTTGCGTAGCAGACATGATTAGTGGCGTATAACCCGGGACGGGCAGGCGGAAGCCGCCGTGAAACGAAACATGCCAGTTCGATAGCCCCAAGTTGGTCAGGCCGTGATTCAAGTACAGCTTGGTTGCGTTGGCGGGGATCTGTGGTGCGTTGTCATGAAAGTATTTGACGCGCCCGGCCAGATCGCTGCGCAAGAACGAATCCGGATGCTGCCACCAAGGCGAGCCGGGAAACTCGCAATCGCACCACGCGACGATGCCCAAGCCTTTGCCGCTGCCGGCCCAGTTGACGGCGTTGATGAAATGCCCGCGCGCGCCGTCCCAGCGTTCAGAGGGCACATCGGGCGGCATGCTGCCGGAATCGCCGCGCAGCGTGTGGTAGTCGCCGTCGGTGGCGCTGATGAAGGTACGCTCGCCGCGCGCTGCCGCGATCGCTGACTTGTTTCGCAGGATGCCGCGGTAGTCGGGTGCGGCGCGATCGGCGTCGGCGTTGCGGTTGGGACCGGTGCGAAACGCTTCGCCGCTTTCGATCACCAGTACGTTGTAGCGCGTGAAATCGGGCGCGGGATCTTCGGGACCGAAGAACGTCAGATCCCAGCGCAGCCCGCTGCTCTGCTTGTACAGGTGCGCGTTGAGCGCGAGCCAGCGCGCAAACACGACGTAATGGGAAGTGGGCGACGCGTAGCGATACCACAGCACTTTGACGCTGTTTTGCGCACATGCGCTCGCCGCGCCGAGCGCGGCGCAAATCAGAGCGAACAAACGGAGCAGGCGCATTGTTCTTCTGGGGATCGATCGAACGCTGGGCGATGGTAGCGCATGGGCAGGGGGAGGCGAACGATCTGAGATAATTGCCATTGCTACCAACCTAGTCACGATCAATGCCACATTACACTGGCCTCATCCAACGCTACCGCGACCGGCTGCCCGTCTCCGAGAAGACGCCGGTTATCACGCTCAACGAGGGCGATACGCCGCTCATCGAACTCAAGAACATCCCCAAGCAGCTCAAGCAAGATGTGCGCATTTTCGCCAAGTTCGAAGGGTTGAACCCAACAGGGTCGTTCAAAGACCGCGGTATGACGATGGCGGTGTCGAAGGCGGCGGAGGAAGGCGCGCGCGCGATCATCTGCGCTTCCACCGGCAACACGTCCGCGTCAGCCGCGGCCTACGCGGCGCGCGCCGGCATGGTCTGTTTCGTGTTGATTCCCGAAGGCAAGATCGCGCTCGGTAAACTGGCGCAGGCGATGATGCACGGCTCGGTGGTGCTACAGATCAAGGGCAACTTCGACGACGGCATGCGCCTGGTGCAGGAAATCGCCGCGAGCATGCCGATCGCGTTGGTCAACTCCATCAATCCGTTCCGGCTGCAAGGGCAGAAGACCATCGCGTTCGAAATCATCGAGGCGCTCGGGGATGCTCCCGCTTATCACGCGCTGCCGGTTGGCAATGCCGGCAACATCAGCGCGCATTGGAGCGGCTACTCCGAGGCGATGTGCATCAACACGCAGGCATGCGGGCATTGCAAGGGTGCCTGTCCGTATCATCATGCCAAACTCGCCACGCGGAGGCCAGTAATGCTTGGCTACCAAGCCAGCGGCGCCGCGCCGTTCTTGCGCGGTGCGCCGGTGGCAAACCCGGAAACGGTGGCGACCGCCATCCGCATCGGCAATCCGGTGTCGTGGAATTTGGCAAAAGCCGCGGTGCAGGAGTCGAGCGGCTGGTTCGACGAGTGTACTGACGAAGAAATTCTCAAGGCTCAGAAGCTGCTCGCCGAGAAAGAGGGGGTGTTCTGCGAGCCATCTTCGGCCACGTGTGTGGCCGGCCTGCTGCGCGATATCGAGCGCGGCAAGGTTCCGAGTGGTGCCACGGTCGTTTGTACGCTGACGGGCCACGGCCTCAAGGACCCGGATACCGCGATTGCTCAAAGCACGCGGCCCTACGTGGTGGACGCGCAGCGCGGGGCGATCGAGCGAGTCATCGCTCAGCACATGCCTGGTTAGGACCGGGCTTGCGGAGAGAAACGACGCCGTACGGCGAGAAGCGCGCGCGATGAGCCCACAAGCTGCTGGCTAGCCCCGAAGGCGTAAACGTTTGTTTCATTAAGCCAAGGCGAGAACCCGGCCCCTAGGGTAATCTGCGCGCACGCTTGCTTCTTCCCCGCACCGGGCGCGCGGCTGGCAAACCCCTTAGGAAAGCTCCGTGCTTCAGAGCGTAACGTTGCCATCCGTAAAAGATGATGGTAATGCCCGAGCTTTTCGCGCCGAAAGCGTTGCAATTTGAATATAATATTGTGGCAACGTTCCCTAGGTTTTGCTAGAGCGTCGCTAACCCTATGACCAAGCATCAAGATCGCCGCTTTGCTCTTCGCAAGCACGCGCGCCCCGGCGGCGCGCCGCGTGGCGTTGATGCTTGCGCGCTTGAGAGGGAGATCGCGCGGGCTTAGATCCGCGCGCTAGCATATGCCGCACAAGAGGGGCATTCCGCTATTTCGCCGGTTGTTGCCGGTGCTGGTGATCTTTATCGGCATCTCGCTGGTTTCACTCGCGCTGACTTTCGCCGCGATTGACGTGCAATCCTCGGTGCGCAGCTACGTCGCGGGTGAGGGGCTGTGGTCGAAGGCGCAGCGCGACGCCGTGTTCTATCTGCAGGAATACGCCTACAGCGGCGCCGAGCAAGACTACGCGCGCTATCAAGAAGCTATCGCGATTCCTTTGGGCGATCGCGTGGCGCGGCTCGAGTTGCAGAAGCCCGACTACGATCCGGCCGTGGCCGCCGCTGGTTTCCTCCAGGGCCAAAACCATCCGCACGATATTCCGGGCTTGATACGCCTATTCCGTTGCTGCGCCAAGCTGCCCCAAGTTGCGGAGGCGGTGCATTACTGGACACGCGGCGATGAACTGGTGCTCGAAATTCAGGGCATCGCGGTCGAGTTGCGGCGCGAGTGGGCGGGTGCCGCGCCCGTGTCCACGCGCATCGCGGCGCTGCTCGAAAGGTTGCGTGCGGCAAACGCGCAAGTGCAACCGCTGGAAGCGGCGTTCACCCAATCGCTGGGCGAATTGGCGCGCTGGGTGAATTTCTTGCTCTTCTCCAGTATTGCGCTGATCATGCTCGCATTGCTCTTGCTCGGCGCCTGGGTTTCGCTGCGCATCATGCGCGGCATTCGTCAATCCGAAGACAAGTATCGCTTGCTGCTCGATACCGCGAGCGACGCAGTGATCGTGTCCGATCCGCAGACCGGTCGCATACTAGAAGCGAACGCGCGCGCGGCGCAATTAACGGGCCGCACGGCAGAGCGCCTTTTAGGCGCCGGTACGCATGAGATATTTTCAGTCGACGCTTGTGTACCGGGCGGCAACTCGGTGCAGCGCGATCGTATTTTTCGCGGCGACGGCGCCGTGGTGCCGGTGGAAATCAGCTGCAGCCAGAGCCGCTGGGAAGGACGCGAGGCGCGTCTTGCCATCGTGCGCGATGTCTCGGAGAGGTTGCGCTTCGAGAGCGAGTTGCGCGTGGCCGCCAACGCCATGGAGCACATGGCCGAGGGTGTGGTCATCACCGACGCGAAGCGCCGTGTTGTTTCGGCCAATCTGGCGTTCACGCGCGTCTCCGGTTACGCGCTCGAGGAATTGGTCGGCAGACGCTTCAAGCAAGCCGGCCTGCGCGCGGAGGACGTACGGCGCTTGCGTGCTATTTGGCGCAAGGTGCGGCGCGACGGCTATTGGGAGGGGGAGCTGACGCAGCGCCGCAAAAGCGGCGAGCTGTATCCGACCCTGCTGAGTGTGAGCGCCGTCAAGGATCCATCCGGGGCGATTACGCACTATGTTGCCGTGCTCAACGATATCTCGGAGTATAAGGAGTACGAGCGCCAGTTGCAGCGCCTTGCCCACCACGATGCGCTTACACAGCTTCTCAATCGAGCGGCGTTCGAAGAACGTGGCGCCGCCGTCTTGGCCAAGGCGCGGCAGCACGCGGACACCGTGGCATTGCTCTATATCGATCTCGACAACTTTAAATCCATCAACGACACCTACGGCCACGCGGCGGGCGATGTCCTGCTGCGCGCTCTCACAGAGCGTCTGTCGGAGCATGTGCGCCACAGCGATCTGATCGCTCGTGTCGGCGGCGACGAATTCGTGGCCTTGCTGGCTAATGTCGAATCCGAAGATGCGGCAGCGCGCGTTGCGCGCAGCTTGCTGCAGTCGCTGACGCTGCCGATTACAGTTCAAGGCTATCAACTGGTGATGTCCGCCAGCATCGGTCTGAGCGTGTTCCCACGCGGCGGCAGCGAGATCGCGACGTTGTTAAAGACCGCCGACGCGGCGATGTACCAAGCGAAGAAGAACGGCAAGAACAACTTGCATGTCTTCACGCCGGAAATGGCGCGCGAGGTTACGACGCAGATCGCCATCGTCGATCAGTTGAAGTTTGCCATCGAGCGCGGCGAACTGGAGCTGCACTACCAGCCGTGCATCGACCTCAAGACCGGGTACATCAATAGTGTTGAAGCCCTGCTGCGCTGGCATAACGCCGGGCTGGGTGCGATCAGCCCAGGCGTGTTCATACCGCTTGCCGAAGAGAACGGTCTTATCGATCGCATCACCGAGTGGGTGATCGCAGAGGCGTGCCGCCAAGGCGCGCATTGGCTAGCGGCCGGCCTGCCGCCGCTGCCGATTGCGGTCAACGTCTCGCCGCGCAGTTTTGGGCGGCCCGATTTCCCGGAGCGCGTCGTGCAAGCGGTGACCGCCGCCGGCTGGCGCAATCAGTGGTTACGCTTGGAAATCACGGAGCACTCGCTCATGAACTACAAAGGCAGCGCGGCCCTGCTACAGGAATTGCACGAGCACGGCATCCGCCTGGCGATCGACGATTTTGGTGTCGGCCATTCTTCGCTGAACTATTTGAAGCACATGCCGGTGGAGACGCTTAAGATCGATCGCCATTTCACGCGCAATATCCCCGACGATTTGAGTAACGTCGCAATCTCGAGGGCGATCATCGGCATGGCAAAGAGCTTCAAGTTGCGCGTGGTTGCGGAAGGTATCGAGGACGACGCGACGAGGCGGTTCTTCCTGGAAGAAGGTTGCGACGAGGGTCAGGGCTACCTGTTCAGCAAACCGCAACCTGCCGCCGAGATCGAGCAAGCTCTACGGCAAAGCGCCGCTAGGCGCATCACGGCCCTTACGGCGATGGGCATCGCTTCATAGTGCCAACGCTTCCTTGCGCAACTGCGCGGCAACGTTGTTGCGCCACAGGCACACATCTCGGGAACCCCCCGTAAGCGATACACTTGGTGCCTTCGCCCTGAGAGTCGCTCGGCTATTCACTTGAGGCTACGTACTCCGGGTTATTGGCAGCATCACGGTTTTATCCCCTAGGGCAAAAGTAAAAATCTGCAACGTGTTTGCAACGATGTGTCAACGTTGCTGGCAACGTTGCCGGGATTTGCTAGTCTGGCGCCCGCCGTTTCGGCACATGTAACCCTATAAGGAAATCGACCGCAATGAATGACGAATTCAACCGAGTAGGACCCCTTTTGGACGTCACCAGCTATCCCGTTTGGGCACAGCAGATGGTGAGCGAATGCGCGGATGCGAAGCGCCGTGTCGTTGAACACGAGTTGTTTCAGCAAATGCGCGATGCGAAGTTGGGCGAGGCCGCCACGCGAAATTTCTTTGTCGGCATCTTTCCCGTGATCGAGCAGTTTCCGCAGTATATGGCACTCAACTTGTTGAAGTGCCAGTATGGGCGTACACGCGGACACGACGCGGCGCGCCGTTATCTAATCAGGAACATCCGGGTCGAGCAGAACCACGCCGATTACTGGGTTGACTGGGCCATGGCGAGCGGCGTGACCAAGAACGAGTTGTTGTACGGTGAGGTTGCGCTCGCCACGCACGCTCTGAGCCATTGGTGCTGGCATGCTTGTGAGCGGGAGTCGCTCGTGGCGAGCATGGCGGCCACGCACTACGCGATCGAGGGCGCCACTGGCGAGTGGGCGCAAGTGGTGTGCTCCAAGGATGACTATGAAAACGTATTCGAACCGAGTGCGCGTAAGAAGGCGATGCGCTGGCTCAAGCTGCACGCCGAGTACGACGACACCCATCCGTGGGAAGCGCTCGAGATCATGTGCATGATCATGGGCACCGATCCGACCGAGCGCGGCTACAACCTGGTGCGTAACTGCGTGCTCAAGAGCTACGACTACATGCGCCTGACGCTCGACGAGTGCTTGACTCCGACCATGACCTCGCGCCGCCCGTTGGAAACGCCCCTGTCGCTAGCCGAAGAGCGCATGCGCCGCAAAGCGGCCTAACAACAAAATCTGCTACAGGTCACCGCTACACACTGCACGCGATGAGAGCTTCCGGGGTTAACCCGGGAGCTTTTTTCGTT
>CAZAWU010000077.1:0-17006 GCA_964488915.1 uncultured Burkholderiales bacterium
TGAGCATCCATGCAGGCGGGAGCACGAACAAAAATGGCGAAAATCGAGTCAGACAGGGCGCAAACCGCAGCGACGTTGAACACCTCGCGAGGGTTTGCAACGCCGTATGGCTCGCTTTCTCGCCATCTTTTGTAGCATTTAGAGTGAAGCACTCCACTAGTTTGCCGGCGATGCAAAGCGAGGCTCCTGTGGCGGCGGGAATGGTAGGATCAAACCATGTCCATCGAAATCGCCATCGCGCAAACTATCCTCGCCGGCTTCAACAAGCACTACCGCCTTTTCCGCGAGCTGAGCGCGGCGGCGAAGCAGCGCTTCGAACGCGGGCTGTGGAAGGCGGGGCGTGAGGCGGCGGTCGCGCGCATCCAAATGTACGACAAGCGCGTCGAAGAGGCGGTGCACGCGGTGCGCCAAGCGTTTCCGCAAGCCGAGACCGATGAGACGCTGTGGCCGCGCATCAAGATCGTCTACATCGGCCTACTGCACGGGCATCTGCAACCGGAGTTGGCCGAGACCTTCTACAACTCGGTCGCTTGCAGCGTGTTGCACCGGCGCTACTACCACAATCAATATATCTTCTGGCGCCCTGCGGTATCCACTGAGCACCTAGAAGGCGAGCAGCCCACCTATCGCTGCTATTACCCGAGCACGCGCGGCATGCGGCGCACTTTGCTGGACATCGTCACCGGCTACAAGCTGTTGAACGGCTTCGAGGATTTGCGCCGCGACGTGCGCAACTTGCTGGCCGCGCTGAAAAAGAACTTTCCGCAAGCGTGGCATCCGCAGCCGAACTTTCAAATCCAGGTGCTGAATTCCCTGTTCTATCGCAACAAGGGCGCGTACGTGGTGGGCCGCGCGATCAACGGCAGCCGCCAGTTTCCGTTCGTCGTCGCGCTGCTGCAGAACACCCGCAGCAGGCTCTACGCCGACGCGCTGCTGCTCGATCCCGCACACTTGGCAGTGCTGTTCAGTTTCGCGCGCGCTTACTTCATGGTCGATATGGAAGTGCCCTCAGCCTACGTCAGCTTCCTGCGCTCGCTGCTGCCGTACAAACCGCGGCACGAGATCTACACTATGCTCGGCCTGCAGAAACACGGCAAAACGCTGTTCTACCGCGATCTGCATCATCATCTTAAGCATTCGTCGGACAATTTCGTAGTCGCACCCGGTATAAAAGGCATGGTCATGGCGGTGTTCACGCTGCCGTCATTTCCGTACGTGTTCAAGATGATCCGCGATCACTTCGTGCCGCCGAAAGACACCGACCGCAAGACCGTCAAAGAGAAGTATCTGTTAGTGAAGTATCACGACCGCGTCGGGCGTTTGGCCGATACGCTCGAGTACTCCAACGTCGCCTTTCCGCTGCGCCGCTTCGACCCCACGCTGCTGAAGGAACTGCAGGCGCTGGCGCCTTCCAACCTGGAAGTCGAGGGTGAGGATCTCATCATCAAGCACCTCTATATCGAGCGTCGCATGGTCCCGCTCAATATCTACCTGCAACACGCCGACGAGCGCCGCCTGCAGCACGGCGTGCGCGAGTTCGGCCAAGCCATCAAGGATCTCGCCGGTGCTAACATTTTCCCGGGCGATCTGCTGCCGAAAAACTTCGGCGTGACGCGGCACGGGCGTGTGGTGTTCTACGACTACGACGAAATCGTCTACATGCACGAATGCAACTTCCGCCGCATCCCGCCGCCGCGCACGCCCGAGGATGAGCTTTCGCACGAGCCATGGTACGACGTCGCGGCCAACGACGTTTTCCCCGAGCAGTTCGCGACTTTTCTGTTTACTCAGCCGCGCGCCAGAGAGATATTCCAGCGCGAGCACGGCGACTTGGCCGGCCCCGAGTTCTGGATCGACCAACAGAAACGCCTGGCCTCAGATGTGCAGGAAGATGTTTTTCCCTATCCGGAAAGCGTGCGTTTACAGCGTCCTGGTGCCAAAACCCAGATGAGCGAACAAGAGGATGCCAAAGAACTTGTTGCAAGCGGGCTACTGGAGGAGCTTTTGCCATAGCGCAACGCTGGGTATCGCTGGAATTTTCATACTAAAAGCTGTATAAACGGTGCAATCGCACTGGCCGTGATTGGAGGGTGTAATCAGGTCGGGGTATGCAGTATGCGGGTGGGTGAGATTTGTTGCCAAATCGCCTATGACCGGTTCCGTCGGGAACAAGAGAGTTTTTAACGAATTTTGAATGCGTTACGCACAGAACATGAGAAAGCACTTGCAGTTTCGTAAGCGAGCAAGCGCGCTTCGTCCTATCTCCGCGAACGGCCTTGCTGCAGTGTGTGCGGCGGCCCTATTAGGTTGTGCGGCGCCTAAACCGGCAGGCAACGAGACCATCGTCACCGAAGGCGCGAGCGCTGCCGACAATCAGCACGTGGTCGATGGCAGCGGCAAGGCGGTGAGCGATTCGGGGCAGGAATGCGTCGGCACCGGCCACTCCGGTGCGAGCGGGGCCCATGCCGAGGGCTGCGGCGAATCTACTTCGGCGGGGGCAACAAACAACGCGCCCGCGCCGGTCATCGCCGAACCGGTCGCGCCTGCGCCAAAACCTGAACCGACGCCATCCATGCCACCCACAACTGCTGCGCAGGTGCCGGCGCCTGCCACGCCGTTGGAAATCACCCGGGGCGAAGTGGTCAACGCGCCGGCACCGGTCAGACTGGAAGAGCTTTCGCTGCAAGCCGACGCGTTGTTCAAGTTCGGCAAGTCCGCTGCCGCGGACCTGCTGCCAGCCGGCAGGCAGAGCCTGGACGAACTCGCTGCACGCATCGGCCAACTCGGCGCCAACGCCGTAGCAAAGATCACGATCACGGGGCACGCCGATCGCTTGGGATTGGACGCGCTCAATCAAGTGCTGTCGCGACAGCGCGCCGAAAGCGTGCAGCAATACTTGGCTAGCAAAGGCGTACCAGCAGGGCTGCTGCAGGCAAGCGCAAAGGGGGAAACGCAACCCGTCGTACATTGCAAAGGCGAAAAGCCCACGCCCAAACTGAAAGCCTGCTTAGCGCCCAATCGCCGCGTCGAAGTCGTGGTGTACGGGCAAAAGTAGCGGTACCGATCGCGTTACAATTTCGAGTCAGTGATCAACTGGAGTGCGTATGCAAATGCAAAGGAAGTTTTTAGTAGTCAGCGCGGCGCTTGCGCTGGTGTTCAGTGTTAATAGCTGTGCCTGGATGTCCAACACGATGTCGCGCGCGAAAGAGCGCATCGCCGCCATGCGCGATCGCTTGACCGCGAAGAAGGAAGCGCAGGCCGCAGCCGAGGCCGCGGCGCCGGCCCAAACCCAAGTAGCCGCCGCCAACGGCACGGGTAGCAGCGGTGGGCACGGCGGGCACGTCATCGCTGGCACCGGCAACCCGATCGCCAACGGCCTCGGAGAATGCGTCAACGCCGGCTTCGATGCCGGCAGCGGGCACGGCGGCGGATGCGGCGGTGGAGCCGTGGCAGCTGCGGAGCCGGCTGCAGAACCTACGGCAGCACCGGTCGTCGAAGGTACACCGGCGCCAGCACAACCGGTCGCGCAAGCCACGCCCGTGGCACCAGCCCCTGCGCCACAAGCCACTGCGCAACCGAGCGAGGAGTTATTCCCCCCAGCAACAGAACCACAGGCTGCAGCCGCGCCAAGCCCAGCTCAGCAGCAGGCGGCCACCACCGCTGCGCCGACAGCCCCTGCGGTAGTTGAGCAGCCGATGCCGAAACCGCCTGCGCCCGCGGAACAGATCAGCCTATCGGCCGACGCGCTGTTTCCGTTCGCGAAGTACAGCGAAGCTGCAATGCTGCCCGCAGGCAAGGCCAAGCTCAAAGAACTGGCTGAGCGCATTAAGCACGCTGGCCCGGGCGCGATCAGCCGCGTGACCATCACCGGCCATGCCGATCGCCTCGGCCGCCCCGATCGCAAGCAACTCATCTCCGAGCGGCGCGCGCAGACGGTGAAAAGCTATCTCAGCAAACTCGGCGTCGATTCCAACCTAATGGCCGCGATGGGCAAGAGCGACAGCGATCCGGTGGTGTCTTGCAAAGGCACGAAAGCCACGTCAAAGCTCAAGAATTGCTTGGCGCCGAACCGCCGCGTCGATGTCGCTTTCTTCGGCGACAAGGACAAGATCGCCGCCGCGCGGTAACACGCCGCGCCCACGGCGCGTACTCATTGCCATGCTCTAGCGTCGTGCTTCATTCTTAATGGCACTTGTGTTTGGATCTCGCGCAGTCGACTAATGCAGCAAAAGTGGCGAAAATCAAGCCAAACAAGGCCACCAGGGGATGGGGCCCCTGTTTCCCCAGTGTCGCAGCGAGGTTGAACACCTCGCGAGAATTTGCAACGCAGTCTGGCTTGATTTCTCGCCATCTTTTGTGCCGTTAAGAGCGAAGCACTACACTAGCCTAGCCCCCGGCTCCAATGCTGGGGGTTTTGTTTTGCCCGGCGCGCACGGCGGTTTGCCGCGGCCGCTGATATACTTTTTCTTCCCCGCTCCGCACCCACCCGAGGAGATCCGCACATGGGCGCCATCGACGAGAAGGCTCTAACGCAGACATTGCCACTCAAAGACCCGAGCCTGCTGCGCCAGCAGTGCTATGTCAACGGTGAGTGGGTCGACGCGGACAGCAAAGCCGCCATCAAGGTGCTCAACCCCGCCACCAACGCTTTGCTCGGCAGCGTACCGTCGATGGGCGCTGGCGAAACGCGGCGCGCCATCGAGGCCGCCTACGCCGCGCAGCCCGCCTGGCGTGCGAAAACCGCCAAGGAGCGCGCCGTCATTCTGCGCAAGTGGTTTGAGTTGATGCTCGCCAATCAAGAAGATCTTGCGGTGATCATGACAGCGGAGCAGGGCAAGCCGCTGGCGGAATCGCGGGGAGAGGTTCTGTACGGCGCCTCCTTCGTCGAGTGGTTCGCCGAAGAAGGCAAGCGTGTCTACGGCGATGTGGTGCCGCAACATCAAGCGGACAAGCGCATACTAGTCACCAAAGAACCGGTCGGTGTGTGCGTGGCGATCACACCCTGGAATTTCCCCAATGCCATGATCACGCGCAAAGCGGGGCCAGCGCTCGCGGCGGGCTGCAGCATGGTGTTGAAACCCGCAACCAAGACGCCGTACTCGGCATTGGCGATGGGAGTGCTGGCGGAGCGCGCCGGCGTACCGAAAGGCGTGTTTTCAATTGTTACCGGCGCCTCGGGACCGATCGGCGGCGAAATGACCGGCAATCCTCTGGTGCGCAAACTCACCTTCACCGGCTCCACGGAAGTCGGACGGGCACTGATGGAACAATGCGCGGCGACGATCAAGAAGATTTCGCTGGAGTTAGGCGGCAATGCACCCTTCATCGTGTTCGACGATGCCGATCTCGACGCCGCAGTGGAAGGCGCACTGGCGTCGAAGTACCGCAACACCGGACAGACTTGCGTGTGCGCGAATCGCTTCTTGGTGCAAGACGGTGTGTACGATGCTTTCGCGGCCAAGCTGGCCGAGAAAGTAGCGAGCATGAAGGTCGGCAACGGCATGGAAGCCGGCGTCGTGCAGGGTCCGCTAATCGATCCGGCCGCGCTCGCCAAGGTGGAGGAACATGTAGGCGATGCCGTCGCCAAAGGCGGTAAGGTACTAACCGGCGGCAAACGTCATGCGCTCGGTGGCACTTTCTACGAGCCGACCGTGATTGCCAACGTGACACCCAACATGAAAGTTGCTAAAGAGGAAACGTTCGGCCCGGTGGCACCGCTCTTTCGCTTCAAGACTGAAAGCGAGGCTATCAAGCTGGCGAACGACACCGAGTTCGGGCTCGCCTCGTACTTCTACGCCCGCGACATGGGGCGGATCTTCCGCGTCGGCGAGGCGCTGGAATACGGCATGGTGTCCATCAATAGCGGTATTTTGTCGACAGAGGTAGCGCCGTTCGGGGGCATGAAGCAATCGGGCCTCGGGCGCGAAGGATCGAAGTACGGCATCGAAGAATTCCTGGAGGTCAAGTACATGTTGCTGGGCGGTGTAGACAAGTAATTAAGTTTTCGTGGCAATGTGGAAACGATTGGTAGACGCCGATTCACGGGTTAAACTGAATTAATTAAGAACAACAGCAGCAACACTAACAACAAGGATCTGCGACGCAAGGTGATGGCAAGCGACTTGCCGTGCCCATCCTGTGCAGGGGAGATGATGATCACCAAGCCGTGGTACCCACGCAAGACCATTGCGAGCCTCGTCGCGGTCTGCCTTTGCGGCTGGACCTCGCTCGCCCCGGGGGGCGACGTAGATCCCTGGGAGGCGCCATTATCGGCCGAGGCGCTCGACGCCACCTCGCAAATCGGCGCGCCGCCGACCGCAATCGTGCACCGCGCACCGGTGGAAACCGTACCCGCCGGCGTGGTTGCGCCGAGTGTCATCGCGCCGACGCAAGCAGCGACGCCGGCACCCGCGCCACTGCCGGCGACGGCGGCGACAATACCATCCGCGGTTGTCACACCAGCCATAGCCGTTACAACGGACGGGCGAGAACGCTCCCTAGTCTTGGCCATTCCGGCGCTGCCGGAGCGTGCCGCCGAAGCCGTTGCGCCAGTGCTCTATGTGGTGACACCGTTGGACCAACCCGCGCCGTACGATTTTACCGCCGCGGCGCAGACCGAAGTCCCCGAACCGTTGGTGATGTTTGAGCCGCCCGCGGCAGCACAGTTCGAAGAAGTCACGGTCGCAGCCTTGGGGGCGCTGCAAGAAATCGTCACCCCGGTGCCTGCGGTGGCGGTGTACCCGGCGACACTCGAAGACGTGCCCACCGCCGTAACACTGCACGATCTGCCGGAAGCAGTCGCGCTGCCTGAGCCTCCAGAAGTGCTCGCCCTGGCAGACCCGTTAGCAGCCGTGTTGGCCACGACGGAAGCGCCCGTTGTCCTTGCCGCTGCGCCAGCGGCTCCAGCGGCTCTGCCTGAACCTACGCGGGAACCGTCTCCGCAACTACTGGCGAAACTGGATTTCGACCAACGTCTGCCCGGACCGGCGCTTAGTCTAGCGGCGTTGGCGCAGGTTAGTGCATTCGATCCGGGGCGCACTGTACAGCGCATCGAAGTAGCCGGCAAATCGCCGCTGTCGCGTCCGGTCATGGATGACGCGGTCAAAGCGTTCATGGGCACGGACCGCACCGACGAGCAGCTGTCGGCGGTTCGCGATGCACTACAGCGTGCGCACGATGTCAACGGCCACCGAGTAAAAGTCGTGGTCGGTAAGCAACGCGAGAACGATGGTGTCGCCCGCCTCGAAGTGCGCGAATTGAAGCGCTACTCCCTCAGTATCGCCGGCGAAATGCGCTACGATCCGGTCACGCGCCGCAACGTGCGCGTGATTGCCAGCGTGCAACACGACGAGCCGCTTACTTCGCTCACGCTAAGCCGCAAGCTGTCGCTCCGGTAAGCGCTGGCGCCAGTATTGGCGCTCGTCCATAATTTGGGCGAGCGGGGAAATACGCCTCGCTGAAATCGCAGGCGGCAGTGTGAAGCACAGAAGAACTCCAACACCCGGCAACTACTACACTCGGGCACGGCTCGGCTGTACAGCGCTCGCGCTGGCCGCCGTCGTCGTTATGTCTGTGCACAGCGCGGATACGCCACCGAAGTTGATCGAGTTTGGCCTGGAGGTACCGGCGCGCCCGCTGCCGCTGCCGGACTGGAATGCGCCGGCGCCGAGCGGTGTCTCCGTGCGCTCCGAGGAACTACCGCCCACGCCAGTGCCTGCCGTGCCGAGCGAACCGCTATCCGCCGAACGAGGCCAGGAGGCGAGGCCCGGCGCAATGGAGGACGCCCAACAAGCCACGCCAGCCGCTCTCCGTACGAAAATGCGTTTTCTGGTGCGCGGCAACCGGGCGCTATCGGTAGAAACGATCCAGAAGCTCTTGACACCATACGTTTTTGGCGACGATCTGCCTGCGGCATGCGAAGCCTTGCAGCGCGCCTACATCGAAGCGATCCGATCTTACGTGCACGTGCGCGCCGCGCCGCCAGTCGACAATGTCGTGCTGATCGAGGTGACCGAACCCAGGCTGCGCTCGCTGCGAATCGTGCCGGCCCGCGCCGAGAATGTGCTGAGGATCGATACAGAACTCAGCGACACGGCCGCCCCTGAGCTACGCATGACGCGCGGCCTGCGCGTCATTCGCAGCACCTCCGTTAACTAATCCTGCCCATAGTCTGCCCCTCGTTCCGGGGAAGGGCACGCCTGCTAAAATTTCGCTGCCTCACAACCTCGCAGTAGCCGCCAACCTCGCATGCGAACAACCAGCCGTCTTTTCGCCGCCCTTGCTCTGATCTGTTTGGCCGCACCTTGGCCGCGTATCGTGCACGCTCAGCCTGCCATCGTGATCAAGTTCAGCCATGTCGTCGCGCCGAACACGCCGAAAGGTCAAGCCGCGGAGAAATTCAAGCAACTGGTAGAAGCGCGCAGCGGCGGCAAGATCAAGGTGCAGGTTTACCCGAACAGCCAACTGTTCAAAGATCTCGACGAGATTCAAGCGCTGCAGTTGAACTCCGTGCAGATCATCGCGCCGTCACTATCCAAGTTTGGGCCACTCGGCACACGCGCGTTCGAGGTATTCGATCTGCCTTTCTTGTTTCCGGACAAAGCCGGGCTGTATCGCGTGATGGAGGGGGAAGTCGGCAAGCGGCTGTTCGCTCAACTGGAAAGTAAGGGCATCAAAGGACTGGCGTACTGGGACAACGGCTACAAGCAAATGCATGCGCGCAAGCCGCTGCGCAAGCCTGAGGACCTGCGCGGCTTAAAGCTGCGCATTCAATCGTCGAAATTGCTCGAAGCGCAAATGCGCGCGGTCGGCGCAAGCCCGCAGGTGTTGGCGTTTAGCGAGGTGTACCATGCGCTGCAAACCGGCGCGGTCGACGGCGGCGAGAACACGCTTTCAAATATCTACACGCAGAAGATGCACGAAGTGCAGCCACATTTGACCCTTTCCAATCACGGCTACATCGGCTACGGCGTCATCACCAACAAGAAGTTCTGGGACGGATTGCCAGGCGATGCGCGGTCGCTGTTGGAACAGGCGATGCAGGAAGCGACCGCTTTCGAACGCGAAATGGCGCAGAAGGACAACGACGAAGCGCTAGCGCAGATCCGCGCCAGCAAGAAGACCACGGTCTACGCGCTGAGCGAGGCTGAACGCAAAGCTTGGCAGCAAGCGATGCAGCCGGTGTGGAAGCAGTTCGAGTCGGGTATCGGCAAAGACTTGCTCGCCGCGATTCAACAAACGACGCAGAGCAAGTGAGCGCACCTGGATCGGAAGCAAGGCAGTCCATCCAGAGCGCACGCGCAGCTTACTAGCCCCGATGCTTCCTCACATTTTCCAAGAGCAACACGCAGACATTCGCGCGGCGGTTAGCGAGCTTTGCGCGCAGTTCAGCGGCGAATACTGGCGCAAGTTGGACGACGCTCACGCCTATCCGGAAGAGTTCATCGCCGCGCTGACCAACGCGGGCTGGCTCTCCGCATTAATTCCTGAAGAGTTCGGCGGGTCAGGCTTGGGCCTGACCGCGGCCTCGGTGATCTTGGAAGAGATCAATCACTCCGGCGCAAACTCGGGCGCCTGCCACGCGCAAATGTACATCATGGGCACGCTGCTGCGGCATGGCTCGATGGCGCAGAAGCAGAAGTACTTGCCTGGCATCGCCAAGGGCGAGCTGCGCTTGCAGTCGTTCGGCGTGACCGAACCCACCACGGGTTCGGACACGACGAAACTGAAAACGACTGCCGTGCGCAAGGGCGATCACTACGTCGTCAACGGCCAGAAAGTGTGGACCTCGCGCCTGCAACACTCTGATCTGATGCTGCTGCTCGCGCGCACTGCACCGATCGATCAGGTCAGGAAGAAGTCCGAAGGATTATCCGTGTTCTTGGTCGATCTGCGCGAGGTGCCAAAGCAGTCGCTCACCGTGCGCCCAATCCGCAACATGCCGAATCACGAAACCAATGAAGTCTTCTTCGACAACATGCTAGTACCGGCGGAGAACTTGATTGGCGAGGAGGGTAGGGGGTTTCGCTACATCTTGGACGGCATGAATGCCGAACGCATTTTGATCGCCGCCGAGTGTGTCGGCGACTGCTACTGGTTTCTGGAAAAGGCGGTGAAGTACGCCAACGAGCGTGTCGTCTTCGATCGTCCGATCGGCCAGAACCAAGGCATCCAGTTTCCTATCGCCAAGTCCTATATCAACACCGAAGCTGCGAACTTGATGCGCTTCAAAGCCGCGGAGCTGTTCGACGCCGGCCAACCCTGTGGCGCTCAAGCGAACATGGCGAAACTGCTCGCTGCCGATGCCTCGTGGGAGGCGGCGAACGTGTGCCTGCAAACGCACGGCGGTTTCGGCTTTGCGCAGGAGTTCGACATCGAGCGCAAGCTGCGCGAGACGCGGCTCTATCAGGTTGCGCCGATTTCGACCAATTTGATCTTGTCGTACGTCGGCGAGCATGTCTTGGGCATGCCGCGGTCGTATTGAGGCGGAATTTCAAGGGCTTGCCATGACTAAGAAAATGATACTGCTTCCTGCAACGATGTCCCAGGCCGGCTGGCAAGCCGCGCGCGCACGCACCGACCTCGAAGCAGTGCCGTTCGATATGAATATTTCCACAGCGCAGTTTCACGCGTTGCTGGCCAACGCGCACGCTGTGGGCTTGAGCATGACGCCGTTCGGTGCGGCGGAGTTGCAGGCTGCTCCCAATCTGCAAGTAGTCGCTCGCCACGGCGTCGGTTACGACGCGGTCGATGTAACCGCGCTGACGCGCGCACGCGTGCCACTCATGATTACCGGTATCGCTAATTCCCCTTCGGTCGCCGAGCATGCGCTCTATCTCATGCTGGAGCTCGCCAAACGCGGCCGCGCATTTCATGCAATGACAGCGGAGAATCGGTGGAGCGAGCGCATGCAGACGCTGCCGGTCGACTTGTTCCAGAAGACGGTGCTGATTATCGGCTTCGGACGCATCGGCAGCCGGCTAGCCAAGATGTGCTTGGGACTGAACATGCAGGTGTGCGTCTACGATCCGTACGTCGACGCCACCAAGATCAGCGCCGGTTGCCGGCGCGAGACCAATCTGGATGAAGCGCTGGCGCGCGCGGATTTCATATCGATCAATTGTCCGAAAACCGCCGAAACTACCGGCATGATTGGACAGGCGCAGTTGGCGCGCACGAAGACTTCCGCCTACATCGTCAACACGGCGCGCGGCGGCATCATCGATGAGATTGCGCTCCACGCCGCGCTCGCCGAAGGACGCATCGCCGGCGCTGGCCTGGATGTGTTCGAGCGTGAGCCGCCCGAAGCGCAACATCCGCTGTTCAAACTTCCGAACGTCGTGCTGGCCCCGCACATGGCGGGCGTGACACGCGAGTCGCTCGATCGTATGGGGGTACTAATGGTGCAGAACGTGCTGTCGGTGCTGGATGGGCAGCCGTTGCTGGACAATGTCGTGAACAAGGAAATCTACGGCCACCAGTGATACTGCACCATTTATAGATCCGAAAGTTACGCGAGATCTTACTGTACGATAGGTACTGTTTAGGGTATTCAGACAGAGCGCCCGCTGCAACCCCTGGGAAGCGAGGCTTTACCCGCCACTCAAGTCGGCGTAGACTTGTTGCCAATTCCAACAACAAGCACCACCCCTCAGCAGTCCCGCTTTACTGCCGCGCAAATGCACGGCATCCGGCAACAACCCGAGCGCCACCAACATCTAAGACAAGCTCATTATCTCGGAGCAAAGCTATGAGCGACGCTGTAACAACGACCAACTCTTCGCCGCACGACCACAGCAACGATGGCGCTCGTGTGCTCTATCACCACTTGGTCGATGAAGTCCTGTGCGGCGTCATCGACGGTGATACGCAAGTGATGGAGGACATACGCCGCTACGGCAAGTCGCTGCGCTTGGTCGACGGGGAATTCCAGTTCACGCTGCCGGCGCTATTCGAGTTCGCCTCGGCACGCTGCGAACAACGCGGATTGCACGCAGCGGCGGACGTGGACTATCGCTCGTTTCGCCGCACGCTATACGACAATCCGACCAACGCTGTGCTGCGCCAGCATGGCGGCTTGGTAGAAGTCGCGCGGGAAAACACCGACCATACGGTGCCCTTGTACCGTCTGGTGCAAGCCGGGTAGGGCAAAGAGCCTCCACCTCACCTGCAGGACGTTGGCGCCGGCGTGCGATCGCCGCGCGAGGCGCCAGATGCGCATTACTCGGAAGCCTCCGGTACGCGTAACCCTGCGTTGGTTCACGCACGCGTGCCAGATACGCCGTGGCATGCATGATTCGAATTTGGTAGTGTAACGATCGAGCCAACACTGCCTTCCCATCTCTCCATACCGAACAGGACTCGACATGAAGAACATCGACCTCTCTGGCCGCGTGGCGGTCGTCACCGGCGCGAGCCGAGGCATCGGACGCGCCACCGCCTTGGAGCTAGCCAGCGCCGGCGCCAAACTGGCACTGCTCGGGCGCGATACCGCCAAACTTGCGGAAACACTCGCGCAGGTGCGCGCCGCGGGCGCCGAGGCAGAAACGTACGTCTGCGACGTGCGCGAGGAAGCGCGCGTCAAACAAGTCGCGGATCAAGTCAAGGGCCGCTTCGGTGCAGTACACATTCTGGTGAACAACGCCGGGACGGCCTTGCGCAAGAACATCGTCGATTTTTCTTTTGAGGAGTGGCGTGCGCTGACCGACACCAACATCACCGGCGTGTTTCTGATGTGCAAGTACATCGTGCCGCTGATGCGAGGGCAGGGCTACGGGCGCATCATCAACTTGACTTCCATCATGGCGCACGTCAGCACGCCGGGGCGCGGCGTGTATTCAGCTACGAAGCACGCGGTGCTCGGACTCACGCGCGCACTAGCGCTGGAACTGATCGAAGACAAGATCAACGTCGTGGCGATCAGCCCGGGTTTCATCGCCACCGACCTGACCGCGCCGTTGCGCGCCGATCCAGCCAAGAACGCTGCGCTGCTGGATCAAACGCCGATGCACCGCTGGGGACAAGCCGAGGAGATTGCTTCGATGGCCTTGTACATCTGCTCCGATGCGGCCGCGTTCATGACCGGCAGCGACGTCCTGGTCGACGGAGGTTGGTGCGCACAGTAGTCGCCGGGTAGGCTGCCTATCCGCGCAGGAAACTTGCCAGCACACCCAGCATCGCGCTCGCGCCGATCACGCTGATGACGCCGACTTTGAAACGCATTAGCGCCAGCGCCGCCCCAGCGGCGATACCAACCGCGATCCAATCGATAGCGCCCTCCAATCCTTGCGGCCAGAACACATGATAGGCGAAATAGCAGGCCAAATTGACGATGACACCGACGATCGCCGCGCTGATCGCGGTCAGCGGTGCGGTAAAACGCATGTCGCCACGGGTGGCTTCCACTAGCGGCGCGCCGACGAAGATAAACAAGAACGAAGGCAGAAACGTAAAAAATGTCGCCACCACAGCGCCGCTGATTCCTGCCGCAGGCAGCGCGCCGCTGCCCAGCACGGCATCGCCCCACGCACCGACGAACCCGACGAAAGCGACCACCATGATGAGCGGCCCCGGCGTGGTTTCACCCAGAGCAAGACCGTCGATCATCTGGAGCGGGGTCAGCCACTGATAGTGCTCGACCGCGCCTTGGTAGACATACGGCAGCACGGCGTAAGCGCCGCCGAAAGTCAGTAGCGCCGCTTTAGTGAAGAACCATCCCATCTGGGCTAGCGTCGTATGCCAGCCGAACGACACGCCAAGCGCCGTCACGACCGCCGCCCACAAACCGAGGCCCGCCAACGCCAGCAAGCTTGCGCGCCGCCAGGAGAAGCGGGCATGCGGCGGCGGCGGCGTGTCGTCGCCGATAATCGCCGGCGCGTGGGGCGCGCGCGCCGCGGCATGGCTTGCCTGCAGTGCGAACAAGTGCGGAAATAGCTTGCCACCGAAGTAGCCCGCGAGCGCGGCGATCACAACGATCCAGGGAAATCCTAGCTTCAAAAAGAAGATCCCGACAAACGCCAGCGCCGCCAGCGCCCACATCCAGACGTTGCGCAGCACGCGCGCGCCGATGCGATAGGCAGCGAACAACACGATGGCCGTCACGGCCGGTTTAATGCCGTAGAAAATCCCCGTCATCAGCTTGGTCTCGCCGAAGCGCAAATACAGCCACGACAAAGTGATCAAAACGAAGAGCGAAGGCAGCACGAACAGTCCACCGGCAATCAAGCCCCCCAAAGTCCGATGCATGAGCCACCCTATGTAGGTGGCAAGCTGCTGCGCTTCCGGCCCGGGCAGCAACATGCAGTAGTTGAGCGCGTGCAGAAAGCGCTGCTCCGAGATCCAGCGACGCTGTTCGACGAGCTCGCGATGCATGATCGCGATTTGTCCGGCAGGCCCTCCGAAACTGATGAAACCAAGTTTCAACCAGAAACGCCAGGCGTCGCGGAAAGCGATGGTTGTCCCAGGAGCAGAACGATTAGGGGACGGCGCAGTCAACTACGTGTACTCAGTTCATGGCGCACCCACAACGCGGCCGAGAGCACCAGAAGCGCCCCGCCTTGGTGTGCAACGGCAAGGCCTAAGGGAACTACTAAGAGCAGAGTGGCGATGCCGAGTGTGATCTGCAGTGCTAGCGTGGCAAGTAATACGTTCGTGGCAAGCCGCGCGCGCGGGGTCAGTGCATGCCTACGTGTGTAGAACCAAAAAACCGGGACGGCGAATGAGAGTAGCCACGCGATCAAGCGGTGATCGAACTGTACTGTAACCATGTTGGTGAAGATGTTCTTGTACCATGGCTCGAGCGCAAACAGGTTCGGCGGAATCCAGTGGCCATCCATGAGCGGAAATGTGTTGTAGGCGTGACCGGCCCGCATGCCGGCGACCAGCCCGCCGCTCAGAATCATCAAGTAGATCGCGCATACCAACAGCGACGAATAGCGCCGCACTCCAGCGCTCGCCGGTGCCCGTGTGGGCGGTAGCAAGCGATCCAGAGCGAGCCACCACATCCACGCGTAGATGAGCACGGCGAGACCCAGATGTGCAGTTAAGCGGTAGTGGCTGACGCGCGGATTGTCCACCAAGCCGCTGGCTACCATGTACCACCCCAGCGCGCCCTGAGCAGCGCCGAGGACAAATAGCCCCAGCAACTTCACTAGCATCGGTCCCTTGATCTTCTTCGTGAGGACAAAGTACAGCAGCGGCACCAGGAACACCACGCCGATCAGGCGCCCGAGCAGACGATGAAAATACTCCCACCAAAAAATACCTTTGAACGCGTCCAAGGACATACCGCGGTTTACCTTCTGATATTGTGGTGTCGCGCGATACTTGGCGAACGTCTCTTCCCAATCGGCCTGGTCGAGTGGCGGCAGTGCGCCCATGATCGGTTGCCATTCAACGATCGAAAGGCCTGATTCCGTAAGCCGCGTTGCCCCACCCACCACTACCATGGCGAAAACGAGAGCGCAGCACGCCAGCAGCCAGATCGTCACTGCGCGGGATGACCCGTTGCCGGATTGAACGCGGTGGGGAAGGGGGGCGGAGCTCAAGTGTGATGCCTTTCACTTGGTTTGACAGTTCACGCTAGTCTACTACGCGCTCAACCATCGCCGCGTTGCTGCGGGTGGCGGTTCTTCTCGCGCTGTGCGGGGAACTGATATAAACTAACGCGGGCCGAGGAAAGGGGATCTACTAGCAAACGGCAAAAACAAAAATACGGGTACATCGCAAACTTTGACCAGGAAAGATCAGATGACACAAGGCATCAAGCAAGCCATCAGTGAGCTCCAATCTCAACTCAAATACCACGAGGACGCAGTATCGAAGTTGTCCCGTGCGATCGCCGAGTTGCGCCAGATTGCCGGCGTGGACGGCGGCGCGGCCGAGCCCGCGAAGCGCGGTCCGGGCAGAAAGCCCGGGCGCAAGCGCAAAATGGGCAAGGGCAAAGCGAAGCCCGCTGCGGCACCCGCCAAAACTCGCGGGAAAAAACTGACATTGGCGCGCGCATTGACCCAAGTCATGGAGGCGCATCGCAAAGCAAAGCGGCGCGGCGTGAGCGCCAAGCAGTTGCTCGCCGACGTGCTGGCAACGGGGTTTCGCTTCGGTGGCGCCAACAAAGAGAACAACATGAACTATCTGTACAAGACTCTGCGCCGCAACAAAACCTTCAAGAAGGTCGGCGACGGCTTGTTCGGGTTGGCCTAAGCATCTCTCCGCGTCATTCCAACGCATGGCCGGTGATCTTGGCGTCGCGGTCGTCACGGGCGGCGCCAGCGGCATCGGCTTAGCTTGCTGCCACGAACTAGCGCAGCGCGGTGCACGCATCGCGCTGATCGATCGCGACGAGCGTGCCCATAAAGTCGCCCGCGAGCTGAATGGCCGCGCTTGGCTGGTCGATGTCGCGGACGAGCGCGCTGTGGCGCTCTGCGCCGAGCAGATCGAAGCGGAATTTGGTGCGGTAGACACGCTGGTCAATAGCGCCGGCATTATTCAAGTCCCACTGCCGCCCGACCAGCTTTCGATGCAAACTTGGGACGAGATCGTGCGTGTCGATCAGCGCGGCACCTACGTCGCATGTGTAGCCTTCGCCCGAGCTATGCTCGCGCGCCGGCGCGGCAGCATCATCAACATCGCCTCCGTCGCCGGCATGCGTTCCATGCCTCTGCACGCGTACGCGCCGGCTAAGGCCGCGGTGATCGCCATGACCGAATCGCTCGCCGCAGAATGGGGCCCGGCGCAGGTCCGCGTCAACGCCGTTGCACCGGGTTACACGCGCACGCCCGCGTTACAAGGGGCGATCGACAAAGGAGAACGTGACCCAACAGCGTTGGAGCGCGCTAGTGCGCTTGGACGATTGGTGGAACCGCGCGAGATCGCTCAGGCGGTCGCGTTTCTGGCGAGCGCCGAGGCAGCTGCGATCACGGGCATTTGTCTGCCGGTCGACTGTGGCTGGCTGGTTGCAGGCTCCTGGCAGGGTTACGGCGGCTTGCGGCGCTAGCAGCGGGTGGTAC
>CAZAWU010000078.1:0-16919 GCA_964488915.1 uncultured Burkholderiales bacterium
TTGTTCGCGAATCAGTATCTCGCGTACGAAACGCTCTCGCCCGGCCTGCAGCGCATGCTGGAAGGTTTGCGCGCGGTGCACACATCGGCGAAAGCCGATGCATCGAAAACACGCGAAGACCGCATCGCCAGCGACGGGCGCACCGAAGCGAAGCAAGAATACGTTGCAGAGCATCCGGTGGTGCGCACCCACCCCGAAACCGGCCGCAAAGCGCTGTACGTGAACATCGCGCACACGCTGCGCTTCGCCGACATGAGCGAAGCCGAGAGCGCGCCACTCTTGCAATATCTATTCGCGCATCAAGTACGGCCGGAATTCACCTGCCGATTTCAATGGCGTGTCGGCTCGCTGGCATTTTGGGATAACCGCTGCGCGCAACATAATCCGGTGAATGACTATCACGGCTACCGGCGCGTGATGCATCGCATTACTCTGGCAGGCGACCCGCCGCGCTGAACCATAGAGTATCCTCTGATTATCGGCTTTAATTCTTATTTTCAGAGCAATACTCTGACGATGACTACTGCCCTAGCCTGATCTTTTCCCATATTAAGACGCCGGTGACTTGCTTACCGCCAATAGTCAGTGGCGGCGTTCTCAGAACCAGCTTGCCGTCTTGAAACTTGTAGTGGCGCCTTTGTTGACTGCCCGCCCAATTCGGCAACAAAGATTGCGTGACGCTATGGGTGACCGTGTGTTCCTTCTCGTCGATCTTGAACGTGCCGCAATAGGCTTGATAGGTTTCAAACGCAGCGCGCACTTCTTCAGCCGTACCGCCCTTTCGGTCGGCCACGGCGAACGGCCTGCGATCTTTGCTGGAAATCTGCGCGCACATGGCGCCTTGCGCGTCGTACATCAAAACGCCGAGCGGCTCGCTGCCGTAGGGCGATTCGGCAAGGCTATCGTCGGCGTTGCGGAACTCGGCGCTCATGAGGCGCCAGGCACCGATGAACTTGTCGGCTTCCATCATCGCATGGGCTATTGGACTGAGAAGCGCCAGCATACACGCGGCCGACGCGATGAACAGTGCTTTTTCGATCTGCGGCATTCGCTGCTCCAAGTGACCGCGCAAGTGCGGCGATCAAAGCCTACCGTAACTAGCCGGAGATTGCCCGCCACAGGCTCCTATGGGCTACTTGACCCTCTGCCTGCGCGGAGATTCTTCGATGGCGATTCGCCTGTCGGAACCTGACTCGTCATTGCGTCACATTGCCATCGAGAACTCTTGTTTCTGGAGGACCCGCTCCCGGCCCAGAGTTAGTTCCATGTTGTGCGCATCGCAACGCGTTGACGTGGAAACCTGGGTTCATCCATGCTTTTTCCCTGAACTCTGACACTGTCGCGAGCGTCCAAGTCGTATACAGTGGTGCGCCTGTCCTGTGCGCGCTGAACGATTACTTGTCGCGGGACCTCTGGTCGAAGCGAAAACAGAAGTAGCCCTCGCGCGCGATCACCCGTACTTTCTCGGCCGGATCTTTGGCGCGTCAAAGGGACGGACGTTCGCCGTGTTTGCAATGACTCCCATTGGAAGGAGCGCATGGCCCAACGCGATGAAACCGCCATCACGTTCGATTCGAACGCTGCTGCCGGACTGCTACTGCTCGCCGCCACAGCGGGCGCGCTGACGCTCAGCAACTCGTCCCTGGGCGAGTACTACGAGCGTGCCCTCAACACCGTACTGGAAGTGCGCCTGGGTGCGCAGTCGCTGGTGCACAAGCCGATTCTGTTGTGGATCAACGACGGGTTAATGGCGGTATTCTTCTTGTTCGTCGGCCTGGAGATCAAGCGCGAAATACTCGCCGGCAATTTGTCCACCCGCCAGCGAGCGTTGCTGCCGGTTTTCGCCGCAATCGGCGGGATGGCGCTGCCTTCGCTCATTTACTTGGCTATCGCTTGGGGCGAGCCCGTTGCGATGCGCGGCTGGGCCATACCAGCGGCCACAGACATCGCTTTTGCCTTGGGCATCTTGGCGCTGTTAGGCAGCCGCGTGCCGCTCTCGCTCAAGGTGTTCGTCACAGCCGTAGCGGTGATCGATGACCTAGGCGCCATCATCATCATCGCGCTGTTTTACACGGAGCAGCTGAGCGCGCTCATGCTGGCCGCCGCAGCGCTCGGCGTTGCGATACTGGCGGTGCTGAATTTGCTCGGCGTGCGCAACATCGGCTGCTACTTGCTGGTCGGTGTGTGTGTATGGTTCGCGGTGCTCAAGTCCGGCGTGCACGCTACTCTAGCGGGCGTAGTAGTGGCGGCGTTCATTCCTTTTACCGCTGCGGCCGGGCGCGCGGGCTCGCCGTTGGCCTCACTCGAACACGCCATCCAGCCCTGGGTGTTGTTCGCCATCATGCCTCTATTCGCGTTCGCAAACGCCGGGGTGGCGCTGGACGAAGTCGGCGTCGCGGATTTGTTGACCGCGACCACGCTCGGGGTAGCGCTCGGCCTATTCGCCGGCAAGCTGCTCGGCATCTGCGGCGCGGTCTACCTTGCCGTCAAGCTGCGCTTGGCGGAACTGCCGCCCGAGATGGATTGGCACGCCATGCTTGGCGTGAGTTTTCTCTGCGGGATCGGCTTCACCATGAGTTTGTTCATCGGCACGCTGGCGTTCGAGCAGGCTGACCCTGTTTATATGCGCGCGGTGCGCATCGGGGTGTTGATCGGCTCTCTCGGCGCGGCGAGTGTTGCGGTGTTCGTGCTGCGCGCTTGGCTTAAGCGCCGCGTTTTTGCTGTCGCCTGAAGACTTGGTGGCGCCGCCTGTGGGCGCCTAAGCGGAGACCGGCCCCGGCGGCGCGGCTTCGCGAATCGGCAAGTTCGACAACGCGGCCGCGAGCGCCAGCGCTGCATCTGCGTACCACATCCAATCGTAGCTGCCGGTACTCGCGCGCGCGACACCGCCGAGCCATGCGCCGAAGAAGCCACCGATCTGATGAGAGAGCAAGGTCAGGCCGAACAGCGTCGCGAGATAGCGCGTGCCGAACAACTTGCCGACCAAACCTGCTGTCGGCGGAACTGTGGCGAGAAATGTCACACCGAGCGCCAAGCTAAAGATGTAGAAGGTCAGCGCGGTTTTCGGCGCAGCGAGGTAGACGAGAATGATGAGCGCGCGGGCGGCATACACAGCAAGTAACAATTCCTTCATGCGGAAGCGCTGTCCGAGCACACCGGCGCTCAAGCTGCCGACGATGTTAGCAAGGCCGATCAACGCGAGCGAATTCGCCGACACCTGCGCCGGCAATCCACACAGCGCGACCTCACCCGGCAGGTGCGTCATCAAGAAAGCAACATGCAGCCCGCACGTGAAGAACCCGGCGTGCAGCAGCAGATAGCTGCGATCACGCATGGCATCGCGCAGTTGGCCGCGCAGCGTGGACGTCTGCGCAGCAGCCTCGGCCGAGTAAGCAGTTTCGAGAGTTGGTGCCGCCTGCGCCGAGGCAGCGCGCCGGCGCAGCGGCCATGCGAGCGGCAGCGTGGCGAGTGTCATGCAGGCAAGCGCGTAGAGCGCTTGCATCCACCCGAGCGCGCCGATCAGGAACTGCATTAGCGGGGCGAACACGAACTGTCCGAACGAACTACCCGCGTTGATGAAGCCGGCGGCCAGCGAGCGCTTTCGCGCCGGCAGGTGCTTGGCGATACCGCCGATCAGAATCGAGAAGCTGCCCGCGCCAGCGCCTGCACTTGCCAAAAGGCCCATGCTAAGCACCAATCCCCACTGCGATCTGACCGATGCAGTGAGCGCAATTCCCACCGCCAGCAGCACGCCGCCCACGACGAGCACGCGCCCCGTTCCATAGCGGTCCGCGATAGCACCAAAAACCGGCTGCGCCGCGCCCCACATCAATTGACCGATGGCGAACGCGAAGCTGATGGACACGATACCCATCCCGGTGGCAGTGTTCAGCGGGGAGATGAACAGGCCCATGGACTGGCGCGCGCCCATGGTGATCATGAGAATCGCTGCTGCGGGCAATAGCAGCGACCAATAACGCGGGCGCTCGTCAAGCATCAGGCGAACCTCACAAGCGCCGGGCCAAAATCACGATACAGCCTATAGGTTAATCTGAATAATGAGATTTGAAAGCATTCAAGAATATTTACTATTGACTGTATGACGCGCTATTGCGGAAGATACGCGGCGAACTCTTTTTCCACGGCCTTGAAGTTGGCGTTCATGACACCCGCCGCGACACCTTGTGCCATCTCGCCGGCGTCGACATCTTCCGTGCCGGAGACCACCGCGTCGAGCGCCATCTTGGCCACCTCCATCGGATTCAACTTCGGCAGATCCATTCCTTTCGCCATATCGGTGTCGACCGCGCCGGGAAACACGCCGACCACGAGCGTCTTCTGCGCAGCAAGCTCGGCGCGCACCGCTTGCGTCAAACTCCAGGCGGCGGCTTTTGAGGCGCAGTAAGAGCCGAGCATGGGAATGTTCACGCGCGAGACGAGCGACAGGATGTTGATGATCGCTCCGCCACCATTCCTCTTGAGGATCGGTGCGAACGCACGGCACATGCTCTGCACGCCGAAGTAATTGACTTCCATCTCGTTGCGCGCGGCGCTCATGTCTTTCGCGCCAAGCGCGGCGACACCACCGTTGGCGCCGGCGTTGTTGATCAGCAAACTGACGTCCTGACATTTTTGTGCAGCGGCAGCGACTTGCTCGGGCTTAGTCACATCAAGCTGCACCGGAACCACCTTGCCGCCGAAGGCTTTGAACAAGTCGGCAACGCCATTGGTGTCGCGTGCGCAGGCGTAAACCTTCGCCGCGCCTTTGTCGATAGCGGCCATGACGAAATTGCGGCCGATGCCGCGGTTGGTGCCGGTGACGAGGACGATGCTGCCTTCGATCTTCATGGTGTTAGGGTCCGAGCGGGAAAGCGCGATTCTAGCGCAGCGCCGAACGCGCCAATGAGGCGCGCCGTTTTGTGTCAAGATTTTGCTTTGAACAAGTTCGCCTAACAGAGGACACCGCTATGGCAGGTCAATGGATTCAGATCAGCGCAAACGATGGCGCAAAGTTTCGCGGTTATTTGACGGTACCAGCGTCGGGCAAAGGCCCAGGCATTGTGCTGTGCCAAGAAATTTTCGGCATCAATGCCTACGTGCGCGAAGTGGCGGAATACTACGCGCAAGAAGGCTATGTTGTGCTGGCGCCGGACTTGTTTTGGCGCATGGAGAAGGATGTCGATCTCGGCTACACGCCAGAAGATTGGCAGAAGGCGTTCGCTTTCTTTCAGAAGTTCGACTTGAACAAAGGCTTGGATGACATCAGCGACGCGGTGAAAGCGTTGCGCGCGCGGCCGGAAGTCGCCGGCAAAGTCGGCGCGCTCGGCTTCTGCTTGGGCGGCAAGCTGGCTTACCTGGCCGCGGCCCGCTCAGGCGTCGATGTTGCGGTCGGCTATTACGGGGTCGGAATCGAAGCGCACCTGAGCGAAGCGCCGAAATGCCCGTTAGTGCTCCACTTCGCTGAACTCGATAAGTACGTGCCCGGCGCGGCGGTCGAACAGATCAAAGCTAGATTCCAAGGCAGGCACGATGTCGAAATCTACAGCTACCCCGGCGTCGATCACGCCTTCGCGCGCACCGCGGGCGAGCACTATCACAAACCCTCAGCGCTGATGGCGCATCATCGTTCGATCGCCGCGTTCCGGCGCAGTATGGGACCGCATTACGATTTTTCCGCGCTGTGGGATGCGCACTGCATGCACGAATTCGCCACGCGCGACGTCGACGCAACGATGGCGACCATGGTGGCGCAGCCTTACGTGAATCATATCCCGACCATGACGGGCGGCGTCGGCTACAAAGATCTGAAACGCTTTTACCAGCACCACTTCATCCCCAAGTGTCCCAAGGACACCAAACTGGTGCCGATCTCGCGTACCATCGGCGAAGGCATCTTGGTCGACGAGCTGCTGTTCTGCTTTACGCACGATGTGGAAATCGATTGGATGCTGCCGGGGCTCGCACCCACGGGCAAGTACGTCGAGATCCCGCTGGTGGCGATCGTCAAGTTCCGTGGCGACAAGCTCTATAACGAGCACATCTATTGGGATCAGGCGTCGGTGCTAGTGCAGATCGGTGCGTTGAAAGCGGACGGTTTACCCATCGCCGGACACGAAACCGCCAAGAAACTAATCGACGAAACGCAGCCTTCGAATACGCTGATGAAGCGCTGGGCGCAAAGCGCCTAGTACAGAAAGTTCGCGCAGGCGCCGCGGGTCAGAGGATTGGCCCCGCGGTATGAAGCTCAGGGCGCGCCGCGCCGTATGTGTTTGCCCGGCGGCAACGCCACCGCTACTTGGCCGAATTGCTCAGGGCGCCTTGGATTGGTTTGGCGCTCTTTCTCCAGATGCTGCTCGACGATGCGGCGCGCGATGACCGTAATGCCGACGAAGTGCCAGAAGAGATCGAAATAGGAAAGACTCAAGAAAGCGCCACCTGTGGCATACGCAACCGTGCCGACTTGGATCATCCGGCACATCTGAGCCAACCACTTGAACTCGGGAAGGCTGTCGCATCGCCGTATAACCCAGTTCGCATTGCGCCACATCAACAGTCCGATCAGCAAAAACAGAAACAACCCAAACCATCCATGATCGGCAAGTACGCTGAAGTAGATGCTATGAGCCGCGTGCACATCCTGAGGAACGGGTGAATAGAGGGCAAAAGTTGCATCGGTCCACGACTCCAGTCCCCCGCCCGTGACTGACGCATTGGCGACGTTAACCGAGTAGTTCCATGCGTTAACACGCCCGACGGCCGAAGTGTCTGGGGGCCAGAACCCAAACACATCTCGAGAAGCAATCGGCGGATCGTAGCCGGTGATCTCGCTCCACTCAGCCATACTGCGATGAGTCGGTTCGAAGATCGTTTCGATCCGTTTGACCCATTTATCCGGCATGAACAACACCAACGCTGGAACTATAAGCACCAACGCGACACCGGCTCTAACTTTGCTTTCACTCTTAAGGAAGAAGAATAGCAGCGTGGCGGTAGCACCGATCATTGCCCCGCGCGAGTACGTACCGAGAGCGGCCAATCCGGTCAGCACCATGGCTGTCAGAAGCGCGCGCTTCTGCCATGGCTTGGGTACTTGCGAACGCAGATAGTGCAGAAGCGGCAAGACCATCAACAAAGCAAGGCCGAGCGCGTTGTTCTCTTCGATGAACCCTCCAGCGGGCCCCCACACCCGGTTTTCCCCGCTTCCGACGAGCGTGAACACCCCCCCCTTAATGCCGAAGAAAGCGATCGACAACGTAATCACCCCAAGCAACAAATTTAATCGATGCTTGTCCGTCATCACCATGATCGTGAGAAAAGTCGTAAATTGGATCTTAAGGATCTTGATGTATGCGGATACAGCAGGCTCTGGGACGAATGCGCTGTAGGTAGTAAGACCCATCCACGCGATGAAGACGCCCCACACCAGCGTCAACGGTGTAAGCGGAATGCGGTATCCCTCTTTGGCCATAGCCATGCTCAGCAACGTAGCGATGGCCACGATCTCGGCAAAGTTGAAAATCTGTGCCCAGCCATACGCCAGACGATGCGGATTCATGTAACTCAGCCAGCACCACACCAAAATGCCGATGTAAGGTCTGCGCAAAATGAAGGGCAGACTGCCGAAGACGATCAGTGCGACAAGGAGAGCGCGCATGTGCTTGCTATTGGCTGCGCCGAGGCGGGATGCGGAGGAAACGCTAAACCGACATTGTAGGCAAAAATCAGCAAAACGGTAACAAACTGATTCACCTGGGCATTTCTGCAGGTCGCTGGCTCGCGCGAGCGGCGCGATATACTTGGCTCAAAGCCGGAGCAACCAAGGAAAACCCGACATGGACTTCGATTACTCGCCCAAAGTCAAGCAATTGCAGGCCCGCGTGCAGGAGTTCGTGGACGCTTACGTGTATCCGAACGAAGCGAAGATCGACGCGCAGATCAATGAAGCGCGTTGGCGCCAGCCGCCGCTGTTGGAGGAGCTAAAAGCTAAAGCCAAGTCGGCGGGCTTGTGGAACTTGTTCTTGCCGGAGAGTTCCTACGGCGCCGGTCTCACCAATCTCGAATACGCGCCGTTGTGTGAAATCATGGGCCGCTCGCCGTTCGCGCCGGAAATTTTCAACTGCTCCGCGCCCGATACCGGCAACATGGAAGTGCTGGTGCGCTACGGCACCGAAGCGCAGCAAAAGCAGTGGTTGCTCCCCTTACTCGAGGGCAAGATTCGCTCTGGCTTCGCCATGACCGAGCCGGCCGTGGCCTCCAGCGATGCAACCAATATCGCCGCGCGCATCGAGCGCGATGGCGAGCACTACGTCATCAACGGGCGCAAATGGTGGACCTCCGGCGCGCCGCATCCGCATTGCAAGATCCTCATTTTCATGGGCAAAACCGACCCAAACAATCCGAGCAAGTACTTGCAGCAGTCGCAGGTGCTGGTGCCGCTCGATACGCCGGGGGTCAAGGTGGAGCGCATCTTACCGGTGTTCGGGTTTGACGACGCGCCGCACGGTCATGCGGAAGTGTCTTTCACCAATGTGCGTGTGCCGCTGACCAACATCTTGCTGGGCGAGGGACGCGGGTTCGAAATCGCGCAGGGACGCTTGGGGCCGGGTCGGATTCATCATTGCATGCGCTTGATCGGTTTGGCCGAGCGCGCGTTAGAGAAGATGTGTCAGCGCGCCAGTTCGCGCGTCGCCTTCGGCAAACCGGTGAGCGAGCAAACCGTGACGCAGGAGCGCATCGCCGAAGCGCGCATCATGATCGATCAGTGCCGCCTGCTGACGTTGAAGGCGGCCTACATGATGGACACGGTCGGCAACAAGGTTGCGAAGAAAGAAATCGCGATGATCAAAGTCGCCGCGCCGAATATGGCGTGCAAGATCATCGATTGGGCGATTCAGGCGTTCGGCGCCGCCGGCGTAACCGAAGATTTTGGGCTCGCCGCCGCTTATGCAAACGCCCGCACGCTGCGCCTGGCCGATGGCCCGGATGAGGTGCATCGCAATCAAATTGCGAAGCTTGAGTTGTCTGCGTACGCGCCGGCGCGCAGATAACCAGGCGCCATAAATACCCCGTGAGTATAATCCGAAAAGTAAGAACCATCCGTATTTTCCAGGTCACACTATAGCCACTATACAGATTCATCAGCATTGCTGCCGGCGAACCCGCATTGACGCCACGCTTCGTAGACCACCACAGCAACGGCGTTAGACAAGTTCAAGCTGCGGTTGCCGGGCCGCATGGGCAAACGCAGGCGGCGCTCAGCCGGAAGGCTATCCAAGAGCGTTTGCGGTAATCCGCGCGTCTCCGGCCCGAACAAGAATGCATCGCCTGGCGCAAACTGGATGCCGTCGTACCGCGTCGCGTTACGCGTGCTGAGCGCGAACAGGCGCACCTCACCGAGCTCGCGCAGACACGCGTTCAAATCAGCGTGCTGGCGCAGCGTAGCGAACTCATGATAGTCGAGTCCGGCACGGCGAAGTTGGCGATCATCGACCCGAAAACCCAGCGGACCAATTAGATGCAGCGTACTGCCGGTGTTGGCGCACAAGCGAATGACGTTGCCGGTATTGGGCGGGATTTCCGGCTCGTACAACAGCACGTGAAACATCGATGAATGCGTCTAAGGCCGCAACGTGCGCGCCAGCACCCAAGCGACCACGGACTTCGCCCCGGCCCGCTTGAGCGCCGCGCTGGCTGCGTCCGCGCTGGCGCCGGTCGTCATGACGTCGTCGATCAGCGCGACGTTCAGCCCCGCCACGCGGGAATCGCAAGCGAATGCGCCGCGCACATTGGCCCGGCGCTCCTCCCAGGGCAGTTCGATCTGTGGCCGTGTATCGCGCGTCTTGCGCAGTGCAGATAGCGCGACGCTCACGCCGAGGGTTAGTCCGAGCTGCTTGGCCAGTTCCGCGGCTTGATTGAAGCCGCGCTCGCGCATGCGCGCCAAAGTCACCGGCAGCGGCACCAGCACATCCAGGTTGTGCGCGTCCTGCGCCGCGCAGCGCTGCGACATGGCGGCGAAAGCATGGGCGAGATTTGCTTGACCGCGATACTTGTAAGCGTGCAGCAGTTCAGCCACCGGAAAATCGTAGCGCAGTGCTGCCCACGTAGCGTCGAACTGCGGTGGATGCTTAAGACAGGCGCCGCACAAACCAGCGCTCGGCGCGGGCAGGGCACAGCGCGGGCAGCGTGGTTGCGGCAGCCACGGCAGATCCTGCCAGCACGCCGCGCACAGCGCCTGATCCCCGGAGGCCATGCCGCACAGCAAGCATTGTTGCGCGGGGCGCACCCAAGACCACCACTTGTTCAAGTTCTTACCCTAGAAATTTGACAATGTAAAAGCGCTCAAGGATGATCGCGCAGCAGAGGAAGCCCACATGAATGATATTACGAGCCTGGTGGAATCGGGCGAACGCGGAACCAGTGATGCGAAGAGCGCGGCGACACAAAACGCCCGCCGCCGAGCAGAAGTACCCGGACCGCGCGTGAGTGCGGCCGACGTGCTCGCGCTCTACGCTCTGCCGTTCAGCGATCTGCTGTTTCGCGCGCAGCAAGTGCACCGTGAGCGCTTTGACGCCAACAAGGTGCAGCTATCCACGCTGCTGTCCGTCAAGACCGGCGGCTGCCCGGAAGATTGCGGCTATTGCCCGCAGGCGGCGCGCTATGTCACCGGGGTGGCGAACCAAGCGCTGCTGCCGCTCGCCGAAGTGCTCAACGCCGCGCAAGCCGCCAAAGCCAATGGTGCGACGCGCTTTTGCATGGGCGCCGCCTGGCGCGGCCCCAAGCAGAAAGACTTAGAACCCGTGCTCGACATGGTGCGCGCGGTGCGTTCGCTCGGACTCGAAACGTGCGCGACGCTCGGCATGCTGCGCGACGATCAAGCCGATCAACTCAAGCAAGCTGGACTCGACTACTACAACCACAATCTCGATACTTCGCCGGAGTTTTACGGCAGCATCGTCAGGACGCGCGAATATCAAGATCGCCTCGACACGCTCGAACGCGTGCGTGCAGCCGGTTTGAAAGTCTGCTGCGGCGGCATCGTCGGCATGGGCGAGACGCGTGAAGCGCGCGCGGGCCTCGTCGCCCAGCTCGCCAGCCTGGACCCGCACCCGGAATCGGTGCCCATCAACAATCTGGTGCAAGTGCCCGGCACGCCGTTGCACGGCACCGATGTGCTCGATTGGACCGAGTTCGTGCGCACGATCGCCGTGGCACGCATCACGATGCCGTCCAGTTTCGTGCGGCTTTCCGCCGGGCGCCAGCAGATGCCTGAAGCGGTGCAAGCGCTGTGCTTTCTTGCCGGGGCCAACTCGATCTTCTATGGCGACAAACTGCTGACCACCAGCAACCCTGAGGCTGAGCGCGATCGGGCGCTGTTCGCCAAACTAGATTTGCAGCCGCTCTGAATCGGCAGTTGCAGGCGCCCGGCAGATCGACATTGGACTTGTACTTGCGCGCGCGCCGTGCCCGCGGACGCGCCGCGCCGGTCTACGACGCCCATGCGGCGCTGCACGACGAAGTACAAACGCGCCTGCTGGAACAGCTCGACTACTTGAAGGTTTCCCCGGCGCGCGTTCTCGATTTTGGTTGCGCCAGCGGCCGCGCGAGCGCCGCGCTGCAAGCGCGCTTTCCGGCGGCCCATGTAGTTGGCATCGACCCAGCGCTTGCGTTTCTCCACAGAGGCGCAAAGGCGGCCAGCAGGCTGTGCGGTGACCTGGAGCGTCTGCCGCTCGTGGGGCGCAGCTTCGATCTTGCGGTGAGCAATCTCGGTGCGTACTGGTGCGCCATAGACCGCCTGCTGCCCGAGCTGTTGCGCGTGATGGCCCCGGGCGGTTTACTGCTGTTCTGCACTTTCGGGCCGGACACGCTACGCGAACTGCGCGACGCGTTTCAAATTATGGATCAGCGCGCGCATGTTTTGCCGTTCGTCGACATGCACGATATCGGCGACGCGCTCGGCCGAGCTGGGTTCGCCGAGCCCATCGTACAGATGGACCGCTTGACGCTAACCTACGCCAGCCTTGCGCAGATGTTCGCGGAACTGGCTGCACTCGGCATGCGTGGACTCGTGCCCAACCCTGTCCGCGGCCTTTATGGCAAAAGCAAATGGGCGGCGATGAACGCACGCTACCCAGCCGGCAACCAAGGCTTGGTGCCAGCAAGTTTCGAAGTCATCTACGCAAGCGCCTGGAAGCCGCTGCAAGCGCAGCGCTCGCAAGACGGTAAAGGGGTGATCCACTTTTACCCCAAGCGCACCGGCTAAGCGCGGCAGTCGCGCTAGAATCGAGCGGTGGTGCGAGTTTGTCCGCCGCGCCGGGGCGTAGTCCGTTAGGGGCGACGCGATCTCAACATGATTGGAGAAATTCCGTGTCTTGGCTTAGAACGGCGGTAGTGTTGGTGCTGCTCGCGCTCGCGGCAACATTTGCCCATGCTTACGCAACCGTGAGCTTTCTGCGGCCTTGGGCGCTCGCGACCAAGCCCGGCCAGAAAAACGGCGCGGCGTACATGGAACTGGAAGCCTCAGAGTCTGCGCTCATCACCAAAGTCGAGAGCCCGCAAGCAAAGGCTGTCGAAGTGCACAACATGATCATGGACAAAGGCGTCATGAAGATGCGCAAGGTCGACCGCCTTGAGTTGCCCGCCGGCACGAGCGTCAAGTTCGAGCCGGGCGGCTTGCACTTGATGCTCATCGGGCTCAAGAAGCCGCTCAAGAGCGGCGATACGGTAGTGGTGAAATTCACCATCTCCGGATCGGATAAGAAAGAATCGTCGTTTCAAGTCGATGTAAGCGTGCGTGACAACGCACCGTCAGCGGCCAAGAAAACCCAGCAATGAGGCTCTTGATAGAGCCTTTAAAAACGACTGCTGAAAATAGAAAAGCCGCCCGAGGGCGGCTTTTTTATTGAAGCTTGTTTGCCTAGCTTAGCGAGCAGCGATGTACATCGTAACTTCGAAGCCAAAGCGCATATCGGTAGCAGCGGGGGTGGTCCATTTCATAGCAGTTCCTTTCAAAAGTCGGTTAGGGACAAGGACAAGCGTTCAGTACCAACGCTTCGCATTCTGGGCGTGGCCGGCCCCGCAGCCAAGGCAAAATCGCTTAACCGAGCCTCATGATTTTCATTAGTCTTAAGATATTGATTTTTATGCATTCTTTATCTTGACCCGGCCAAATAACGCGAGCGCGCGCTGGCGCTGGACCGCGTGGTCGACCAATGGCAGAGGATAGTCGCGGCCGATGTTCACTCCGGCAGCGTCCTGTTCGGCTGAGCCCATGAGCCACGGCGTGTGAATCTGGGCGTTTGTGCAGCGAGCAAGTTCGGGCAAGTAGCGCCGGATAAATCGCCCATCCGGATCGAAGCGCTGCGACTGTGCGACAGGGTTGAAGATGCGGAAATAGGGCTGCGCGTCGCAACCGGTAGAAGCAGCCCACTGCCAGCCGCCGTTGTTGGCAGCGAGATCGAAATCGTTGAGCACGGCGGCGAAGTAACGCTCACCCCAGCGCCAGTCGATGAGCAGATCCTTCACCAGGAACGAGGCGGCGATCATGCGCAGGCGATTGTGCATGTACCCTGTTTGATTAAGCTGCCGCATCGCCGCGTCGATGATGGGGTAGCCGGTGCGCCCACTGCACCACGCGTCGAAAAAGTCTTCCCGGTTGTCGAATTTCAGGCGCTCGTACTCGCGCTTAAAAGCGCGCTCCACGACATGCGGGAAATGCCAAAGAATCTGAAAATAGAAGTCGCGCCAAATCAGTTCGCTCAACCAGGTGTCCGCGCCTTCATTGCCTTGAGCATGTGCGAAACGCGCCAGTTCGCGCACGGAAATCGTGCCGAAGCGCTGATGCACGGAGAGATACGAAACACCTTTGATGCCGGGAAAGTCGCGCCGCGCTTGGTAGTGGCCGATGCGCGCTTTGAAGTCATCGAACAGTTCGCGAGCACCACGGATGCCGGGCGTGAGGCCGAGCGCGAGCAGGTTGGTAGCTTCGAAGCCCAGCGACTCTAGGCTGGGCATCGACTGCGTGGAACCGCGTCGCGCGAGCCGATCACGGTATTTTTCCACCGGATACGAACTGAGATAGAAGTCGTCTACCTTTGCAAGCCAGGCGTTCTTGTAGGGTGTGTAAACTGCGTAAGGTTTGCCGGCTTGCGTGAGCACCTCGTCCTTCTCGAAAATGCACTGATCCTTGCACGTGCGAAACTCGATCGCGCTCGCGCCGAGCGCGGCACGCACACGATCGTCGCGCCGGATCGCCTCAGGCTCGTAGTCGTGATTGGTATACACGGCGTTCACCTTGAGCTGCAATGCCAAGCGCGGGATCAGCTCGTGTGCCGCACCGTGCAGCACGTGCAAGTCGCCGCCCAGATCGCGTAAACCGCGCTGCAGTTCGCGCACGCTGTGCCAGATAAATTCCACGCGGCGATCGCAGCGCTGCGTCAACTTTTCCAGGATCTCTGTGTCAAACACGAAGACGCAGTGGACGCTGCGGCCATCGCGCAGCGCTTCGTATAAGCCGGCGTTGTCCGCGCAGCGCAAGTCGCGCCGAAACCAGAACAACGCACACTCGTGCCGCATGATTGAGACTCGATCTATTGTGGGATAATGAAAACGATGAAGAATGTTAACCTGACCAACCACTTCCTGATCGCCATGCCGAACATGGTCGATCCGAATTTCGCGCGCACACTTACCTTCATCTGCGAGCACAACGAGCAGGGCGCGCTCGGCATCGTGGTTAACCGACCCACGGAACTCAACCTGGGTTCGTTGTTCAAGCAGATTGACATCTCGCTGCCGGACCAAAACGTCGCCAAACTGCCGGTCTACTTTGGCGGCCCAGTGCAGACGGATCGCGGCTTCGTGCTGCATCAACCGATCGGCAGTTGGCAATCCACGTTGGTCGTGCGCGATTCGGTTGGACTGACGACATCGAAAGATATTCTGCAGTCGGTAGGCCAGGGCAAAGGCCCGGAGCGCATGCTGATCTCGCTCGGCTACGCCGGCTGGTCAGCGGGACAGCTGGAAGACGAGATCAAGGCGAACGGCTGGCTCACGGTGGAGGCCAAGCCCGACGTCATTTTCGAGCTGTCGCCGGAAGAGCGCCTGCCTGCAGCGATGGGAATGTTGGGCGTGAATTACGCCACACTCTCGGACGTTGCCGGCCACGCTTAGCGCTCCGCTGGCCGCGTTGCAGCGGTACGGCAGCATCCTCGTTGCCCCAACATGACTGCTTCCGCGCGAGACAGCCTGCCTCCCGCGCTGCCTCGGCACGGCTACGTCCTCGCGTTCGATTTCGGCGAAAGGCGCATCGGTGTGGCGGGCGGTGATCTGGCACTGCGCATCGCGCACCCGCTGACCACGATCGAAGGCGCGAACAATGAGGCGAAATTCGACGCTATCGCCGCATTGGTGAAGGAATGGCGACCGGCGCTGTTCGTGGTGGGGATGCCGGTGCACGAAGACGGGCGCGCGCATGAGTTGGAAGCGTTGGTGCGCAAGTTCGCGCAACGTCTGCAAGGCCGTTTCAACCTCGGCGTGCATTTCATCAACGAGCACCTCAGTTCGAATGCGGCTCAGCAGGCGCTCGCGGCGCAAGGGGTGCAAGGCAAGCGCCAGAAGGTTTGGCTCGATCGCGTCGCCGCGCAAGTCGTCTTACAATGGTTCTTCGACGCGTTGCCGAAATCACCATGAGTGCACCTACCGCACTGCCGGACCCTCAAGTACTGCTCGCGCAATTGAGCGCCCAATTGCGCGCCGCCATGACTGCGGATACGGCCCTGGTTGGCATATACACCGGCGGGGTGTGGTTGGCGAATCGCTTAAAATATGATTTAGGGGTGGGCACTCCGGTCGGTACTCTAGATGTAACGTACTATCGCGACGATTTCGGCCGCATCGGTCTACACCCGAACGCCAAGCGCTCCGAGATCCCGTTCGAAGTCGACGGGCGACACATCATTTTGGTTGACGACGTGCTCTACACCGGCCGTACAATTCGCGCCGCGATGAATGAGTTGTTCGACTACGGGCGCCCCGCTTCGATCCGCCTTGCGGTTCTAATCGACCGCGAAGAACGCGAACTACCAATCGCCGCACAGTTCGTCGGGGCGAAAGTGAAGCTGCCACGCGATCAAATCGCCGTGCTCGAACTGGACGCCGCAGGCGAACTGCATTTCAAGATGGAGCGCAAGGCCTGATGCGCGCGGGTGCCAATCCTCAACTGGATGAGCACGGCGCCCTGCAGCATTTATTGACGATCGAAGGACTCTCCGCCGAGATCCTGCTGCATATCCTCGACACGGCGGCTTCCTTCGTCGATGTCGCCGAGCGTGATGTGAAGAAGCTGCCGCTGTTGCGCGGCAAATCGGTGTTCAACTTGTTCTTCGAAGCATCGACGCGCACGCGCACGACGTTCGAGATCGCCGCCAAACGCTTGTCCGCCGACGTCATCAATCTGAACGTCGGCGCCTCCAGCACCAGCAAAGGCGAGACGCTGCTCGACACCATCGCCAACTTGTCGGCGATGCACGCAGACATGTTCGTGGTACGCCACGCTTCCAGCGGCGCGCCGCATTTGATCGCGCGCCACGTGGCTCCCGGCATCCACGTCGTCAACGCCGGCGACGGCCGCCACGCGCATCCGACGCAGGGCTTGCTCGATATCTACACGATCCGCCACTACAAAGGCGGCTTCAACAACTTGCGCGTGGCGATTGTCGGCGACATCCTGCATTCACGCGTGGCGCGCTCGGAGATCCATGCGCTCACCACGCTCGGCGTGCCGGAGTTACGTGTGATCGGTCCCAAAACACTACTCCCGAGCCAAGTGGAGAATCTCGGTGTGCGCGTGTTTCATGATATGCGTGCCGGGTTAAGGGACGTCGACGTCATCATGATGCTGCGGCTGCAGAACGAGCGCATGA
>CAZAWU010000079.1:0-12508 GCA_964488915.1 uncultured Burkholderiales bacterium
TCGGTGCGCCGGTCGCGCAGAACTTGGTTGTACTCGTTCCAGTTGCGCTTGCGCCGCGCGTCCGCCAGGTTCGCTTCGGCGTAGATGATTTCTTCCCTGTCCTTGCTGGCCGGTCCGCCGATGGGCCAGCCGGTGTAGCTGACGATGATGCTCTGGCCGTTGAACGGTTGGCCGCGTTCGGTGCCGACGCGATCGGCTGCGGCGACGAACAGTGAGTTGGAATGCGCCGCCGCCATGCACAGGATGTTCGCCATTGCTTCGCGTTTCGGATCTTGCCCGGGAATCGGCACCCAATTGGTCGGGATGCACACGATGTCCGCGCCCTGCAGCGCGCACAGGCGGTAGCTCTCGGGGAACCAGCCGTCGTAGCAGATGAAAGTACCGATGCGCCCAATCGGAGTGTGAAAGACCGGAAAGCCGAGATTGCCCGGTTCGAAGTAAAGATTCTCCTCGTTCCACAGATGCACCTTGCGGAATGTGCCGATGTAGCCGCTCGGACCGATCACCACCGCAGCGTTGTATAGGCTGTTGCCGGCGCGTTCGGCGATGCCCGCCACGAGGTAAGTGTTGTGTTTGGCTGCGGCTTCGCACCAGGTCTTGGTGGTCGGGCCGCTTGGAATTTCTTCGGCGAGCTCGAACGCTTCATCGCGTGTTTCGAACACGTAGCCAGAATTGCACAACTCGGGCAGCACGATGAGGTGTGCGCCGCTGCGTGCGGCTTGATCGATGAGCACCAGGCTGTGCGCGACGTTCTCAGGTTTTTGCCCGACGCGCGGTTCCATTTGGACGCAAGCGATCTTGACGTTACTTTCTTGGCGTTTCATGCGGAGGCCTCGGGCAGAATGTGCGCTCTCCGCACTATATCAAACGTGTCCTGCCGGGCGTTGCCGGTGCACCGCCATGGCGCGGCCATGCACGCAGAAAGTGCGTTATGGAATCGCCGGCCGTAGTAAAGAGCCGGGAACAAGGCTAAACTTGCCCGCGCATTGCATGTGGTACACGGTTTGCATCAGGAATTCCGAGGGCGGCCCTGTGCGTCATTCGGCGGCTCGGCTGCGTGTTTCCAACTACCAAGAGGGGGAGCAAGGTATGAAAGCAGTATCGTTGGGTCGTTTAGCAAGTGCGCTTGGGACCGTCTGCGCCGGCGCGCTCCTGTTCAGCGCCGCCGCACAAGGGGCGGACCCGATCAAGATCGGCATCCCGGTCGGCTTGAGCGGCGCGAATAGCGTCGTGGCGCCGTCGGTGGTGCAGTCGGCCGAATTGGCCGTCGAGGAGATCAACGCTAAGGGCGGCATCCTGGGCAGAAAGGTCATGCTGGAAGTTGCCGACGACGGCAGCGGTGCCGCCGGTGCGCAGAAAGCGTTCGACGCGCTGCTGTTCCAGAAGAAAGTCGATGTCATCATCACCATGGAAACAAGCGCGGCGCGCAACGCCGGCCTGCCCATTGTGACGCGTGCAAAGAAGCCCTTTATCTACACCTCTTTCTACGAAGGCCGTTCGTGCAATAAGTACCTGTACGTCAACGCTTGGGTGCCGGATCAACAAGTCGCGCCGGTGGTGGACTATTTCATGAAGAAGTACAACAGCAAGACTTATTTCTTGATTGGCAGCGACTACGCTTACGGCCGCGGCATGCTCGGGTTCACGCGCAAGTATGCGGAGAGCAAGGGCGGCAAGATCCTCGGCGAGGAGTACCTGCCGATGGACGGCACCGATTGGACGGCGATCATCTCCAAACTGAAGGCCGCCAAGCCGGATGCGCTGATTACCTCTACCGCGGGCGGCGCGCCGAATGTGACGCTGACCAAACAGCTGCGCGCGGCGGGTGTGAGTATTCCCTACGGCAACTTGGCGGTAGATGAGGGCACCGCTAAGAGCATGGGCGCGGATGCGGACGGCATCTACATCTCCGGTTCCTACCTAACCAACATCGACAGCGCCAAGAACAAAGAATTCATGGCGGCGATGCAGAAAAAGTTCGGCGCGGATTTGAAGACGCCGAACGATTTATCGGTGCCGCAATACGAGGGCGTCTACGCGTACAAGGCGGCAGTGGAGAAGGCTGGCTCGACCGATACCGATAAAGTCATCAAGGCGTTGGCGGAAGTTTCCGTGGACGGCCCGCGAGGCAAGATTCAAATGAACAAGCAGCGCCATGCGCCGCTTACCATTTACCTGGGGCAAGTGCAAAAAGACGGCAACGTCAAATTGCTGGAGACGTTCAAAGACGTCGATCCGGGCGCGCAGTGCCCGAACATCAAGTAGCGTCGGGCCATAGGAAAACAAAAGTGGGTTCGCGCAGGGCGGTGCCCTGCGCGGACGCGATTTCTCGCGCGCCGTGATGGCACAAGTTCTCGACATCGTCACCACTGCGGCGATTCTGTATGCGGTGTGCGCCGGACTGCTGCTGGTGTTCGGTGTGATGAAGATTATCAACTTCGCGCACGGCGGTTTTCTCACCGTCGGAGGCTACTCCGCACTGCTGGTGACGAAGCTCGGCATCAGTCCCTGGTGGTCGATCCCGTTCGCGTTCGTCATCGGCTTTGTCTGCGGCATGTTGATCGAGCGGCTGGTCGTGCGACCGCTTTACGCGCGTCCGCTCGATGCAATTCTCGCAACCTGGGGCCTCGGCATCATCATCGGTCAGCTCATCACACTCGGCTTCGGGCGTGAAGTGCAATTCGTACAGAGCCCGGTGCAAGGCGCGGTGGATTTTCTCGGTGCTTCCTATTCTCAGTACCGGCTGATCTTGGTGGGCGCGGCGATCGCGCTGGGACTCGCTATGACGGCCGTGCTGAACGGCACGCGTCTGGGTTTGCAGACGCGCGCGGTGATCATGAATGAGAACCTTGCACGCGGGCTGGGCATCAATAGCGAGCTGGTGCGCTTCATCGCGTTCTCGCTCGGCGCAGGATTGGCGAGCATGGCGGGGGCATTAATCACGCCGCTGTCGAGCGTCGATCCGAATCTGGGCGTGCCTTGGCTGGTGAGCGCGTTCATGCTGGTGCTGGTGTCGGGCATGTCGCTGGCCAGCCTGGCGGCGGCGTGTCTCGTGCTGGGCGGTGCACAAGTGCTGGTCAGCACCTACGGCAACCCGGTGTTGGGCGGGTTGACCATCGTCGTGCTGGCGGCGCTGATCTTGCGCCTGCGCCCGCAAGGATTCGCGCGTGAATGAGGCTGCGGCGGCGCCGGCTACCTTGCGCAGCGGCGACGTGCCGCGGCCGCACTCGGATGTACGGCTGGTCATTGCGTTTGCTCTGGGCGCGCTGGTCCTGATTGCGGTCGGACCGTACCTACTGCCGGAGTTCTTGGTCAACAATTTGATTCGCGGCTTCCTCTACGCGGCGGTCGCGCTTACCGTGGACGTCTTGTGGGGCTACACCGGTATCCTCACTTTCGGCCAATCGGCGTTCTTCGGCATCGGCGCGTACGCTGCGGGACTTATGTTTACGCACGTTGGGTTTAGCCCTGGGCACGCGGCGCTCGCGCTCGGCGCCGGTGTCTTGGTCGCTGCGCTGGTTGCGCTACTGGTTGGTTGGCTTGCGTTCTATCACGGCGCCTCGCCGCTGTACGCGTCGGTGGTGACGCTGGTGTTGCCGATCATCGTTGCGCAGATCCTTTACTCGGGCGGGACATTTACCGGATCGAGCAGCGGACTGTCCGGCTTCGAGAGTTTTGACTGGTCGCTGCAAACGTGGTTCTGGATCGCCGGCGCCTACCTCATCTTCGTTACTGCCACCGCATGGCTGTTCGTGCGCAGTGACGCCGGGCGCGTGTTGATCGCCATCCGCGAGAATGAAGCGCGCTGCGAGTATCTCGGCATCAACGTATCGCGCATCAAGATTGTGCTGATGCTTGTCTCGGCGATCATCGCGGCGGTCGCCGGTTACCTCTTCGCCTGCGTGCAAATGGTGGTCGCGCCGGAATATGCGGGCTTCGTATTCGGCACGGAGTTGGTGATCTGGGTGGCGCTCGGCGGGCGCGGCACATTGATCGGCCCGGTGATCGGCACCCTGTTCATCGATACCAGCACCGCCTATTTGAGCGGCAGCCTGCCGTTCATATGGAAGCTGGTCGTCGGGCTGGCCTTCGTGGTGGTCATCGTCGCGCTGCCGCGCGGCATCGCCCCGCTGGTGATGCGCTTGTTCCGCGGCGGGCAAGGTGCCGGTTCGCGGGCGAACGAAGTGCCCATTTTGCGCGCCACCGAAGCGCAGCCACTGGCCGGGCTGCAGCAGAAGGGCAAGCACGCTATCCAACTGCAAAGCGTGACGAAGCAGTTTGGCAGCTTGCGCGTGCTTGACGGCATCGATCTCACTGCTGATCACGGTGAGTTGCTGAGTTTGGTCGGGCCGAATGGCGCCGGTAAGACCACGCTGATTCGATGCATCGGTGACGGCGGCGAACGCTCAGGCGGCGCGGTGCTAGTGAACGAACACGATATCGGCCGCCGTCCGCCCTACCTTTGTGTAGCCTATGGGGTGGGGCGTAAGTTTCAAAACGCCAATACCTTCGATGCTTTGAGCGTAGCGCAGTCGCTGCGCATCGCGCGCGGGCGTCTACAGCGCCCCTCGCTGTGGACGCGCGCCGCGACGTTGGATCTGCCGGAGGGCGCGCTGCGCGTTATGCAAGCCACCGGCCTGGACGCGCAACTCGGCATTGAAGTCCGGCATCTCTCTCACGGTCAGAAGCAAGCGCTCGAGTTGGCGATGGTGCTCGCGCTGGAACCGAGCGTGTTGCTACTCGATGAGCCGACGGCGGGGCTCACGCGCCCAGAGCGGCAGTTGATCGGTACGGTACTAGTCGATCTCGCGGGCAAGCAGCGGCTGTGCATCGTGCTGGTCGAGCACGACCTCGACTTCGTGCGTGAAATCAGCTCGCGCGTGGTGGTGCTACACCAGGGACGCATCGTGCTAGATGGCACCGTCGCGCAAGTGGTCGAATCGGAACTGGTGCGCACCATTTACTCCGGCGGCGGGACCATGACAGGCGCGCAAGCATGAGCGGCGCCGCGCTCGAAATCGACGGCGTCAGCAGCGGCTACGGCGAGGCGATCGTGGTCCGCAATGTGAGCCTGTCGATCGCGGCAGGGGAGATCTTTGTCCTGCTCGGCAAAAACGGCATGGGCAAGAGCACGCTGCTGAAAACCGTGATGGGTTTTCTGCCCGCCGCAAGCGGCCGCGTGAGCTTGTTTGGCGAAGACATCACCGGCGCCGCGCCGCACCGCATCGCGCGCAAATCGATTGCTTACACGCCGCAGGAGCAAGCGCTGTTTCAAGACTTGTCGGTGGAGCAGAACCTGCGCTTGGCGTTGAGCGACGACGGGTTGTTCGACCCAGGCCTGGATCGCATCGGCGGCTACTTTCCGTTTATCCCGCAGCGGCTGAAGCAACGTGCCGGCACGCTCTCCGGCGGCGAGCAGAAGATGCTGCTGGTGGCGCGCGCGCTGATGTCGCGGCCGCGACTGATGCTGATCGATGAGATCACCGAGGGGCTGCAGCCGTCAGTGATCGAAAAACTTGCGCACGTGCTGCGCGCCGAGCGCGAACAATCGCAGACGGCGATACTGCTGATTGAGCAGCACGTGAAATTTGCGCTCACCGTGGGCGATCGCTATGCCGTGCTGCAGTTGGGCGAGATCGCCGATCAAGGCGAAGTCGGCGCTGGGTATGCGTCGCAGCGCATCGGTCAGTACTTGAGCGTATGAGGGATACTCGATGGAGTTGAACACTTTTTCCATCGTCGCGCACTGCGCGCGCAGCGGCATGCTCGGCGTGGCGGTGAGCACGGCGGTGCCGGCGGTCGGTTCGATGTGTCCGTTCGTGAAGGCAGGCGTCGGAGCGGTGTCGACGCAGTCATGGGTCAATCCGTACCTTGCCATCGAGGCGCTGCGTTTGATGGAGGACGGCAAGAGCGGGCCCGAAGCGCTGCAAGCGGTGTTGGCAAACGATGCCGCGCGTGACTTGCGCCAGATCGGTATCGTCGACGCTCGAGGGCGTGCCGCGGCTTGGACGGGCGAGGCTTGCACCACTTGGTGCGGCGACATCGTCGAGCCGCACTTTGCCGTGCAAGGCAACATGCTGATGGGCGAAGCAACGATTGCCGCGATGGCGCGCGCGTTTCGCGCGAGCGCAGCAAGCGACCTGGCCGAACGGCTGCTGCGCGCGTTGGAAGCAGGGCAGGGCGCCGGCGGCGACAAGCGCGGCAAACAGTCGGCGGCGCTGCGCGTGCACCACACGGAAGAGTATCCGCTGGTAGACCTGCGCGTCGATGAGCACGCGCAGCCAGTGGCCGAGTTGCGCCGCGTGTACGAGATCGCGAAGCTGCAACTGCTGCCCTTCGTGCAAGGCATGCCAAAGCGCGGGCAGGCAGCGGGTGCGGTGCCGGAAGCGGTCACCAGCATGCTGCTTAAATCACCGCCGCAACGGCCCGGTGGGGGTGGTAGTGAACCGTAGTAGGGGGGTGCGCGGTCACTCCGCCTCCGCCGGTCCTGTATAGAAGCATCTGATCCAATCTCAATGCTCACCAACGGCAATGCCCGCGCCTGTCATTGCGCAAGGGTGCCGTTCGCGGTATCGTCAGGCCCGCTCTAACCCCCTCTGCGCCGCGCCTAAACCGCCGAAGCTCGCTTTCGACGCCAAATAAGCCGCGAGGTCGTCCTTCTCGGCACCAGGCAAAATCACATCGCCGTACGCTGTGAGGGCATCGAAAAACTCGTTGCGGTAAGAGTGGTATGCAGACTGGCCGCTCTTCAAGTAATTCGCCGAGATCATGGTCTTGAAATCTGCCTCGAGCATGCCCGCCTCCATGTCCCTGGAAGCGTGCACGTGCACTTCGGCGTAGTCGGTCTTGAACTTATCGCTCAAGCCGGAATACTTCGGCACGAAGCCGATCCACTGATGCAGCACGGCGTCCCACTTCGAGCCGGCTTCGCCGGGCAGCACCTGCACGCCCGGGTGACTCAGTTTCGCGACATCGAACATGATGCACTTGCCGCCACCGTGTTTGAGTGCACGCAGCAAATGCAATGAATCCTCGCTCATCGCCCAACGCATGAAGGAATCGGCGACGAAGCGGTTGGTCACCATTTGCTTGAAGCGCTGGCGCACTTCCTTGACACCGGTGGTGGTGTAGGCCGTCAAGCGCTGCCAGCTCTGCTCGGAGGCGACCGTGAAGAAACCGCCGCCGAACGGATTATTGCCGGTATGCATGGCGCGGTCGACGTCTTCGATGGCCATGAATTGCGCGAGATTGTTGTAGTACTCGCCGTCTCCGCTGTGGCTGAGTTGGCCGACGCCAACCACCTGCACGTCGCTGCCTAGTCCCGCTTTGGCAAGGTGACGGGCTAGGTCGAACGCCATGCCGCTGCCCGTGCCGCCGGCGAGGCCGAATGCGATCAACACGGTTGCGGGATGTTCGGCTTTGCGCACCTGGCCGACGAAGCGCTGTAGCGCGCCTTCAAGCTTGCGGTCGCCGCGATAGTAGTTGATCGCGCAGATGCCCTTGGCGATCGCGCGTGGAACGTGCTGTCCCGCCTGAGGCAGGGCGTAGTCTTTCGGCAAGCTGCTCCACGTGTCGTCCGCACCGTCTCTCTTCAGTTGTTCGCGCACGGCGTCCAGTTCACGCGCGAAGACACTCTTCTCAGGAATGCTCAGCGCCAACGACTCGTAGTGGAACCGATCTGCGAGCACGCCGCGCGACTTCAACCGTGCGGCGAGCGAACGCGCGTAATCATTCGCAATTTGGATATCTTCGTCGCCGATGTCGATTAACAGCGCGGCGCAACTCGTTCCGGGCCGAGCGAGCAGATCCTCGATTTCTCCAGTGCGAAACAGCGCCTCGATGTACACTGCTCCAGTTCGTCCGATGCCGATCGCGTGGATGCAGTGTGGATTCTGAACGGCGGCAGCGGTGGATGCACTCATGTTGAGATCCCTCTGTAGGTATGCGGATGGAAGTTGTGGTCCTGAAGCGGCGTTGTGACCACCGTTTGATTTTGTGCGGCAGCCAACGGCGCGTCAAGTCGGGGAAACCTCACGCGCTGGCGGGTATCGCCGGTGCGCTTTGCGTTCGCCGACTGGCGCTGAGGTATGATCGTTCCCGTTGGCAAACTGTGGATGGCGTAACGAGGATGCTCCGGCTATGCAGGGCGGGAATCAAATGCCCGCGCGGCGTGGTTAGACTTTGCGGGCAGCCCGCGCTATTCCCATTTAAGCTGCCACACCGCGCATATACTGCCTGGTATTGCGCTAGGCACTACGAAGAGACGGCGCTGTTCTATGCGGTGCACGATGCGCAGGAACTGCGCGCCTCGAATCGCGATCGCGGAAGTGCCCCGTAGCTAGTACCGCAATCGCCGCCAGCCAACCACCACACCCGTGCAACTGAACAGGAAACCGAACGCGCACAACAGCACCACAACCGCGCGCCACAACGTCACGTGCCGCTGGAAGAACGGGAAATCCAGCGTATGCAGCGCCTCGTAGTACCAGCGATACGCCCTGCGGCTGGCGTCGATTCTGTCCAGCAGCGCGCCCGAGCTCGGATCGATGTGAAACCACGTTTGCGCCGGATCGGCGAAGCGCACCCGCACGACCGGCAGCGGCGCGCTGTTGTCGGTGCGGTAGTAGTACGTGTCGTAGGCATCGAGTGTTTCCACGAGTCCGAGTGCGTGGTTGCCGAGTAACCCGCTGGCCGCCCGCGCGAGGATCGGCGGCGGCAAGCGCGGCGACGGTGTCAGCGTATCGCCGGCGGTTATGACGCTGCGCTGATGGTCGTAGCGTAACACGTAGCTCAGCGCCCCGGCTATCTGCACTAGCTCGATCTCCTTGACCTTGTCGCCGGCCAACGCAGCGAACGCGCTCAAATCATGGGTGGCAGCCTCAGGCCGCAGGTTGCCGCCGGCTAGATGCTGTTGCTGTTCCCGCGTCGGTGAAGGATCGGAAAACAACAGACCGTGATCCATCGACAGCCAACCGCTGACGATCCAGGTGAGCACAAACATCATGCATCCCAGCCCAAGGATGTGATGCCAGTACATCCAGCCGCGATACGGACTGCGCTTGGCAAGCGTGGAAGGCTTCTTGAAGCGGAAACGCCAAATGCCAAGTACTATGCCCGTGAGCGCACTGGTGACACCGACAAGCGCTAGACACCAAACGACTTTGTCCCACAGAGCTGGGTGCTTGCGCAGCGAAGTGGGATAAATCCAGTGCACGACCGAGCCAACCCAGTTCCAGCCGCGTTCGAAGCGGGTGGAATCGCGCACCACTTCGCCGCTGTGCGCCGACACGTAGAGCTCGGTGCCCGCGGCATCGTTCATCGCGATGCGGTGAAACGGCCGATAGGCGTTCCATTGGTTCGCTACGCTCCATTGATCGTACTCTTCGAACGCCGCGTGCATCGGCCGTTGCCCAGGCATGAAACGACTGGCGATGTCCACAGAGAGTGACGCGTCGATGACGCCGAGCGGCGCGCCGTTATCGGCGTAGACAGAGCGCACTTTGCCGACCCACGGGTGGAAATGAAACGCCGGGCGTGCGCCGACCATGGTTAGGCGCACTTGCTGCGGTGCTTCGCTCAATCCGGAGCGCGCGTAAGCACTCGCGACATCGACACGGCAGCGCTGCAGGTCGAGCCACTGCAGCCCGGCGAAGCGCTCCGCCGCGTACAGCTCAGGGTAGGGGACGAACACCATGACGATGCCGCTCGAAAACCACATCGCGAACAGCAAGCACATGGCGATGCCGAGGTAGCGGTGAATGAGGACGAGGACGCGCATCACGCGGACGAGTTTCGCTTAGGGATGTCGTGCTCGCGCGGCGCCGGAACGATGACGATCGAGTGTCGTGGCACGCTTGGTTGGAGCCTGAGTAGCAACCCGAGTGCGGCGCGCCCTTAGAAGCGCGCCTCCGCAACCAACTCGAACGCGCGCGGTTCACCCAGGATAAACTGCGTGCTCGTGTAGTAGGAAGCAATGGCGTAGTCGCGATTGCCCAGATTACGTCCGCGCAGCGACAACGTCAGTGACGGCGTCGGCATGTAGCTGACGAACGCGTCGAGCACCGTATAGGCAGGCACCTCAATCGTGTTTGCGTTATCCGCATAGCGCTTGCCAACGTAGCGTGCGCCGACACCCCAGCGCCATTGCGTGTGCGGTGCGTGCGTCAACCAAAGATTGGCGGCGCGCTCCGGCACATTGATCGGCTGATTACCGTTGCGCGAAGTCACGGTTCCGCCGACGTCTTCGCGAAAGTCGTCGAATTGCGCGCGCAACGCTGCCACGTTAGCTTCGATACTCAACGTGCGCGTAGCAGCCAAGCGCAGCGCAACCTCCACACCGCGCGAAGACTGCTGGCCGACCGGAACGACGCCGCCGGCCGTGTCGGGGATCAACAATCCTTTCTTGACGATGTCGTAGACGGCGAAGGTGGCTTCCCCACGTCCCGCTAAGAAGCTCTTCTTCAAACCAAGCTCGTATTGCCGCGCTTTGGTTAGGTTGAACTGACTCTCGTCCAAGGACAGGGTGACCAGGTCACCGAGCGCCTCGACGCCACGGGTGACTTGCCCGTAGACGGTGGTGTCAAGGTCGATTGAGTAGACGGCGCCCAGGCGCCACGTCAGCGGATCGAACTTTTTGTCGAAGCTGGTTCCCGAGAGCAGATTCTGCCTGGTGAAGTCGATTGTTTCATAGCGCAACCCGGCAACCACTTTAAAAGCACTGGTCAGGTCGAACGCGTCTTCCGCGAACAGTGCGTATTGCGTGATGCGCGATTTGAACCCCGGTAGCGTGGGATCGACGTGCAAAAACTGTCCGGGCGAGAAGTCGAACGCGTCAACGATGGATTCTCCACCGAACGGTGAATTGCTGTCGCGCCGGAAGCGAATCTTGTTCAAATCGATACCTGCGACAAAACGGTTCTTACGGCCGAACAAAGCATCGCTCACGCTTACATCGAAGCGATTGCCGACTTGGGTCATGTCGTGAAGAATCTCGATATAGGTCGAACGCCGCACCTGTGACGTCGCAGGTAGAAATTCGAACCCCTCAGCGTTACGCCAATGGCGATCGGCGCTTAGCAGGTAAAGCTCGTTGCGTGCGGTTACCGTCGGCGATGCCCGCCAGGTGGCCTGTAGCCGCGTCCAATAGTCTTCGTAGTTGATGTGGTCGTCGTCGACGTTGTAGTTCTGCTCGCGCAGCCGGTCATCGATCTTGCCGTTCACCAGCGGCGTGCCGAAGTAGCGATCGGGTTTGTTCACGGTACCGTCAAGGGAAAATTTGAGCGTCAGCTCCTTGGTGACGTCGAAGGCGACGGCGGAGGCGATCGTGGCGCGTTCGCTCTCACCGCGATCGACAAAGCCGTTCGACTTAGTGCCGATCGCTGCGATTTGGTAGGCGGCGCGCTCGGACATGGGACCGCTCGCAGCCGCCCCCAAACGATAAGTATCGAAGCGTCCGGCTGCCGCCAACAAATCGATCGAGGTACTCTTGCGGTCGGGTTGGCGCGGGACAAAGTTAACTGCGCCGCCGATCGAGCCTTCGCCGTACAACACCGAAGCGGGGCCACGCAGCACTTCAACGCGATCGAGTACCCAGGTGTCGACCGGGAAAGTGATGGTTTGCGCAGCCACGAACAGACGTGTGCCATCGTAGAGCTGCATGACGGAGTTTGGTCCGTAGAAACCGCGCGACACCAACGCTGTGGTGCCGTCACCCGGCGCTCCGGCCGGGGTAATGCCGGTCGCGCGCGCAACAGCGCTCTGAGTGTTGTTATCGCCGCGCTCGCGCAAAATCTCGCCCGGAATCACTTCCACGCTCGCCGGCGTTTCTTTGACGCTGAGACCGAGGCGACTGCCGGTTTCAGCCGGCGATTCAAGCTGCGCGGCGGGCGGTTCGATCTTGCCTGTGACCGTCAACGGGTCGAGTTGCCGTACCTCTTGCTGCCCATGGGCAGCAGCAGCAAACAGACAAGCCATGGCGGTGATGAGCGCATCTGTTCGATGCATTGTTCTCTCCTCAACAATAGGGTGAAGATGTTCGTCGTTATTTGCTGGCTAGTAGGGTGGAGCCTGGTACTATCTACAGGTTATATCGGTTATTTAGTATGAACGTTATGAATACGAAGATAGAGATATCTGTATCTGATACCTAGCGTGCACTAAAGCATTCTGCGGATCCATGCAAAAAACGATCGGAATGCTAGGACGGATGAATCGGAGCCAATGCTTCGCTGCGAACGAAACAGCGCTGCGGCTGTGGATCGATAAGCACTCGCAACAAGGATCTGGCGGAGCGAACGCGTCTATGCGCCGGCGTTTGCGTGAGGCAGCGGGCGAAGCGTGCGAGGAAATCTACTGAGAATAAGGTGTGGGTGTGATCTTTGCCGCGGTATCGCGGCGGGCGGCACCTCGAGGCGTTCGGCAGTGAACGCGCGTAGGGAAGGCCAACGCGAGGGTAGCCGATCTGCCTGCTATGCGGCGGGGCCTGCGCGTCAAAGGCAGCAACTTCCTC
>CAZAWU010000079.1:12608-16675 GCA_964488915.1 uncultured Burkholderiales bacterium
AGCGCAAGGGGCAGTGGAATGGTGAACAATATCCGCCAAAGTCCATCCATGAACGTCGGCATCGGTTCACTCCTGTTCGAGTGTTGGTGTTGTGTCCAACTCAGAGTAAACCCTCATGCCCCCTATACTCCTCGCGCCTCGGTTGGTGGGCGCAGCAGCAATCGCTCCACCCGCTCGCCACGCATCACATGGCGCGTCAAGATCTCGTCGATATCGTCCTCGTTGGCGTAGGTGTACCAAACGCCTTCGGGGTAAATCACCATCGTCGGGCCGAACTCGCAGCGGTTCAGGCAGCCGGCCAAATTGGCTCGAATCCTGTGTCCCAGTCCCGTGGCCATCGCGCGACGGCACATGTAGTCACAAAGCCGCCGCGCGCCCTTGCTGCCGCAACAACCGCGCAGGTGCCCTGGCGGACGCTCGTTGATGCAGCAAAATATGTGAGTCTCATACACCAGCGGCGGATCATCGGCGCGTCGCTGCATCGAGCGTTAACTGGCCAAAGCAGCGCCCCCGCGCTGTTCTAATTTGCTGAACAGATAGCCCTGTACGGCGCCGAGCAGTAACCAGAACACGGCAGCGGTCAGCAGCGCAGCGATCGTGAAAGTACGGGCTAGTTCCACCGGCACCAAGTTCTCGCCGGCGACAGGTCGTGGTGCGCCGATCAGATGCGGTGCGGCGATCAGCGCGATACCGGCCAGCGCCCAGATCGCTTGTTTGCGCCGGTAAGCGAAGTAGCACGCAGCGATACCCAAGGCGGTTGCCAGCACCGTGCCGAGCCACCAGGTTTGCCGCAGGGTCACATCGGCTTCCGGCATCCCGGGAGGCGCTGGCGGTAGACCAAGGGCCGGCGCGAGTTGAAACACGGCGAAGCCAGCCAGTCCCCAAGCAACGCCTTGCTTCCAACTGACCGCTCCCATGCGCGAGAACAACGCACCCAACAAGAACGCGTAGCCGATCGCCGTGAGCACGCTCGCGACCAAGGTGTAAAAGCCTCGCCCCGTTTCGTCGTGGCCGACGTCGTGGTGGTGAGCGCTGTGATCGTGGGCGGCATCGCCCGCTCCAGGAGCGGGCGCCGCAGTGGATTGACCTACCGCGCCCTCTTCGTACAGCTCTGCCTTCTGGATCAAAGGCACGACCGCCAGCAACTCGATGACCGCCACCAGCAGCCCGGTGATGATGCCGGCGCCGACCGCGGACAGCACGATGCGCCGGAACATCGCGAAGCCGCCGCCGGCGGTTAGTGACATGGAAATGCCATCGTGTGCCGCACATCGTGTGCCGCGTCGTGCGCGACGCCTGGTGCGAAGCCAACGCCGGCGATCACCACGATACCGAGCAGCGCCGCGGCGATCGAGGGCAGCCAGGTTCTGGTGGTTTGAGCGACTGCGCCGAGGGAGTGATCAGTGCCCACCACCGCGGGGTTGGTTCCAATTAGCTCGTTCATCGCTTGCTCTCCTTGTTAACAAACATCAATCAATGGAAACCCATACTGCGCGCTTCACTTCACTTCGACGGCAGCCATCACGCATTCTGCACGGCACAACGCGCGAAGCCCACCTTGAATTCCTCCTGTGGCAACTTGCGTCCGATCATGACCAGTTCGCTGTGGCGAACCGCGTCGGAACCCCATTCAGTGAACGGGCGCATCGAGGTCAACATGCGCACGCTTTGAAATACCACGCGCTGCGAAAATCCGCGTGCGTTGAGCACGCCTTTGCTGCGAAACAGATCTTCGCCGTGCTCTTGCAACACGCTCGTCATCCAGGTCATGAAACGGTTGACGTCGATCGGGCGCTCTTCTCGCAGGACGAAGGAGCCGATATCCGGATCGTGCTCGTGATCGAGCTCGGTCAAGAACTGTGGGTCCACTTCCAGCTTGGCCTCTAGCTCGAAGGCATTGGTGCCGAGAATGAGCGGCAAATCGATGATGCTGTGCGCCGTGCGATGGATTTTAGTGAGCGGATTGAGACTTCGGATACGCGCTTCCACGTGCGCCAGTTGTTCCTCGCTCACCAAGTCGGCCTTGTTCAGCAAGGTTATGTCGGCAAAGGCGACTTGCTCATAAGCCTCGTGATTCTGCTCTAGGTTCTGCTCGATGTTGACGGCGTCAACCACGGTGACGAAGCAATCCAGCTTGACCTGTTTCCTGATCTCATCCGAAACAAAGAACACGGAAGCTACCGGCGCCGGATCGGCCAATCCCGTGGTCTCGATCAAGATAGCGTCCAAGCGCTCGGCGCGCTGCTGTAGCTTGCCGATGGTTTCGATCAGATCGCCGCGCACGGTGCAGCACAAGCAGCCGTTGTTGAACTCGACCAGTTGCTCGTCCTCGTCGCGCACGATCAACTGCCCGTCGATACCGACCTCGCCGAATTCGTTGACGATCACCGCAACTTTCTGGCCGTGTTGCTGGCTCAGAATGTGATTGAGCAAGGTCGTTTTCCCCGACCCGAGAAACCCCGTGATGACCGTCACTGGGACGCGAGCGTCCTTTGTTTGTGGGCTACTTGTTGAACTCGCCATGATGCCTATTTCCCGTTTCTTCGAAGTCTGGGTTGCAAGTATTCATGGATCTCATGCTTGCAACATACAGGTAGCGGCGCTGCTGACGCCGTGGTCGAGCACGCTCTTTTCGACATTGATGCTCTTCACCACACCGTTATCCACCACCATGGAGTAGCGTTGCGAGCGCCCGCTTAAGCCGAAATCGGGCAAATCCAAACTCAGGCCGATGGCGCGCGTGAACGCACCATCGGCATCCGCCAGCATCGTGACTTTGCCCTCCGCGCCGTGTTCTCGGCCCCAGGCTTGCATAACGAACGGGTCGTTGACTGACACGCAGGCAATCTCGTCGATGCCCTTGGCTTTCAGATCTGCCGCTTTGGCGACAAAGCCGGGTAGGTGGCTGGCTGAGCACACCGGCGTGTACGCGCCGGGTAGTCCGAACAATACGACTCTCTTGCCTTTCAACAAAGTTGCGGTGTCCACATTGATGATGCCGTCTGTGCCGAGCCGCTTGAAGGTTGCGCTTGGGACACGTTCTCCAGCTTGAATAGCCACGTTGCACCCTCTAATTTAGTGAGCGATTAACCGCACCAGCGCTTGTCCGGTATGGCCGGCAAAGGCATCGGCTCTGTCCGCAATCAGGTAATTGCGGGCGCCGAAAATGCGCCGTACATAAGCGTCGGCCTGTCGATCAAGCGTCAAACAAAAAGTCTTGATGCCGCGTCCCGTCGCCGTGGTGACGGCGTGGCGCGTGTCCTCAACAAGATAATCTTCCTCGATCACATCCACGTCTGAGGGTTCGCCGTCGGTCAGCAACAGGATGACCTTGCTATCGGCCTCCTGCGCCACTAAAGCGCTGCTGGCATGCCGCAGCGCGGCGCCCATGCGCGTCGACAGGTTGCCCTGCTGAGCGCGCAAGCGCTCTTTTTGATCCGGCCCAAACGGTTCGTCGAAATCCTTGATGCAGATGTAATTCACTTCTTGCCGCCCGTTGGACGAGAAGCCATGCACGGCGATGCGGTCGCGTGTTGCGTCGAGCGATTCCGCCACCAGCGTGGCGGCGCGCTTTTCTACTTCAAGCACGCTGGTGAAGCTGCCGGGCACAAAACGCTTGGTGGATTCCGACAGATCCATGAGCAACACAATCGCCGTGGCGCGCCGGCGGCGGCCATGGCGTCTGAAAATGCGCGTATCGGGTGTCGTGCGCCTGCGCCGTTGCACCACGCTGTCGATGGCGGCGTTGAGATCGAGATCGTCGCCTTCTTCCAGGCGACCAATGCGCAGCGAACGATCCGGAATGCGTTCGAGTCCACGCAAGCGCAGACCCGCGCGCCGGGTGGCGCGCGCGAACGGGCGCCCGCGCGCGGCCGAGCCTGCCGCCGGCGTCTCGAGCACGGTAGCCCAATCCTCGCGCAACGCGGCTACTTTGCAGTCCCATTCCGGATAATGCGTGCGCCGGCGCTGATCGACCTGCACGCTGTACATTTGCTGCGCTTGCTTTTCGTCTAAGTCGCGGTGCTTGAGCTCGAACTTTTCCCGCGCCACCGTCTCCGTTTCGTCCA
>CAZAWU010000080.1:0-16504 GCA_964488915.1 uncultured Burkholderiales bacterium
GTATGTTAATAGGGTAGACATGTTGCGCGGCATACTGAGCGTAGTTTGGGATGGATTTGGCACCGATGTTATCGACCGGCTTGAGGAACTCGCTAGCCCCGTTGGTGGCGTGCGTTATGTTCTGGCGCTTGCCTACGTTGCGCCGTCCGTCGCGGACTACGTTAACGGTATAAGTTTCACGAACATTCAAAATTGATGCGGCAGGATCCGGTTGCGTGATTTGACCCACATTCACCACCGGCACGGCGACGCGCTTGCCGCCGATGTCAAGGGCAATATCACGCTGCTCAACCTTGAAACGAAATTGAAACGTTAGATCCTCCTTGGCGTCACCGTCGTTATCCACGTGAATTTCATACAAACCATTCGGATCGAGCGTGAAGAAGTTTGGGCCACCGTATGCTGTCTGGAACGGCTGATAGTTGGCGATGAAGGTCACAAACTCTTGCCGGCCGGGTTCGTAACTGCGGAACATATAGAAGTCGGTGCCGTCTACCTTGGGAATAGTGGTGATGAACGGCGCTTCGCGATGACTCGCGGAATGCGCGTGCGGCGCACCCAATGCGCCCGCCAACGCCAGGGCCGCGGCGCACCAAGTTAACGGATATCTAAGTTGCTTCGTCCTTTGCATAGCATCTCTCCAGTGATTGGTTGCGGAAAAGCGTCCGGCGTCGCGCGCCCGGACCTTGCCTCTGTTGCAACCACTTATACGGAGCAGCGGTTTGGTTGGATGCAAGCGGGCACGCTTTGGTCTTGCGCAATTGGCGGCCGCGCCACTCAACCTCAAGCACAGTCATGGCCACGTTAAAGCTCGCCCGCCGCCGCAGCGCCCTCCCCGGCGCTGCGTTTTCCGCAAACGCCTTGCAAGGCTCGCGAGGATGGCTATCGCGGCGCTGGCCGACGTTGCTGACGCTCGCGTTGCTGGTTTACTTTTGCTGGCTGTTGGCGCAGCTGATTTGGCATTTCCTGGAGCCCAAGCCCGCGCCCACCCCAGCGCAAGCGCCGAGTGCCGCGTCGATCGCCTTTAATCCGGCCAGCGTGATTGGTTTGTTCGGGGACGCTAATGCACCTGCGCCGGTCCAACAGCAAGTCGTGGTGCCGACCACGCTCAACGTGCAGTTAAAAGGCGTGTTTGCCGAACACGGCGAAGCGCTGTCGCACGCTATCCTGACTGTGGACGGCAAGGAGCAAGGTTTTCGGGTCGGCGACCAGATCATGCCGGGTGTTACGTTGCAGGGTGTGTTCGGCGACCATGTCCTGCTCAAACGCGGCGCTGCTTCAGAGAAAGTTTCCTTCCCACAGCAATCCGCCAGCCTCGGCACGCCTACGCCGGCGGTGCTCGGCCAGCCGCAACAACCCTCGCCGCAGGGCAACCAATTCCGGCTCAACGTGCAACCGGTCGCGCCCAACGTGATGAGTTTTTCCCGCAATCAACTGCAGTCGGCACTCGAAGATGTCTCGCAGCTATCGAACCTCGGCCGCGTCGGCGCGGCTCCGGGCGGCGGTGTCGCAATCGAAGAAGTGCCACCCGGCAGTCTGGCCGAGCGCCTCGGGCTGCAGTTCGGCGACGTCGTCAAACAAGTGAACGGCCAGGCGGTAAACTCCCCCGCTGATCTCATGCGTCTATATCAAGAGTTCGACGACACCGAACGCGTCACCATCGCCGGCACGCGTAACGGCCGTCCGTTACAACTGACTTACAACGTCCAACAATAAGGGTTACAGCCCATGCGGTTAGCGAAGCTCCTCAGTACTTTCTTTCTTATCGCGGCTACTTGTTGCGCCGCACAAGCGGCAGAAGAAAAGGACACCGTCACGCTCGCTTTCGACGGCGCCGACATTCGCTCGGTCATCAAAACAGTCGGCATGATCACCGGCAAGAATTTCATTCTCGATCCGCGCGTCACCGGAACCATCAACATCATTTCCGCCAACCCGGTGCAGCGCGACTTGGTTTACCCGATTCTGCTCTCGGCGCTGCGTATGCAGGGCTTCACCGCCATCGAGGGCACCAACGGTGTGGTGAAAGTCCTGCCCGAGGCCGACGCGAAACTGACCTACAGCCCGACCGGTTCTAAAGCCCGTGGGGGTGGCGATCGCATCGTCACCCAGGTGTACACGCTCAAGCACGAGTCGGCCGTGCAGCTCGTGCCGGTACTGCGGCCGCTGATCGCGCCGAACAACGTCATCAACGCCTATCCCAACAGCAACACGCTGGTTATCACCGACTACGCGGAGAACTTGCGCCGCATCGACAAGATCATCTCGTCAATCGACATAGCGTCGAGCGCCGAGATCGAACTCATCAAACTCGAACACGCTTCAGCACAAGATATTTCACAGCTGCTCGCGCGCTTGATGCCGGAAGCATCGGCCCCGGCGGCGGTTCCAGGCGGGTTGCCGAAGCTGGTGTTCGCGGTCGACTCGCGCACCAACGGCCTGATCGTGCGCGCCGACAGCGCGGCAACGATTCTGAAAGTCAAGCAACTCGTGGCCGACATGGATATTCCCTCCGCCGAAGGCGGCAACATTCGCGTGATCTATCTGCGCAATGCCGAGGCCGCGAAAGTGGCGGAAACGCTGCGCGGGATTTTGGGCGCGAGCAGTGGCGGCGGCGGCAACGCCGTCGTATCCACGCCCCAACCCGTGCCGGTGCAACCGGGTCAGCCGGCTGCAGCCGCGGCGCCAGTGCCTTCTATCAGCATCCCGGCATCCTCCGGCGGCGGCAGCATCCAAGCGCATCCTTCCACTAACTCGCTGGTTATCACTGCGCCCGATTTCGTTTATAACAGTCTGCGCACTGTCATCGAGAAACTCGATGCGCGGCGCGCGCAAGTGTTCATCGAGGCCTTGATCGCGGAAGTCTCCACCGATCAAGCGGCGGAGTTCGGCATTCAGTGGCAGGACTTGTCCGGTGCCGCTGACAATAACCTGACAGCCATCGGCGGCACCAACTTCAACACCGCGGGGCGCGGCAATAACATCATCGGTGCAGCGGGCAATCTCGCCAGCGTCGGCTCGGGTTTGAACATCGGTGTCGTCAAGGGCCGCATCAGCATTCCGGGCGTGGGCGAAGTGCTCAACCTGGGCATGCTGGCGCGCGCGCTCGAATCGAAAGCCGACACCAACATTCTGTCGACGCCGAATCTGCTCACCGTGGACAATGAAGAAGCGAAAATCGTCGTCGGGCAAAATGTCCCCTTCGTCACGGGCAGTTTTTCGCAGACGCAAACCACCGGCGCCGGGGTCAATCCCTTCCAAACCATCGAGCGCCGCGACGTTGGTCTGACGCTGCGCGTTACGCCGCAAGTGTCCGAGGGCGGCACCATCAAGCTCAAGATCTTTCAAGAGGTTTCAAGCTTGACCGGCTCGGCGGTGTCAACGGCCGACGTGGTTACAAATAAGCGCTCGATCGAATCGACGGTATTGGTCGACGACCAGCAGACGGTCGTGCTCGGTGGCTTGATCCAGGACGACGTACAGAACCGGCGTGATCAAGTGCCGGGGCTTGGCAACATCCCGGTCGTAGGCAACTTGTTCAAGTACGAAACGCGCCAGCGCAAAAAAACCAACTTGATGGTGTTTCTGCGCCCGGTCATCCTGCGCGACAACTTGTCGCCCGGTCCCATTACGAATGAGCGCTACGACTACATCCGCAACGAACAACTCAAGGCCAAACTGCCGGAGCATTGGTTGCTGCCGGACGTCGAGAGCCCTCGTCTGCCGGAACGCGATCCGCTGTTCGGTCCGCGCGCCGCTGCGGCGATCAAACCGATCGAAGCCAACACGCAGCAGACGCCTAAAGCAGCCGATCCTTCGCCGCTTTCGATGTCGCGGCGTCTCGGCGGCCGGCGCGAACCGCCCGCTTCTGCCGCAGGCACGGATCCGGCAGCGAGTTCACAGCCGCGCGAAGTGCTCCCGGGCAGTGCGAACACCACCGGCGCATTCTCCGACAACCTCATGCTGACGCCTCCGGCCAAGACCACGCCGGCAAAACGGTCAACGAAAGACAAGCGCTAGGGGTTGAACGGCTCATGGCGAGCGTCGAACACTTAAGTGCGCCTGATCCACACATCTCGCGCCAAATCCCCTACCACTTCGCCAAGGCGAAGGGCATCATCGCGGCACGCGATACCTCGGCTGGCGTAGAGATTTGGGTCAAACCGGATCTCGACCCTGCTTCGCTCGCGGAAGTACGCCGGCTCCTGCGCCGGCCGCTGCACCCGATTGTGGTGCAGGAAGAGCGCTTTACCCAGCTTTTGGGTCAAGTGTATTCGCGCAGCGACAACGCAGCGCAGCAGCTGATCGGCGACATCGGGCAGGACATCGATCTTAATCAGCTCGCGCAAGAACTGCCGCAGATCACCGATCTGCTGGAGTCCGAGGACGATGCGCCGATCATCCGCTTGATCAACGCGTTACTGACGCAAGCGCTGCGCGCGAACGCATCCGACATCCACCTTGAGGCGTTCGAAACGCGCTCAGTCGTGCGCCTGCGCGTCGACGGCGCGCTGCGTGATGTGTTGGAGCCGCCGCGCGCGCTTCATGCTGCGCTGGTGTCGCGCATCAAGATCATGGCGCAGCTCGACATCGCAGAGAAGCGCTTGCCACAGGATGGACGGATCACTTTGCGCTTGGCAGGGCGCCCGGTCGACGTGCGCGTCTCCACGCTGCCGACGGGGCACGGCGAGCGCGTCGTGTTGCGCTTGCTGGACAAACAGGCTGGGCGCTTGCAACTCGACAGCCTAGGCATGAATCCCGAGGCGCTGCGCCAACTCGATCTGCTGATCCAGCAGCCGCACGGTATCGTGCTGGTCACCGGTCCGACCGGCTCCGGCAAGACGACCACCTTGTACGCAGCACTGTCGCGGCTCGACGCCACGCAGCTCAACATGATGACGGTGGAAGATCCCATCGAGTATGACTTGGACGGCATCGGCCAGACACAAGTCAACGCGCGCATCGACATGACCTTCGCGCGCGCGCTGCGCGCGATCCTGCGCCAAGACCCCGATGTCATCATGATCGGCGAGATCCGCGATCTGGAAACGGCGCAGATCGCGGTGCAGGCGAGCCTAACCGGCCATCTGGTGCTAGCCACGCTGCACACGAATGATTCGGCCGGTGCGATCACGCGCCTGGTCGACATGGGCGTCGAGCCGTTCTTGCTCGCCTCAAGCCTGCTCGGCGTGCAAGCGCAGCGCCTGGTGCGCAAAGTGTGCCCCGCGTGCCGCAAGCCGCACGCACCGGATGCTGCTGAACGCACCGCATTCAATGGCTCGCCCGTGCCGGAAGTGATTTACGCCGCGGAAGGCTGCGCCGCCTGCAATTGGACCGGCTATCAAGGCCGCACCGGCATTTACGAACTGCTAACCATCGACGACGAAGTAAGGCGCCTGATCCACGACACTGCCGCCGAGGCGCAGCTACGCCAATACGCCATGAAGCATGGCATGTCCACGCTGCGCGGCGACGGCTTGCGCTGGGTAGCCGAAGGCGTCACCACATTCGAAGAAGTGCTGCGCGTCACGCGCGGCTAGCTGGGATACCTCGTGGCCGGTTTCCGCTATCACGCGCTCGACGCACAGGGCAAGCTGCACAAGGGCGTGCTCGAAACCGACAGCGCGCGCCAGGTCCGCGCTTCGCTGCGCGAGCAAGGCCTGACCGCGATCGAGGTGGAAAATCTCACCGCCGGCCCGGCGGCCAGCGACGCCGGCGAGCCGATCAAGCGCCGCTCGCGCCGGCGCATGTCGGCCTCGGAACTCAGTCTGATGACGCGCCAATTCGCCACGTTGCTCGGTGCCGGACTGACCGTCGAGCAAACCATGAACGCGCTGATCGAGCAGACCGACTCGCAGTTCTCGCGTAATGTGCTGGCGGGTGTGCGCGGCGAAGTGTTGGCCGGTCAGACCTTGTCGCGCGCCATGGCGCAGTTTCCCAACGTGTTCCCCGATCTCTACCGCACGCTGGTCAACGCTGGCGAGCAGTCCGGTCAACTGGCGCAGGTCATGCACCGCCTCGCCGACTACACCGAAGCACGCCATGCGCTGCGCATGAAAGTTATCCTGGCGCTGGTGTACCCTGCCATCGTTTTAGTGGTGGCTCTCAGCGCCACGGCATTTTTGCTCACCTACGTGGTACCGAAAGTCGTCGAAGTGTTCGAGAACACGCGCCAGACGCTGCCGCTGCTCACACGCTCGATGATCGCGACCAGCGACTTCTTGCGCGCCACCGGTGTGTTCTGGCTGGCCGGTATCGCCGGCGGGCTTTGGTTGTTTTCGCGCGCCATCAAGCAGCCCGCGCTGCGCATGCGGTGGCACAGCTTGCTGTTGCGCCTGCCGCTGGTCGGACGCCTTACGCGAGGCTTAAACACTGCGCGCTTGGCGAGCACCCTGGCGATTTTGGTAGGCAGCCGTGTACCGCTGCTGACTGCGCTGCAAGCAGGTGTGGGTGTTGTCAATAACATGCCGATGAAGCGCGCGCTCGAGGACACCGAGCGCAAAGTGCGCGAGGGCGCTAGCTTGAGCCGCTCCATCGGCAGCACCAAGACTTTCCCGCCGGTGATGGTGCACTTGATCGCCAGTGGCGAATCCAGTGGTAAGCTAGATGAAATGTTGGACCGCGTAGCGAGCACGCAAACGATGGAAGTAGAAAATCGCGTCTCGGTGCTGACTTCGCTAGTCGGGCCTTTGATGATTCTCTTTATGGGTGGGGTAGTGTTGCTGATCGTGCTGGCAATCCTGCAGCCGATCTTTGAGATCAACCAGCTGGTACGTTAGCGAGGTCTTCCATGGTTGCTTCGCGCAGGCGTTTGCTTGTAGGCGTAACCGCTTTGCCCCTTACTGCGTGCATCCCATTAACGGGCTGCGTAGCGCAAACCACCGCTTCCAACGCGCCGGGCGATCTAGTCGGCCGCGTCATCATCAAATTCAAAGACCCGAACGCCAACGTCCAAGCCGCGCAAACGCTTGCCGACTTGGAGAAGACTTGCGGCGTACGCGTCACCTACGCGCGCAGCCTCGGTGCTGGCGCGCACCTCTACGAGCTTAACGGCTTGCGCGATCAGAGGGCGCTTGAACAAGCGGTTCAGCGTCTCGCGAGCCGTGCCGATGTGCAGTTCGCCGAGATCGATCGTTTGATGAAGCCGCTGCAGCCACAAGGAGCGCAGCAATGAAGCGCGGACGGATTTCTACGGCGGCGATCACGGCGCTTTCTGCGCTCATGATGTTGCATACGCAGCCGGCTAACGCGGGGAACGCGCCCACGGCCGAGCAGATCATCGAGCAAGCGCGCTTTTACGCTTCCACTAATCGCCTGATCGTGAAGCTGCGGCGCGGGCCCACCGGGCTGGCACAGCCCATGAGCGGCGAGCGCATGAACACGCTGATGACGCGGGCGGGACAGTCGTTGCGTGTGCTGCGGCGCGGCGCGCAAGGCACGCATGTTCTGCAGCTCGGCGCGACAGTGCCGAACAGCGAGGCCAAGGCGCTGGCGCGCAAACTAGCGCAAGACCCGGCGGTGGAATTCGCGCAGCCCGACTTCCGCATGCGTGCGCTCGCTACCATTCCGAACGACCCTTTGTTCACGGATCAGTGGTACTTGAGTGACGACGTCGTCGGCCTCAATCTGCCGCTCGCGTGGGACAGAACAGTGGGCAACAGCGTCGTCGTCGCCGTGCTCGATACCGGCATCGTGCCGCACGGCGACATCGACCCGGCGCGCGTTCTGCCTGGATACGATTTCATCAGCCCCGATACAGTGACCGGCGGCACCACGTTAGTGGCCGGCGATGGAGACGGCCGCGACGCTAACCCCACCGATCCTGGCGACCGCATCACTGTTTTTGATCAAACGGCGCTCAACAACATCTTTGGCAGTGGCAGTTGTCCGATCGAAGAGTCCTCCTGGCACGGGACGCAAGTTGCGAGTGTAATTGCAGCCAACACTAACAACGGCGCGACCAGTGTAGGCATCGGCAATTCAGCAAACATGGCCGGTATCAATTGGAACGCGCTGATACTGCCGATGCGGGTGCTTGGCCGCTGCGGCGGCTTCACCTCCGACATCATGGAGGCAATGCGCTGGGCTGCGGGCTTGCATGTGGACGGCGTACCGGACAACCCCCAAGCCAATCGGGCGCAAGTGCTCAACTTGAGCCTGGGCGTTTCGAGCGAACCCTGCACCGGTTTCGAACGCGCCGTGTTCGAGGAAGTGCTCGCCACTGGAGTGGTTAAAGCGATCGTTACCGCTGCAGGCAACGATGGCGCTGCCGCCGTCAACGCGTCGCCAGGCAGTTGCCCCGGGGCGATCAATGTAGCGGGCGTCTTGCGCAACGGCAATAAAGCCAGCCTAAGCAACTTTGGCGATGCCGTGACGGTTGCGGCGCCGTACGGTACCAGTTCGCCCGACGGCCAGACCGGGGCCAACAGCGCAATCTACAGCTTGGGTAACGACGGTGCCGACAGCTTCGTTGCCCCACCCGCGGGCGATATCGCATTCTTGGTTGGCGGCACCAGCTTCTCCGCGCCCTTGGTCAGCGGCGTCGTATCTCTAATGCTGAGCGTCAATTCGAACCTGACCGCGTCGCAGGTCTATGACGTGCTAAGGCAAAGTGCGCGGTCTTTTCCCGGGAGTTCCAACTGCAACTCGCTCGGCTGCGGTGCAGGTACGGTGGATGCGTTGGCCGCGATTCAGCGGGCGGAAAACAGTCCGCCTGCACCGCGTGAGTTTCCCGACGCCAACGACGGTGGCGGCGGCTGTAGCACGGCGCGCGGCAGCGCCGACTGGAGTCTGGTGATGTTGCTGCTGGTGGCGTGTGGGTACGTTTGGCGCAGAGCTCGCTAAGCCGCTTAAGTCACGATCGGTTGTGGTGGCTGGCGTTGGCAGCCGGCCCGGCGTTTTGGCTTTTCTTAGCGTCGAGCGGCACGGCCATTGGAGAGTTGCGCTGGCCGCTGGTGCAACCGCTCAGCTACTTGCGCTTGGCTGTCGTGATCCCGGTATTGGAAGAACTGGTGTTCCGCGGCGCACTGCAAGGCTGGCTTCTGCAACAAGCTTGGGGCGTGCGCCAGCGTGTGGGGCTCAGCAACGCGAATTTGGTGACGAGCCTGGTATTCACGGCGGCGCATATCGTCTCTCATCCCCCGCTGTGGGCTTTGAGCGTGTTGCTACCTTCGCTCGTATTCGGCTACTTCCGCGAGCGCCACGCGGGGCTGCTGGCGCCGATCCTGTTGCATGCGAGCTACAACGCCGGCTATTTCTGGCTGTTCTACACGCCTGCGGCGTGAAGTAGTCGGCGCCAGCCTGCCCTTATAATCTCTACATTTGGATTCTGAGCCGCTCGCCATGAAATCGCATCGCCCCGCCGGATTTACCCTCATCGAAGTCATGGTCGTCATCATCATCCTCGGCATCCTTGCTGTGCTGGTCGTGCCGAAAGTGATTTCGCGCCCAGACGACGCGCGCCGCGCGGCAGCGCGCTCCGACATCAATAATCTGATGACGGCGCTAAAAATGTACCGGCTCGACAACTTGAACTACCCGACCACCGAACAAGGTCTGCAGGCACTCGTGGCCAAGCCCGCGACGCCGCCGCAGCCGCCCAATTGGAAATCCGGCGGCTACGTCGAGCGCTTGCCCAAAGACCCGTGGGGGCGCGAGTACCGCTACCTCAATCCAGGGCAAAACGGCGAAATCGATGTGTATAGTTTCGGCGCTGATGGCGAAAAAGGCGGCGAAAGTAATGATGCCGACGTTGGCAATTGGATGCAGTAGCGCCATTTATACTGTCCATTGAGTAGCTTAGTTAGTGGTGCTTCGTCTAATCCTCAGCATTATCCAGCCTCCAGTATCGAGCCACCCCCAGGCCCGCGGCTTCACCTTGATCGAAATCTTGGTGGTCTTGGTGATTTTGTCGATCGTGGCGGCCAGCGTGTCGATAGCGTTTACGCGCGACGAGAACGCATTGCTGACCGACACCAGCGAGCGCCTCGCGCTGTTGCTGCAATCGGCGCACGACGACGCCATCCTCACCGGCAAGCCGATCGCCTGGTCCGAGGAGGGTGGCAGCTACCAATTCTGGCGTCCTCACAAAGACGACTGGAAGAAGATCGAGGCTGATGAGTTGTTCTATCAACGGCCGCTGCCGGAGCGCATCCGCCTGATCGAACTGCGCGTCAACAATAGCTTGCTGAAGCCGGGCGAGTTGTTGGTGTTTGCCCCGGGCGGATTGGCCACACCGTTCGAAGCCACGCTGGGGTTCGGCCAAGCACGCAGCAAGATCCAGGGTGACGCCGCCGGGCGCGTGCGCGTAGCGGTGGTCCAATGAACGACGCGCCGCGCGGCTTCACTTTGATTGAGGTCATCATCGCTTTGGCGATCCTCGCCATCGCGCTGACCGCCGCCGGGCGTGCCACGCAAGGCACGGCGGACAGCAGCGCCACGCTCAAGACCCGAATGCTGGCCACTTGGGTTGCGCAGAACCGACTCGCGGAATTGCAGCTTGCAGAAAAATTGCCGGACAAGGGCGAGCGCAACGGCGAAGCCGAACAAGGCGGCTTGCGCTTCCAGTGGAAAGAAAGCATCAGCCAAACCAAGAATGAATCGATTCTGCGCGCGGAGATCGCTGTCAGCAGCGCCGCTGCACCGGATTACATCGCCGCCAAGCTGGTCGGTTTCCTCACCAATCTGCCGCCGCTCTCCGCCGCAGGGCTTAATCCGGCGACGCCGAACCCCAATCCGGGCGACCCCGTCAATCCCGGCACACAAACGGAAACCTCGCCCGCGCCCGCCGATAGTCCGGTACCCAACGAGCAAGCGCCCGAGAATTCAGGCACTAACCAATGAAACACCAACGCAACGCGTGCGGGTTCACGCTGATCGAGATCATCGTCGCGGTGGCCATCATGGCGCTGGTTTCGGTGATCGCTTATCGCGGTCTGGCGGCGATGCTCACTGCGCGCGAACGCATCACCAGCGAAAACCAGCAACTACGCGACCTCGCGCAAGCGATGGCGCGCGTCGAGGCGGATTTCTCCGCGGCGGTGGACCGTCCCATCCGCGACAGCTATGGGGTTGAAAAAGCGGCTTTCCTCGGCGCGCCGGACGGTCTGGAAGAAGCCGGTGCGGCGGTCGTCTTGACGCGCATGGGCGCGCCGGCGCACACCGGCAAACTTGCCGACCTGCAGCGCGTCGGCTATCGCGTCAAAGAAAACCGCTTGGAGATGATGGCGTGGCCGGCGCTGGATCAACCGCCGCGCGCCGCGCCAGGGGCGAGCACGCTGCTGGAAAATGTCACCCGCATCGAGTTGCGTTATCTCGACAGCCAGAGCAAATGGCAAACCAAATGGCCGCAGCTTGCATTGGGCGGTGGGCCGCCGGAAACCATGCCGCGCGCCGTGCAGTTCGTGCTCACGCTGGCGAGCGGCGCCAGTTACACGCGCGTGATCGCGCTGCAGAACTAGCGCCGCAGCAGCCTATGAAGCGCGCACAACAGGGTCTTGCCATCGTCCTGGCTTTGCTAGTGGTCGCGCTGGCGACCACGGCCGCGGCGTACATGGTGTGGCAGCAACAACTGCTGATCCGGCAAAGCGAGAACCTCGGCGCTTTGGCGCAAGGCCAGGCCGTCGCGCGTGCAGCCCTCGATTGGGGACGGCTCATCGTCCTCGAAGACGGCGGCCAAGAGAACAAAGTGGACAACCTCGGCGAAGATTGGGCGCGCAGCCTCGAGCCGACACCGGTCGAGGGCGGACAATTCGTCGGCAAGATCAGCGATGCACAAGGACGCTACAACTTGAATTCGCTGGTCGATCGCGATACCGATGGCGTCGTGTTCCGGCGCTTGCTGAGCGTACTCGAACTGCCCGGCGATCTAGCCAACGCGGTGCGCGATTGGATCGACGCCGACGATCAGGTGAGCTTCCCCGGCGGCGCCGAAGACTTGGATTATCTTGGCGGCAACGATCCTTACCGCGCCGCAAACCGCTTGCTGGTCGACACCAATGCGCTCTACCGCATCAAAGGTTTTACGCCCGAGTACGTCAAGCGGCTGCGCCCCTTCGTCTCCGCGCTGCCGCGCGGCACGCCGGTGAACGTGAACACCGCGCCGGCCGAGGTGTTAATAGCCTTGTTCGAGGATCTCAGCCCGGAGACGGCCAAAGATTTGGTCACTAAGCGCGAAAAAGACGCTTTCGCCGATCTCAACGCTTTCAAGGAACGCACCAAGACGCTTAAACTGCTCAATCCCAATATGATCGACGTGAAGACCGACTTCTTCTTACTCGCCGCGAACGTACAGTTCAACCGCACTGAGCTATCCTACTTGGGGTTAGTGCAGCGCCAGCCGGCGGGACGCCCGCGGCTGCTGTGGCTGCGTCAACAATAGCTTCGCCGGCACTGAAAATAAAACCATGTTGCGCATTCGCATTCCAGAGACTGGCCTCGCCGCTGACGGCTCCGATCTGCTGCCCTGGGCCCTGATCAACAAAGAAGGCGCTGTACAGCGCAGCGGCCGCGCGCTGCTCACCGACATCGCTAAGAGCGATCATCTGGAGCTCGTGGTGCCCGCCAGCATCGTGCTGCTCACCAGCGTCAAACTGCCGCCGGTGCGCGGCGCGAAATTGCGCCAGATGCTGCCCTTCGCGGTCGAAGAGCAGGTGCTGCAGGACCCCGAGCAAGTGCACGTCGCCGCCGGCCCGCGCCAACCCGATGGCAGCACGCCGGTCGCCGTCATCGAAAAAGCCTGGCTGCGAAGCGTGCTGGATACACTCAAGCAAAACGGCCTCGTGCCCCAGCGTGTGCTGATCGAAACATTGCTGCCCAATTTCGAACCGGGGTCTTGGACGTTAGCGTGGAGCGGCGCCGAGAGCTTCGTGCGCACCGGCACTTATAGCGGTTTCGCGCTCAATGCGGTGAGCGAAGCCATCCCGCCGCTGGAACTCGCGCAAGCGCTCAAGCTTGCGCGCGAGCAGCAGAACGCCCCGCAACCGATCGTCGTGCGCCCGATCGCCGGCGACTCGGGTTCGGCGCCGCCCAAAACCGAACTTTGGGCGGATGCGCTCGGCACATCGGTGGTACTCGACCGCGAATGGGATTTCGCGTCGAGCGCAACCCCAACCGCCAGCATCGATTTGCTGCAGGGCGATTTCGCGCAGACACTCGGCGTGAAGGATTTGCTGCCGCGCCTGAAGCCTGCGCTCGCGCTGGTAGGGTTGATCGTGCTGCTGCACGGGGGCGCCGCCGGCTTCGAGTGGTGGCAGCTCACACGCGAGAAACAGGCGCTGGAAAATCAGATGGTGCAGACGGTGCGCGGCGTGTTTCCCGATGCGAAAGTCGACAAGGACATCGTCGCAACGGTGCTGCAAGCGCGTATCGATAACCTGCGCAGCGCCGCCGGTGAGACAAACCCCGGCGATTTTCTGCCGCTGTTGCAGCAGCTCGCGCCGCTGGTGCGCGCAACCCCCGGCACAAAGGTCAAGAATGTGTCGTACCAGGATGGGGAACTGCGCGCCGACTTGCTCTTGCCTAGCGAGGCCAGCGCCGACGCGCTCAAAGGGCAAGCGCTGCAGGGCCCGGCGCAGCTCAACATCGAAGCGGTGAATCGCAGTGCCAGCGGCAACGAAGCACGCATCGTACTGCGGGTAAAGCGAACATGAAAGAAGCGATCCTCGAATTCTGGCGCGTGCGCAACAGCCGCGAGCGCTGGATCATCCTCGCCGCCAGTGCTTTACTGACGATTGCGTTGCTGGACGCTCTGCTCTGGCAGCCGCTGCTCAAGTCGCGCGAGCGGCTGCGCCGCAGCGTGCCGGAACTGCGCATCAGTGCCGAGCAGGTGAAAACGCAGAGCGCTTTGGCGCAACAACTCAAGGCACGCGCCGGCAGCAACGCGGCACAGACGAGCGATCTAAGCCAAGCGATCTCACTGGCCGCCACCGCGGCGGGCTTGAGCAAGAACTTGAGCGAAGTGCGCAGCACCGATCCCAAGCGTGTGAGCGTCACTCTGGATTCGGTCGCCTTCGATGGTTGGGTGAACTTGTTAAGCACCCTGCAAATGCAATACGGCGCCAAACTCGAATCAGGTCAATTGGAAGCGCTACCGGAATCCGGCATGGTGAAAGTGCGCGCGGTGCTGGCCGCGGCTAACTGATGTCCGGCGGCGGCGCCTAACTGCCCGTGCGCACGCGTACGTTGATCGGCGGCGGCATGGTGCTGATCGCCCTGTTCTTGATAAGCCAAGCGCCGGCATGGCTGCTTGGCAGCGCGCTGCAGAAGTTTGCCCCCAACATCGTCACGCTGCAACAAACGCATGGCTCTGTATGGAACGGCCGCGGGCGAGCACAAGCGCGCTTGCCGCATGGCGCAGCGCTGGATCTAGGCGTCGTGCGCTGGCGCCTGCAACCTCTTGCGCTGGTGACCGGCAAACTGGCTGCCGAATTGGAAGCATTGGATGTGCCCCAAGGCGGACGCATGCAGGTCAGTGTGGCCATCAGCGTGGACCGCAGCGCTCGGTTAACCGGCTTGCGCGCGCAAATGCCGGCCGCCTTGCTTGCCCAGTTGGTGCCACAGCTTGGCTTGCTGCAACCGGACGGTAGCGTCGAAATCTTCAGCGATGCGCTCACACTGGCCGATAGCGGCGCAGAAGGCAAACTCACGGCGACGTGGCGGCGCTTTGCCACGAAAATGTCCAAGGTTAACCCGCTCGGCGACTACAAACTCGACACGGAACTTGGCAAAGGCCCGATCTCCTTCAGGCTATCCAGCCCCGCCGGCCCGCTCTTGATCGAGGGCAGCGGCAATTGGTCCACCGCGACGCGCCTGAATTTCGATGGTAGTGCGCGCCTCGGCCCCGGTGCGCCGGGAGAGCTAGCAAATCTCGTACGCCTGTTCGGGCGCGACCAAGGCGGTGGCAGCTACGCGATCAAGCTACAAAACTTCTAAGGAACCTACGCGACGGGCTGCGAACCACTAGGTAGCAGCCGCGCACGGCGCGGCGCCACCACCACGGTCGCCACCGCCCCGACCACGAGAACGAGCGCCGCGTATTCCTGCCAGGTAGGGCGTTCGCCCAGCAGCAGCATGCTGCTAAAGACGCCCACGACCGGGATCATCAATGTCCCCAAAGACGCAACCGCAGCCGGCGTGGCGGCCACAATCCTGAACCACGCCCAGTGGCACAAGATGGCGGCAACGATCAAGTTGTACAGCAAACCGATCAATGTCCACCCGTGGACCGGGCCTATTTGGTCGAAGTCCACAAACAGGCTTATGAGCACGATGGGCAAGCCACCTACAAGCATCTGCCACCCGGTGAGCACGCTGGGTGGCAGCGCTATGGGGTAGCGCTTCATCAACACAGTGCCGAGCGCCCAGCTAATCGCGGCGCAAAGAATAAGAATGGTGCCCAGCGGCGCAGCGCGCAGCGCGACAACATGCTCACCCAGCAACAAGAGCATGCCGGCCATGCCGAGCGCTACACCAGCCAAGCGTCTGCGCGTGAGCCGCTCGCCGAGTACCGGCCAACTGAGCAGTACGGTCCACAGCGGCATGGTGTAAGCGAGCACCGCCGACCGGCCAGCCGGCAAGTGTTGCACAGCGACTGCTGAGGCCAAGTTCCAAATGGTAACGTTGCACAGTGATACAACGAACAAGCGCGGCCACTGTCCGTGCGGAACAGCCAAACTCAACCCGCCGGCACGCGCGATGGCAAACATGCCAAGCGCACCGGCGAGCACGCAATAGGCGCGGAACAGATACGGCGACATACCGCTCACCGCGTACTTCATCATTGGCCAGTTGCAACCCCAACCGAGCGTCAGCAGCAGCAATGCGAAGTAGACCGAGCGCGGTAATGTGCGCTGTTCATGCATAACCAGCTCGTACAGGCAAAGTGGGAAATCTTACCTGCCGAAACCTGCTCGGGTCGAACTTTTACCGGCCGGACGCGGTCGATAGGCGACAGGTCTTGGATAACCGCAACGACCGCGCTACCATCCCGAAAAGCAACGCACGGAGCGATCCATATGCATCGGAGCAAACTGTGGCAAGGCTTCGCTCACAGCCTGGCGCTGGCGGGGCTGCTCGCCGCTAGCAATGTTTGGACTGCCGAGAACGAATTAACACGCGAGCAAGCACTGTCGGCCCTCCGTCAGGAGTCGGCGCAAGCGCGCCACGCCGGCGTACAACGGCTGGGGGAGATCGGCACGCCTCCGGACGTGCAACCGTTGCTCGCTGCACTGCGCGATAGCGACGAGAACACGCGCGATGAGGCTGAGCGCAGCATCCAGCGCATCTGGGCACGCTCGGGCGATCCGGCGATCGACAGCATGTTCGTACGCGGCGTAGGCGAGATGGGGGAAGGAAACCTGAGCCGGGCACTGTCGACGTTCAACGAGATCATCCGCCTGAAACCGGATTTCGCCGAGGGCTGGAACAAGCGCGCGACTTTGTATTTTTACGTCGGCGAATACACCAAGTCGATGCGCGACTGTGACGAAGTTCTCAAGCGCAACCC
>CAZAWU010000081.1:0-16390 GCA_964488915.1 uncultured Burkholderiales bacterium
TCATACCTACCCTTGGATACTCTAAACAATCTTATGGGGTGCGATCTTTAGAGCTAACATCCGGTAAGTATGAGTAAGCGATCGCAAAGCAAACCGGCAAATCCGATGATACTCAAAGGTGCGGCTCGAGTTGCCGACGCAAGAAGTCGTAGAAATGCCCGATGCCGTCCTCCATCGGCGTTTGGCACGGCCCGCAATGGTCGTGCCCCATCTGCCATAGCGCTTTGCGCCCGTCTTGGCTGCGCTGGCAGATTTCCGCATCCTCGCGCGCCGTTTCGTCGTAAGCGTGCTGATGCAATTCAATCAGCTCGCGCTGCGATTCCGCGACGTCCTCCTTGTAGTAGAACTCGACGTAGTTCACGCACTTCTCCGGCCCGCGCGGCCAGACGGTTGAAACGACCAGCGCGTGCGGGTACCACTCGAGCATAACGTTGGGGAAATAGATGAACCACATGGTGCCGTACTTGGGCGGCTGCCCCCCGCTGTAGCGCAGCAGCGCGTCTTGGTAGAGTTTGTAGACTTTGTTGGTCGGCTTGGTTAACCCGTCCTTGACGGCGAGCACCTGCAAGCTGTGCCATTCGCCGAACTCCCAGCGGAAATCCTTGGCGTCGATGAAGCCGACCAATCCGCCGTGATACGGCTCAACATGGTAAAGCTCCAAGTAAGGTTCGAGGAATGTTTTCCAGTTGAAGTTGTATTCCTCGACCGCGAGCTTGTCGAACACGTAGCCGGAAAAATCGTAGTCCGCGCGCGTGCTCATGTTTGCCAGATCCTTGGCCATATCGCGCGCGCCGGTGTAGAGCAGGCCGTTCCAGCGCTTGACTTCCGTGCGTTCAAGACCGAGATTCGGTTTGCCAGGGAAATGCGGCGCGCTCAGCAGCTTGCCTTCAAGGTCGTAGCTCCAGCGGTGCAACGGGCAGACGATGTTGCGCGCGTTGCCGCGGCCCTCGAGCAACAGTCCGTGACGGTGCTTGCAAACGTTGCTGATGAGGTGCACGCCGTTCTTGTTGCGCGTAAGCGCCTTGCCGTTGGCGAGCCAGGGGAGCACCTGGTAGTCGCCCACGTTCGGCACCATCAATTCGTGCCCGAAGTAGCGCAGACCCGCTTCGAACAGCACGCGCTGCTCCGCCGCTGCAATCTTAGGGTCGAACCACCACGACAGCGGTAGCGTCGCGCGCAGCTGTGCTGCACTGAGTTGCGAAAGATTGGCGAGATCGCTCATGCGCGGAAAACCCTTCAAACGGCCGATGCCGGGCGAATGTAGCGCAACGGCTCAGCCGCCGCAACCGACGCGCCGCGCCAGAGCAGTTCATGCATTCTTCACCGGATGTACATGAACGCGCATTGACCAGCGTGCCCCGCGTGCGCTATGTTCGTAACCGAAGTCTTGTTTCAATCTTTCTGAGTTTACCCAGTGGCAAAAGGCGACCAAACCAAACCGACTAACGACCCCCCCGTCTCTTTCGGGGCGGCGGAAAACGAGTCGACGCGCTCTTTCCAGGCGGGAGATAACGAATCGCCGCGCTCTTTCGAGGCGGGGAACAACGAGTCGCCGCGCTCTTTCGAGGCGGCGGTGTCCGAACTCGAACGCATTGTCGCCGTCATGGAGGGCGGCGAGCTTCCCTTAGAGCAATCACTCGCCGCCTACAGCCGCGGCGCGCAACTGCTCAAGTATTGTCAGGCGCAACTGGCCGAAGCGCAGCAAAGAGTGCGCATCCTCGAAGACGATACGCTCAAGCTCTTTTCGGACGACAATCATCAACGCTGATTTCGCAGATTGGTCGCTCGCCGTACGCAGCGCGGTGGAAGAGCGTCTGAGCACGGCGCTCCCCGCCCAGGTGTCGCCCGCGCATTTGCACGAAGCCATGCGCTACGCCGTGCTCGGCGGGGGCAAGCGCATCCGCGCGCTGCTCGCCTTCGCGGCCGGGCAGGTGAGCGAGGCGCTGCCGCGCCGGCTCGAAACCGTTGCCGCCGTGCTCGAAATCATCCACGCCTACTCGCTCGTGCACGACGATCTGCCATCCATGGACAACGACACGCTGCGCCGCGGCAAGCCCACCGTGCACGTGCGCTACGGCGAAGCTACGGCGATTCTGGTGGGCGACAGTCTCAATAGCTTGGCGTTCCAGTTGCTCGGTGAAGAGCGGCTCGCCGATGATGCGCAGGAGCAGCTGGCGATGATCGCGCTGCTGGCGCAGGCTGCCGGATCGCGCGGCATGGCTGGCGGCCAGGCGATCGATCTTGCTTCGGAAGCGAAGACGTTGACCTTGCCTGAGTTGGAGCACATGCACATTCACAAAACCGGCGCGCTGATTCGCGCGGCGGTGTTGCTCGGCGCGCGCTGCGGGCGCAAACCCGCGCGGGCCGATCTGGAGTACTTGGACCACTACGCCAAGAACGTGGGCCTCGCGTTTCAGGTAGTCGACGATCTGTTGGACGCGCAGGCCAGCACGGCCACTTTGGGCAAGACCGCCGGCAAGGACGCCAAGAGCGGCAAGGCGACTTACGTCAGTATAATGGGCGTTTCCGCAGCGCGCGCCATGGCCCAGGACTTACACGATAAAGCAGTCGCGGCGCTGGCGCCATTTGCGCAGCGCGGCGCCCGCTTGCGGCAGCTTGCCGATCTGATCGTCTCCAGGCAAAGCTAACGTCATGGCCACGCCGCAGACATTTCTGTTGCACAACATCGATCATCCAGCCGACTTGCGCAAACTGGAGCGCAGCGAACTTGCGCCGCTGGCGCAGGAACTGCGCCAGTTCATCATCGATTCGGTCAGCGCAACCGGCGGGCATTTGTCGTCGAATCTCGGCACGGTCGAGTTGACCATTGCGTTGCACTATGTTTTCAACTCACCCGACGATCGTATCGTTTGGGACGTCGGCCACCAGACTTACGCGCACAAGATATTGACTGGCCGTCGCGACGGCATGGCGCGCCTGCGCATGCGCGGCGGCGTGGCCGGCTTTCCGCGCCGCGACGAGAGCGAGTTCGACACCTTCGGCACCGCGCATTCAAGCACGTCGATCAGCGCGGCTCTTGGAATGGCGATTGCGGCCAAACGCAGCGGCTCGCAACGCAAAGCCATCGCCGTCATCGGCGACGGCGCCATGACTGGCGGCATGGCGTTCGAAGCGCTGAACAACGCAGGCGCGGCGAAAGCCGATTTGCTGGTCGTGCTCAACGACAACGACATGTCGATCTCGCAGCCGGTGGGCGCGCTCAACAACTATCTCACCAAACTGATGTCGGGCCGCCTTTATACCGCCGTGCGCAAGGGCGGGCGCAAGTTCTTGGGCGTCGCTCCGCCGATTCGCGAGCTGGCGCAGCGCTGGGAAGAGCACATGAAAGGCATGGTGCTGCCCGGCACATTGTTCGAGGAATTCGGCTTCAACTATCTCGGGCCGATCGATGGGCACGATCTCGACGTGCTGGTGACCACGCTCAGCAACATCCGCGCGCTAAGCGGCCCGCAGTTCTTGCACGTCATCACCAAGAAAGGCAAGGGCTACGCGCGCGCCGAAGAAGATCCGATCCTCTATCACGGCGTCACCAAGTTCGACCCCGCCGTGGGGATCATCCCGAAGCCTGCCGCCAAGCCAACCTACACGCAGGTGTTCGGCGATTGGCTGTGCGATATGGCGCGGGTCGACACGCGCTTGATCGGCATCACTCCGGCGATGCGCGAAGGCTCCGGCCTGGTTCGTTTCTCGGAAGAATTCCCCGAGCGCTACTTCGATGTCGGCATCGCCGAACAGCACGCGGTCACCTTTGCGGCGGGACTCGCCTGCGACGGCGCCAAACCGGTGGTGGCGATCTACTCGACCTTCCTGCAACGCGGCTACGATCAAGTCATCCATGATGTGGCGATTCAGAATTTGCCGGTCCTATTCGCCATCGACCGCGGCGGCGTGGTTGGCGCCGACGGGCCGACGCATCACGGCGCATTCGATCTTTCCTATCTGCGCTGCCTGCCGAACATGACGCTGATGACCCCGTCGGACGAAAACGAAACGCGCCAGATGCTGTACACGGCGTATCTGCTCAATACGCCGAGCGCGGTGCGCTATCCCCGCGGCAGTGGGGCGGGTATAGCTGTGCAACAGCAAATGCAAGCGCTGCCGGTCGGCAAGGGCGAGATCCGGCGCGAGGGCAAGCGCGTGGCCATCCTCGCCTTTGGCTCGCTGTTGCACGCCTGCTTGCAGGCCGCCGAGCAGCTTAACGCAACGGTTGCGAATATGCGCTTTGTCAAACCACTCGACGAAGAACTCGTCCTCAAGCTCGCACTTGCGCACGATGTGCTCGTGACCGTGGAGGAGAACGTCATCATGGGCGGCGCCGGCAGCGCCGTGTTGGAGTCGCTGCAAGCGCAAAATCTGCAGATCCCGGTGCTGCAGCTCGGCTTGCCCGATCAGTTCATCGAACACGGCGATCCGGCCGGGCTGCTCGCTGAGATTGGGCTGGACGCCGCGGGCATCACAGCCAGCGTCAGTGCCTGGCTGCAGCGGTACGCGCGTGCGGCCAAGGCTATTCAAAGCGGCGGCGCTGCGTAGAGCATTTCAGGCGGCGCGCGAGGCTGCTGAACCCCTGAGGCTTCGCCCGGTCGGAGAGAGGGTAGACGGTATAATCATTCTCCGCCCTTAAGGATGCCCACATGAATCAAATCGAAAAACTGCCGATTCCGGACGTCCAGAACTCGCCGGATACGCGCGAGTTGCCGATCGACCGCGTGGGCATCAAGGGCATCCGCCACCCGGTGCGTGTGGCCGATTGCGGCAACGGCGTGCAGCACACCGTCGCGAATTTCAACATGTACGTGCATCTGCCGCACCAATTCAAGGGCACGCATATGTCGCGCTTCGTCGAGATCCTCAATGCGCACGAGCGCGAGATCTCGGTGGAATCGTTTCGTACCATCTTGAGCGAAATGGTGGAGCGCCTCGAGGCTGAAGCGGGACACATTGAGATGAATTTCCCCTACTTCATCAACAAGGCTGCGCCGATCTCCGGCGTGCAATCGTTGATGGACTACGACGTGACCTTCGTCGGCGAGATCAAAAACGGCAAGCCGGAATTCACCATGAAAGTGGTCGTGCCGGTGACCAGCCTATGCCCATGCTCCAAGAAGATTTCCGACTACGGCGCCCACAACCAGCGTTCGCACGTGACGATCACCGCGACCACCAACACGCATGTTTGGATCGAAGACGTGGTGCGCGTAGCGGAAGAAGCCGCTTCCTGCGAGCTCTACGGTCTGCTCAAGCGTCCCGACGAAAAGTACGTGACCGAGCGCGCCTACGACAACCCGAAGTTCGTTGAAGATATGGTGCGCGACATCGCCGCGCGGCTTAACCAAGACGAGCGCATCGACCGCTACGTCGTTGAGTCGGAGAATTTCGAATCGATCCACAATCACTCGGCGTACGCGCTGATCGAAAAAGACAAGCGCGTCGCGCGCCGCTGATGAGGCGGACAGGCGATACTGCGCCATCCATAGCCTGGTGAGTCAGAACAAACAATATTCTCAAAGACATAGGCCTTTGGGTATTGAGACATTGAACGGCGCTGGCGTATGAAAATCCTGCTGGTCGAAGATCATGCGCTGTTTCGCGAAGGCTTTCGCCTGCTGTTGCAGCAGATCGATCCGCAAGCCGAAATTCTCGAAGCCGCCGACGCACGCAGCGCGTTCGAGTGCGCAGATTCGCACCAAGACCTTGCGCTGGTCTTGCTCGACCTCGGCTTGCCGGACATGCCGGGCCTGGACGTGATTTCCGAGTTTCGTGAGCGTTGCCCCGCTTGTCCGGTCGTGGTGCTCTCCGGTTCCGACGACCGCGACACCGTCATGGCCTCGCTCGACCGCGGCGCGATGGGATTCATCCCGAAAGCATCCAACAGTCAGCTGTTGATGGGCGCGCTGCAGTTGGTGTTTGCCAACGGTGTCTACATTCCGCCGTCCGTGCTGATGCGCCCGAGCGGCAGCACGGCGGCCAATAGCGCCGGCACTCAGAGTGCCACGCGCAGCGCCCCATCGCCGAGCGCGCTCGGCTTGACCGAACGTCAAGTGGAAGTGCTCAAGCTCTTGGTGCAAGGGCAATCGAACAAACTCATCGCGCGCAAACTCGATCTGGCCGAAGCGACCGTGAAAGCCCACGTTACCGCTGTCCTGCGCGCGCTGAAAGTGACCACGCGCACCCAGGCAGTGCTGGCCGTGGGCGAACTTGGCTGGAGCCTCAAGTAAGGGAGAAGAAAATGAAACGCATCGCACTCATCGCCGCGATGGCGAGCATCGCGCTTAACGCTTACGCGGAAAGCCTCATGGATGCCCAAGACAAGTACCGGGGCGTCTACAAGGACTGCGACAGCTTCGAAGGTCGCCTGCTCAGCGCCGCTGACCTCGACGGCGACGAATCAGACGAGACGGTCATGCACTATTCATTCGTCGACTGCAAGGGCGCGTATAAAACCGGGACGCACGTCGTCGTGTTCTACAAAAGCGGTGGCAAATGGGCGACGGCGAAAGGCGACAGTGTGCTGAGCGCCACCGAAGCGAAAATGTACTCGCTCGAAAGCGCCGAGGGCGGCGTGCTGGTGCTTAAGAACGTGATGCAAGACGACGAAGCGCCGATTCGCTTGAAGTACGCCAAGGGGCAGGTTAAGCGCGTCAAGTAGGCGCGCGTTTTCGGCGCGGCGCCGGTCAAGCGCGCCGCGCATCTCGATAGGATGTGGTCCGGGTTTCCTCAGGGCGTCACGAAGATCGATATCGCCAACGGCGGCGCACCGCCCGTTGTGCTGCACACGGCGGTTTCTTCGGTATTCACTTTGACGCGGGTGCGGCCGGGCAGCGCGGCGATGGCCGCGTCCAGCACCATCTTGTCGGTAACGGCATAGGAAAACACCTGCGTTGCCGCCGGCCCACCCAGGCGCACGTTGATCGTCGCCGTGCCGGTCTCGTCCACGGTGAGCGAGTTGATGTGCCCGGTTCGATGACACTCCGCGTAGGCCGGTACGTGCAAGGCAAGCGCAGCGAGAGCGGCCGCTGCAGCCGAGAGATACTTGTTCATGGCGTACTCCTTGAGTTGAGAAGTTGAAGGGATCGAACGACTGGGCTCAAGGCGCGAGCACCAAACGGGTCAGCGCGCCGAGCGATGTCCACAGTCCGCCGCTGGGCGGCGGACAGACGCTGTCTTGCGTCGTCAACTGCACCGTGACGCGGTTGATGTGCGCTTGCAGCGCGCTGCGCACGTAGTCCGGGTTCTTAGTGCTGATGACGAACGTTGGCGAGTTCAGGCCGGGTTCGCGCACGAATATGTGGCTGTTGAGGTTTCCAGAGTACGCGCGAACGCTATCGACGTAGGCGGTTTTTTCGCAGTCCGCCCACGCCTGAGAAGCGCCCAAGGCTAAACCGAGGGCGGCGATCAGTGCTTGGTGTTTCATGGCAATCTCCTTTGAATTTTCGACAGGCCGAACGCAATGAGCGATCACGGCGCGCGGCGATCCAACGAAACCCATATCACTGCAAAGCTTCGTTTAGCAGCAGGCTAGTTGTGTTGTGCCGCGCACGAAATACCGGCAATGCGTCCGCAAATACCATGTTTTGGCTAAGCCAAAGGCAATAGCGCCCTGAAAGCGATTGTCGCGGGCGGCCGGAACGCGTGCCGCACAGCGGCAGCACGAGCGAGGGGGAGGAGAGAGAAGTGCCTTAGCTGGAGCGCGCTATGCGGCGCGCGCATCCGCCGCCATGGCGGCTTCGCACATTTGTTGCGACTGCCGCACGGCGGCGCTCACCGCTTCGAGCAGGCGCTCGGCGTTGAGCGGTTTGTGCAGCCACTGATAGCCGCAGCAGCTTGCTTCTTGCAGACGATCGGCGGCTACATCGCCGGTGACCAGAATGCCGCAGGTGGCTTCGCCACATTCGGCTTGCACGGCTTTAATCGCTTCGATGCCGCTTTCTTGATCGCGCAGGCGATAGTCGGAAATGACGGCGTCTGGCGTGCGCGCGTGCTTCGCTAGCTGCTCTAAAGCGTCCTGCGCGGAGCCCGCGGCCAGCGTGTGCACGCCCCACTCCTGCAGCAAGGTCACGGTGCTGTCGCGCACCGCCGCTTCGTCATCGATGACGACGACGAACGCGCCGTCCAACAAACTGGTGTCCACGACCGCCGCCGGTTTGGCTTGGACCGACGGCGCTGCGCTGCCGAGCGGGACATCGACATAGAAGCGCGAGCCTTTGCCAGGCTGCGAATCGAGGCCGATGGGATGGTTGAGCAGCCGCGCGACGCGCCGCACGATCGAAAGCCCGATGCCTAGTCCCTTGCTGCGATCGCGCTCCGGGTTGGCCAACTGCACGAACTCCTGAAAGATCTCCTGGCGCTTGTCCGCCGGAATGCCGATGCCGGTATCCCATACTTCGATGCGCACTTGCTCGCCGCGCCGGCGCGCCGCTACGAGCACCTTGCCTTTGTTGGTGTAGCGGATGGCGTTGGCGGCCAAGTTGCGCACGATGCGATCGAGCAGCGCGGCGTCGCTTTTTACGCGCAGCGCGGTCGGCCGCACACGCAATTCGATGCCTTTGGCGCGCGCTTGCGCGCCGAAGTGTAGTTCGATCCGCTCGAACGCCGCTTGCAGCGAGAACGAGGTGACGGACGAGGCCACGACGCCGGCGTCCAGTTTGGACATGTCGAGCAATGCGTCGAACATCTCCTCCATGGCGCCCACCGAAGCGTCCAGCTTGCCGACGACTTCGCCCGCTTCCGGCGCGCTCACGCGACGGCGCAGCGCGGCGACGTACAAACCGATGGCGTGCATGGGCTGGCGCAGGTCGTGGCTCGCGGCCGCGAGAAAGGCGGACTTGGCGCGGTTGGCGCGTTGCGCTTCGTCGCGCGACTGCTCCGCATCAAGGCGTGCCTGCTCGGCTTCATCGCGGGCGTGCTCGGCGATTGCTTTTTCGTCGCGCAATTCTTCGATGAGATCCAAGTTCTCGTAGCGCATCGCCAAAGCGCTGCGCGTCAATCTGGAGAAACTGTATCCGGACCACACCAGGATGATGAACATGATCAGCCCGAACGCGGCCAAGCACACGTGCATCAGATCGCCCTCGAGCGCGGTGCGCGCGATGAGCGGCAAGAAAACCGGGGTGACGAAGGCATAGAAAACGGTGGGCACGACCGGCAGGCCGGTGACCGCGCCGGAGACGATGCCGAACAGGGAGAAAGCGAGCAAGCCTTGCAGCACGGCGCTATCCGGCACCCAGAACAGAAACGCGGCGCTACCCCACGCGATGCCGGACAGTAGCGAACGGACACGCAGCATCCAGTACCAGCGCTCGATTTCGGCGGGCTGCGGCGGACTGCGCTTGTACTTAAAGAAAAGCCAGATCGCCATCGCCTGGCCTACCGCAAGCAATAGCACCCAGATGACGATATTGCGCGTGGGTACGCTGCCGTACATTGCGGCAGCGAGCAGGATCTCGGTCAGCACCGCGGCGACTTGCAGGCGCGGGCTGTTGCGGATCAGCGTGTAGATCTGATCGGTGCAGACCCGGTGCGAGCGGCGCGACAGCTTAGCGGCTTCCGCGTTCTGTTCGCCGGAAACACGGGCGGGGCAAAGCTGCCCGACCAAGGGGATTTCGATGGCCATTGCCCGCGACACTAGGGATGAGCGGGGGCGCTGTCAAGCGCGCCCGAAAACGCCGCCCAGGTGTTGCCCGAAACCTCGGGATATCGGTGCGCCGTACCCGGAACATACACGGGCCCGCAAAGGCGCGAACGGGCTCGTAGGGAGAGCGGCGCGGTGCGGCGAGCACCGCGCCTAGTGTTGCATATTGCACAGAGGTTGCGCATTGCATCGTCCTCGTTGATCCAAGCGTTAGTTAGATGATTTGGCCGTAAGGCCGCTTGGGCAACTGGACGAATTACGAGCGCTTGTAGCCAGGTTGCAGCGGGTTGTTCTCGACGATCATCGGCGCCTTGGCGTTAGCAGGCGTGGCGACGTTCCATTGATAGAAGCTCGGCGACAATGGATTCTTCGCGATCTCAACTTTGCCGCTCACGCTCTGCACATTCGATTTCGCGGCGAAGTGCGGATAAGCGGGGTGCAACGGATTGGTTTCGCCTGCAACGGCTACGCCGGCGGCTACGGTCAGAGCAACAACGGTAATAGCTTTGGTCAACATGTCAGTTCCTTTCAAGTTTCAAGGTGGTTAGGTCAAAAAATTACGAACGCTTGAAGCCGGGCTGCAGCGGGTTGTTCATGACGATCTCGACGCTGCGGCCGCCGGTGCTCGTCGCGACATTCCACTGATAGAAGCCGGGGTTGAGCGGGTTCTTGCCGATTTCCACCGCGCTTTGGTTCGTGCCGAAATCGATCTTCGCCGCGAACGTTTGGTAAGCGGGGTGCAACGGGTTGGTTTCGGCGGCGGAAACGGCACCGGCAGCGAGAACAGCGGAGGCGATCACAACTGCGCTAAGGGTTTTCTTCAACATGGCAAATCTCCTTGGATCAAAAGTTAGAAAGTTGGGTTAGGAACGATGAAAGCTCGGGTGCAGCGGGTTGTTCGCAGTTGCGTCGAACCAGGTGCTGCCGCCTTTGCTCTGAACCGACACGCGCGCTTGGTAGAACGCGGGGTTAAGCGGGTTGCGCGCTGCGCCGGTATCGACAGTCGCGCCGGTCACGGGCGCAAAGCTCGCGCCGATGTTGCGCTCGAACGAAGGATCCAGCGGGTTGTTGCTGGCTGCATTGGCGCTGACGGCGGCGAAGCCGGCGGCTAACATCGTTACTGCTAGAACTTGCTTCAACATGATCAATCTCCTTTAAGTTGGTCAGAACGGGTTTCCTCTTTGCTCCAGGTTTCGCTCACCGTTTGGTTTAGTGCCGCGATTCCATGGTTGGCATCTTAGGGAGCGATCGCGCCTATGAAAATTGCACCGAAGTCTTACCACTCGCAGGGCTAGAATTGATAGTATGATCGTATATATGAATACCATGGCTATTTTCAGGCATATCCTGTAAGGAGGATATGGAAACTGACGACGAAAAGCGGCTTACGACCAAAGTCTTAAACCGCCGCTTTTTCGCTTCGAGAAGAAGGGTTTCGGGGAGAGAAAGCCGGGAAATTGACGATTTCTAGCCGCGCCGGCGCTTGCGCTGGGGACGTGTGTTCGGCGCTTGCGCCGGTTGCTCGCCGCTTAACAGAAACGCCTTGAACGCCGCTGCGGCCGGCGATAGCCGTTTCTGCTCCAGGTGCACGAGGTACCAGCGACGCATGACGGGGAGGTGTTCGACGTTCAGTTCCACCAGACGTTTGGCTTCGAGCTCGAAAGTCACCGTCTGCCGCGACAAGAACGCCACGCCCATGCCCGCGAGCACCGCCTGTTTGATGGTTTCGTTGCTGCTCGCCTCCAGCACCGGCTTGATCGCGAGTTGGTGCGCGCCGAGCAGGCGCTCGAACGCTTGGCGCGTTCCGGAACCCGCTTCGCGGTTGATGAACGGCTCTTGCACGACGCGCGCGAGCGCGATGCGCTTCTTGCCCACGAGCGCATGCTGCGGGTGCGCGACGATGATGTGCGGATTATCGGCGAAGGATTGCGCAAAAGCGGGCAGCGCCTCCGGCGGCCGGCCGGAGATCGCTAGATCAGCAGTGTTGTCCTCGATCAGCTTCCACACCGCGTCGCGGTTCTCTACTTCGAGGCGTAGGCGCACCTCGGGGTAGCGCCTTAGGAACGCGGCCAGCAGGGACGGCGCCGAGTACTTGGCGGAACTGACGATCGCCACGGTCAAACTGCCACCGCGTACGCCGCGCATCGCATCGAGCGCTTCCTGCCCTTCGCGCATACGCCGCGCGATGTCCGCGGCGAGCGCGGCGACTTCCACGCCTGCCTGCGTAAGCGCAATCTTCTTGCCGATCTGCTCCGTCAGCGGCAAGCCAGCGGCTTCCTCCAGCAGCTTCACCTGCATCGACACCGCCGGCTGCGTCAAGTGCAGTTCCTGCGCGGCGCGCGAGAAGTTCAAGTAGCGCGCCACCGATTCGAACACCTTGAGTTGCCGGAAGGTGACGTTACGCATCGCTAATCATCAGTAAAACCTGATTCTATCAATAAATATTATTGACTGTTCCTTATGGTGCACAAGGCGTACCGTGTGCCCCATTCAAGAGCGGGAGACGGAGATGGGAAGAATGGGCGAAGTGAGCGAACGCTACAAGTCAGGCGTCATGCCATACGCCAAGATGGGCTATTGGGACGGCGACTACCAACCCAAGGACACCGACGTGCTGGCGTTGTTCCGCATCACGCCGCAGGACGGCGTCGATGCAATCGAAGCGGCCGCCGCGGTGGCAGGGGAATCTTCCACCGCGACTTGGACGGTGGTTTGGACCGATCGCTTGACCGCCTGCGAGAACTATCGGGCCAAAGCTTACCGGGTCGACCCGGTGCCGGGCCAGCCGGGCTCTTACTTTGCGTATATCGCGTACGACCTGGACTTATTCGAAGAAGGTTCGATCGCCAATTTGACCGCCTCCATCATCGGCAACGTGTTCGGTTTCAAGCCGCTGAAAGCACTGCGCTTGGAAGACATGCGCATTCCGGTCGCCTACGTCAAGACCTTCCAAGGCCCGGCCACCGGCATCGTGGTCGAGCGCGAACGTCTCGACAAGTTCGGCCGTCCGCTGCTCGGCGCAACGGTGAAACCGAAGTTGGGTTTGTCCGGCAAGAACTACGGCCGCGTCGTCTACGAAGCACTCAAAGGCGGCCTCGATTTCGTCAAGGATGACGAAAACATCAACTCACAACCCTTCATGCACTGGCGCGAGCGCTTTCTCTACTGCATGGAAGCGGTCAACAAAGCGCAAGCCGAAACCGGCGAGGTAAAGGGCCACTACCTGAATGTCACCGCCGCGACCATGGAGGATATGTACGAGCGCGCGGAACTGGCGAAAGATCTCGGCTCGTGCATTGTCATGATCGACTTGGTGATCGGCTACACCGCGATCCAGTCGATGGCCAAGTGGGCGCGCAAGCACGACATGATCGTGCACTTGCACCGCGCTGGGCACAGCACCTACACACGACAGAAGCAGCATGGGGTTTCGTTCCGTGTGATTTCGAAATGGATGCGGCTCGCGGGCGTGGATCACATCCACGCCGGCACCATCGTCGGCAAACTCGAAGGCGACCCGAACATGGTGCAGGGTTACTACAACATCCTGCGCGAGCAGCGTAATCCGGTCGATTTGCAGCGCGGTGTCTTCTTCGAGCAAGACTGGGCGGGTTTGCGCAAGGTAATGCCCGTGGCCTCCGGCGGTATCCACGCCGGTCAAATGCACCAGCTCATTCACTATCTCGGCGAAGATGTCGTGCTGCAATTCGGCGGCGGGACCATCGGGCATCCGATGGGTATCCAAGCCGGTGCTACAGCGAATCGCGTCGCGCTCGAGGCGATGATCCTTGCGCGTAACGAAGGGCGCGATATCTGGAACGAAGGCCCGCAGATTCTGGAAAACGCTGCGCGCTGGTGCAAGCCGCTGCAAGCGGCGTTAACGACATGGAAGGACGTGACGTTCGACTACGCCTCGACCGACACGGCGGATTTTGTGACGACGGCGACGGTCGCGTAGGCGACCATTCCGAGACCGCCGCTTAACTTAGTGAAAAGTGAAGCCTGAAACGTGAAAAGTGCGTCGACGCCACGTTTCACTTTTCACGCTTCACTTAAGGAGACACCCATGCGACTCACCCAAGGTACCTTCTCTTTCCTCCCTGATTTGACCGACGCGCAAATCCGCGCGCAGGTGGACTACGCGCTGGCCCAAGGCTGGGCGGTATCGATCGAATACACCGACGACCCGCATCCGCGTAATACCTATTGGGAGATGTACGGCAACCCGCTATTCGATCTGCGCGACGCCGCCGGCATCATGCAGGAGATCGGCGCGTGCCGTTCGACCTTCCCAAACCACTACATCAAAGTGAACGCGTTCGATTCGGCGCGCGGGTGGGAGGCGATGCGATTGTCCTTCATCGTCAATCGGCCCAAGCGCGAGCCCGGCTTCGCATTGGTGCGGCAGGAAGGCGACGGACGCAAGCTGCGCTACACGACCATGAGCTATGCCGCGCAGCTTCCGAGCGGTGAACGCTACTAGGTTCGGCCCACCCCGCTGAGTCTTGTTTGCTTGAGACTCAGCGGGGCCTTTTCGCTAGGACGAAGAAATAGCCATGGCGGCATTGCCGATCTCCAATCCAGCTGATGCTGCGACCTTGCCGACCGGCGGGCAGAGCGTCGACCTTGCTGCGGCGCTGGAGAGCACGCAAGTACCGGCCGTGCTCGATCAACTGCAGCAAGAGTTGGTTGGTTTGCAGCCGGTTAAAACGCGCATTCGCGAAATCGCGGCGCTGCTCGTCATCGACAAGCTGCGCAAGAGCGTGGGTCTCACGAGCGGCAGCCCGAGCCTGCACATGTCGTTTACCGGCAATCCCGGCACCGGCAAGACAACCGTCGCCCTGCGCATGGCGGAGATCCTGCACCGCTTGGGCTACGTGCGCAAAGGTCATCTGGTCGCAGTGACCCGCGACGACTTGGTCGGGCAGTACATCGGTCACACGGCGCCGAAAACGAAAGAAGTGCTGAAGAAAGCGATGGGCGGCGTGCTGTTCATCGACGAAGCGTACTACCTTTACCGTCCGGAGAACGAGCGCGACTATGGCTTGGAAGCGATCGAAATCTTACTGCAAGTCATGGAGAACCAGCGCGACGATCTGGTGGTTATCTTGGCGGGCTACAAAGAGCGCATGGACACGTTCTTCCAGAGCAACCCGGGTTTTTCGTCGCGCATCGCGCACCATATCGAGTTTCCCGACTACAGCGACGGCGAGTTGCAGGCGATCGCGCACAAGATGCTGGCGGCGACCCACTATCGCCTGACCGATGCCGCCGAGCAAGCATTGGCACGCTACATCACGTTGCGCAAAGCCCAGCCGCATTTCGCCAACGCGCGCAGCATCCGTAACGCGCTGGAAAGAGCGCGGCTGCGGCAGGCGAATCGGCTGTTCAACTCCGGCGCCGTGCTGTCCAAAGAACAGCTTATGGCGATCGAAGCGGAGGATCTCTTGGCGAGCCGCGTGTTCGCTGCTGGAGGGCAGAGCAAGCAGTAGTTGAAGGAGTCGTACGCAAGGAGGTTCTATGGGGTTACGTTCCGAAGGAGAAGAAATGACAATAACGCTCAAAGATTTCCTCGCTGCCGAGATCGCTCGCGGCATCGAGCCTGCGCTGGCGGAACTGGTCGACGGCTTGGCGCGCGTGTGCGCCGAACTGTCGGGGCGCATCGCGCGTGCGAGTGCGCTTGGTATCTCGGGAGAAGCGGGCGCCCAGAATGTCCAGGGCGAGTCACAAAAGAAGCTCGACGTCATCGCCAACGACTTGCTGTTCGATTTCGCGCGCCGCTGCCAAAGCCTGGCCGCGGTTGCCTCGGAAGAAGAGGAAGACATCTGTTGCCTCGCGCGCCGGCAATCGGCGCCCTATCTGCTCGCGTTCGATCCGCTCGACGGCTCCTCCAACGTCGACACCAATGTTTCGGTCGGCACCATCTTCTCGGTGCTGCGCTTTAAGGGTGCGGCTCACCATCCGCAAATCGAAGACTTTCTCCGGCCGGGCTCGGAGCAAGTCTGCGCGGGCTACGCCATTTACGGGCCGAGCACCGTGCTCGCGTTGACGCTCGGGCGCGGCACCCACTTATTCTCCTTTGACTGGAAGGCGAACGAGTTCGTGCAAACCGCCGAACAGGTGCGCGTGCCGGAGAGCGCCAGCGAGTTCGCCATCAACATGTCCAATCGGCGCTTTTGGGAGCCGCCGGTGCGCCGCTACATCGACGATTGCTTGGCCGGCAGCAGCGGCGCGCGTGGCAAGGACTTCAACATGCGCTGGATCGCTTCGCTGGTGGCGGAAGCGCAGCGCGTGCTCTCGCGCGGGGGCATCTTCATGTATCCGCGCGACACCAAGGAGCCGCGCAAGCCCGGCCGCTTGCGTTTGCTCTACGAAGCCAACCCGATCGCGTTGCTGATGGAGCAAGCCGGCGGCGCGGCTTCCACCGGCACGCAGCGCATCCTCGACGTGCAGCCCCAGGCGTTGCATCAGCGCGTGCCGCTTATCTTCGGCTCGAAGGAGGAAGTCGAGTGCTTGGTGCGCTATCACGCGCAACCGCGCGACGAGGCGTTCGCTTCGCCGCTATTCCGCGAGCGCTCTTTGTTCATCTCCGGCGATGGCGCAGCGGGGTGATGCCGTGTCGATCAAGCATCCCATCATCGCCGTAACCGGTTCTTCCGGCGCCGGCACGACTTCGGTCAAAAAGACCTTCGACCACATCTTCAACCGCGAGAAGATCAAAGCGGTGACGGTCGAGGGCGA
>CAZAWU010000082.1:0-3731 GCA_964488915.1 uncultured Burkholderiales bacterium
CCGCCAAAGTTTTTGAAGTATCTTGGATAACTACCCGAAATGCAAGGCTTTTCTTACCCTTCTCAATACCTGGGCCACGGTATAAATCGAAGAGCTCTATGTCGATGACATTCTCGGGTGCCGTGCCCCGTAGGGTATCGAGCAGCGCCTGTACCGGTACGGCTTCCTCGGCGATCACAGCGATATCCCTACGCACGGCAGGGAAGCGCGAAGCATCGGCGAACTTCGCTACGCGCGCCGCAAGCAGCGGCTGCAGATCCAGCTCGAATACGACCGGCGCGCGCCCGAGTTCATAGCGCTGTACTAGGCGCGGGTGCAACTCCCCGAGCCAGCCTACGGCGCGTGCGCCCAAACTTACCTGCGCACAGCGGCCGGGATGCAGAGCTGGATGCGCCCCCGGAGCGAAATCCACCTCTGCCGCCAGCGCCGCGAGGTCAGCTTTAACGTCATAGAAATCGGCAAAAGTTTTAGCCACAGCCCATTGTTCCGGCAGAGCCAAGCCATAGGCCAGCGCCGCGAGTTTCAACGGCTGCCGCTCGGGTCCCGGCACACGCCCAGGCGCCGCCTCGAAACAACGCCCAACTTCGAAGACGCGCACACGCTCCTGCTTGCGATTGAGGTTAAAGCGCAGCGCATCCACAAGCCCGCCAAGCAAGCTGGATCGCATCACGCTCATGTTGCTGGCGATCGGGTTGGCGAGTGGCACCGGCGCATCGTTGCCGGCGAAGTCGCGCTCCCAGTCGCGCTCGACGAAGCTGTAGGTGATGATCTCCTGATAGTCGCGCGCGACCAGGCGCTGCTTGAGCAGATCCAGCCCGCGCTGCCGCTCGCTCGCGGGCAGCATACTTGAGGGCGCGCGCGGCGCGGCTGCGGGGATGAGATCGTAGCCGCGCAGCCGGGCAATCTCTTCGATAAAGTCTTCCTCGATGGTGAGGTCGAAGCGATGGGTTGGGGGCGCGACCAAGATCAAATCATTTTTTACTTCAATTTTGCCACCTAACCTACTTAAAATATTTGAGATTTCATCTTGATTAACTGCCACACCGAGCACCCGCGCCACTCGGGCGACCCGCACGGTCACCGCCGCACGAGCGGGCAACGGCTTCTGCTCGTCGACACTCGGCCCCAGCTTGCCGCCACAGATCTGCGCGATGAGTAGCGAAGCGCGCTCCAGCGCGCGCAGTGTGCCGCCGAAGTCGACGCCGCGCTCGAAACGGTAGCCGGCGTCGCTGTTGAGCGCGAGCCGGCGCGCGCGGCCTTGGATCGCCGCAGGCGCGAAAAATGCGCTTTCCAAAAACACATCCGTGGTCGCGCCAGACACCGCCGTGTTGTCACCACCCATTACACCCGCCAAACCGACCGGTTTTTTGTCGTCGGCGATGAGCAGCATGTCCGGTTCGAGCTCGACGTCTTGGCCATTGAGGAGCTTTAGCTTCTCACCCACACGTGCGAAGCGCACCGTGATGTTGCCTTCGATCTTGCCGAGGTCGAAGGCGTGCAGCGGCTGACCGAGCTCCAACATGACGTAGTTGGTGACGTCCACCACCGGGCTGATCGGACGCAACCCGCTGCGCTCGAGCGCACGCTGCATCCATGCGGGCGTCGCCGCTTTAGCGTTCACGCCGCGAATCACGCGGCCGCAGTAACGTGGGCATCCCTCCGCGGCGGTGAGCGTCACACGCAATTGATCTTGGATTTGCGCCGGCGCGAACGCGATTAGCGGCAAGTTGAGCGGCGCACCAGTAACTGCCGCCACCTCGCGCGCGACACCGAGCACACTCAAACAGTCGCCGCGGTTGGGCGTTAGTTTCAGCGTGAAGGCGCTGTCGTTCAGCTCTAGGTATTCGCGCAGATCCTGGCCGACCGACGCCTCGCTCGGTAGCACCATGATGCCCGATGAGTCTTCCGACAGCCCCAACTCTTTCTGGGAGCAGAGCATGCCGGACGAGGCTTGTCCGCGAATCGACGTTTCTTTGATCGCCATACCACCCGGCAACTGCGCCCCCACTAAGGCGCACGGCACCTTCTGCCCTGCCGCCACATTCGGCGCACCGCAGACGATCTTTAGCGGCGCCGGCTGCGCCACATCGACTTCGCACACACGCAAACGATCGGCGTTCGGGTGCGCTTGCACGGCGCGCACATGACCGACCACGACCTTGGTAAACGGCGGCGCCACCGCCTCGCGCGCTTCCACCTCCAAGCCTGCCATGGTGAGTGCGCGCGCCAACGCCTCGCTATCGAGCGGCGGATTGACGAGTTGGCGCAACCAGGATTCGGGGAATTTCATGATGATCAGCGCGAGATGTGAGGCGTGGGGGGTGAGGCGGTTCCTTTTACAGAGGGCAGTAACATGGTATGAATCATATCCATTTTGACTTTCAGACTAATACTAGGCGGACTACGCGTCACGCCTAACGCCTCTCGCCTCGCGATCATCATCAAGCAAATTGCCTCAAAAACCTCAAATCATTCTCAAAAAAGAGCCGCAAGTCATTGACCCCATATCGCAACATCGTCAGGCGCTCGACCCCTAAGCCGAATGCGAAGCCGAGATAGCGCTCACTGTCGATATGCACGCCGCGTAACACGTTCGGATGCACCATGCCGCAACCCAGCACCTCCAGCCAGCCGGTATGCGAACAGACGCGGCAACCGGAGCCACCGCACATGACGCACTGGATATCCATCTCCGCCGAAGGCTCCGTGAAAGGGAAGAAGCTTGGACGAAAACGTGCTTTCAAATCATCCTGTTCGAAGAACTTCTGCATAAAGTTTGTGAGCACGCCTTTGAGGTCGGCAAAGCTCACTTCCTCGTCCACCCACAGCCCCTCGACCTGGTGGAACATGGGCGTATGCGTCAGATCGGAGTCGCAGCGATAGACGCGTCCCGGCGCGATCACCTTGATCGGCGGTTTGTGCTGCTCCATGTAGCGCGCCTGTACCGGTGAGGTGTGCGTGCGTAGAACATGCGTCGCATCGAGGTAAAACGTATCATGCATTGCCCGCGCCGGATGGTTTTCGGGAATATTGAGCGCGGTGAAGTTGTAGTAGTCCGTTTCGATTTCGGGACCATCCGCGACGGCGAAGCCTACTGAATGGAACAACGCTTCGATGCGCTGCAACGTGCGTGAAATCGGGTGCAAGCCGCCGACGCCTTGGCCGCGTCCGGGCAACGTGACGTCAAGCGCTTCCGCGGCGAGTTGCGCTTCGAGCTCGCGCGCTTGCAGTTGCTGGCGCCGTTCGGCCAGCGCCGCCTCGATCTTTTGCTTCGCCTCGTTGATGCGCGCACCAAAGCTCTTCTTCTCGTCGGCAGAGAGCTTGCCGAGCTCTTTCATGAGCGCGGTGAGCGAGCCGGTCTTGCCGAGGTAGCGCGCCTTGGCGTTTTCGAGTTCTGCGGCGAGGTCGATCGCTTGGAATTCAGCGATCGCTTCGCGCACTAGAGCGTCTAGATCTTGCATCGAGAAATAGCTCGATTCATCGTGTATGCGTACGTCCAACCCCCACCCTAACCCTCCCCCTACGAAGGGGAGGGAAGAACTCCTTCCCCTTGTAGGGGGAAGGCCGGGATGGGGGTTCGCCCCTCCTTAGATCGCTCTGACCTATGCTAGTGGCAGAGCCTGATCCAAAAAAAGAGGCCACGGCAACCGCCGGGCCTCCTCGTTCGTAACTAACTTTACTTACTTCGCTGCGAGGCCGGCCTTGGCTTGCTCGACAAACTGCCCAAACGC
>CAZAWU010000082.1:3831-11585 GCA_964488915.1 uncultured Burkholderiales bacterium
GCATTGATGCGCACGATCCACAGCGCGCGGAAATCACGCTTCTTCGCACGGCGATCGCGGTAGGCGTATTGCCCCGCTTTCATAACCGCCTGCTTGGCGACGCGATAGACGTTGCCGCGGCGACCGCGGAAGCCCTTGGCCGCGTTCAGGACTTTTTTGTGCCGCGCGTGCGCGGTTACACCACGTTTTACTCTTGGCATCGTCGCGCTCCTTAACCGTTGGGGAGCATCGCTTTGACCGATGCCATATTGGATTCGTGTACACCCACCTGACCGCGCAATTGGCGCTTGTTCTTCGTGGTTTTCTTGGTGAGGATGTGGCGCTTGAAGGCTTGGCCGCGTTTGATGCGACCTTTGCGCACCTCAAAACGCTTCGCCGCGCCACGCTTGGTTTTAAGCTTGGGCATGACAACTTCCTTTTTTCATTGCCGCGTTGGGTGGCGAGCGGCGCTCGCACTTGCGAACCCAAAACGAGCTTGTTGAACTACTCCAACTTCTTTGCTGCTATTTCGCAGCCGCCGGCGTTTTCTCTGCTGCCGCTGCTGCTACGGGCGCTGGTGCGGGCTTCGCCGCTGCCTGCGTCTGCTTGGCTTGCGGCTCTTTCGCTGCCGCCCCTTCCTTGCTACCACTCTTGGGTGGGACCACCGCCCTCTTCGGCGCCAGTACCATCACCATCTGGCGGCCTTCCATCTTCGGAAACTGCTCGACCACGCCGTGTGTCAGCAGATCCGCTTCCACGCGCTTCAACAACTGGAAGCCGAATTCCTGATGCGCCATCTCGCGCCCGCGAAAGCGCAACGTGATCTTGGTCTTATCGCCTTGATCTAAGAACTTGATCAAGTTGCGCAGCTTGATCTGGTAATCGTTTTCGTCGGTACCGGGGCGGAATTTGACTTCCTTGACCTCGATCACCTTCTGCTTGAGCTTGGCCTCGTGCTGCTTCTTACTTTCCCGATATTTGAATTTGCCGTAGTCCATCAGACGGCATACCGGTGGGCTCGCAGTCGGCGCGATCTCCACGAGATCGGTGTCCGCCTCTTCGGCCATCGCCAATGCCGCAGACAAGCTCACCACACCGACTTGCTCGCCTTCGGCCCCAATTAATCGCACCTGCGGCGCAGTGATTTCGCCGTTGATGCGTAACTCGTTTTCTTTACTGATCCTGCAGCCTCCTGAAAGTTGATCCCGTGCCGGGTATCAGGCCACGAATCAGTTTATAAGCCAATTTTGTGGAAATACCCAGCCCCCTATTACCCGTTTCCCGCTTCTTTCGACGTCCAATCCAACTTGCTAAGCCGCCGCGCTGCGCGCCGCGATTTCGCGCTGCAAACGCTCGTGCAACGCCTCGAAACTCATCTGCCCCAGATCCTCGCCCTTGCGAGAGCGTACGGCAACGTTGCCAGACGCCTTCTCCTTCTCACCGACGATTACCTGATAGGGCAACTTCTGCAAGCTATGTTCGCGAATTTTATAGGTAATTTTCTCGTTCCTCAAGTCGGCGCTGGCGCGGATGCCTATGCCACGCAGTTGCTTCGCAATTTCGGCGGCGTACTCGGCTTGATGTTCAGAAATGTTGAGCACCACGACTTGCTCCGGCGCCAGCCACAGCGGCAGTGCGCCGGAGTAATTCTCGATCAGAATACCGATGAAGCGCTCGAGCGAGCCGAGGATCGCGCGATGCAACATCACCGGCTGCTTGCGCGTATTATCCTCGGCGACGTACTCGGCGCCGAGCCGCACCGGCATGAAGAAGTCGACCTGGATCGTGCCGCACTGCCACACGCGGCCGAGCGCATCCTTAAGCGAATACTCGATCTTCGGACCGTAAAACGCGCCCTCGCCGGGCGTGACTTCGTAGTCGCAATGCGAGCGCCGCAACGATTCCATCAGTGCCTGCTCGGCCTTATCCCACTGCGCATCATCGCCGATGCGTTTTTCCGGGCGCGTGGCGATTTTGTAAATGATCTCTCGAAAGCCGAAATCCGCGTACACCTTCTGCAGCAGCGCGGTGTACGCGACGCACTCGTCGAGGATCTGATCCTCGGTACAGAAGATGTGCCCGTCATCCTGCGTGAAGCCACGCACGCGCATGATGCCGTGCAGCGCGCCGGAAGGTTCATTGCGATGGCACGAGCCAAACTCGCCGAGGCGCAACGGCAACTCGCGATAACTGTGCAAATTCGCGTTGTAAATTTGCACGTGTCCTGGGCAATTCATCGGCTTCACCGCGTAGTCTCGGTTTTCCGATGAAGTGGTGAACATATTGTCTTTGTAGTTCGCCCAGTGCCCGGTTTTCTCCCACAGTGAGCGATCCAAGATCTGCGGCCCGCGCACTTCTTGGTAGCCGTTCTCCTGATAGACACGGCGCATGTACTGCTCAACCTGCTGCCAAATCGCCCAGCCCTTCGGGTGCCAAAACACTAAGCCAGGCGCTTCTTCCTGCATGTGGAACAGATCGAGCTGCTTGCCGATCTTGCGGTGATCGCGCTTCTCGGCCTCCTCCAGCATGTGCAGGTAGGCGTCTTGATCTTCCTTCTTCGCCCACGCCGTGCCGTAAATGCGCTGCAGCATCTCGTTCTTCGAATCGCCACGCCAATACGCGCCGGCCACGCGCATCAACTTGAACACTTTGAGCCTGCCGGTCGAAGGCACGTGCGGCCCGCGGCACAGATCGACCCACTCGTTCTGATGCCCGTAGAGTGAAATCGGCTCGTCCGACGGAATGCTCGCGATGATCTCAGCCTTGTAGTGCTCGCCGATCGACTTAAAGAACGCCACCGCCTCATCGCGCGGCATGACTTTGCGTTCGACTTTCAAATCGCGCTTGGCGATCTCCGCCATGCGCTTTTCGATCTTTTCCAGATCTTCCGGCGTGAAGCCGCGCTTAAACGAGAAGTCGTAGTAGAAACCGTTGTCGATCACCGGGCCGATCGTCACTTGCGCCTCGGGGAACAACTCCTTCACCGCATGCGCCAACAAATGCGCGCTGGAGTGGCGAATGATTTCCAGCGCTGCCGGATCTTTGTCGGTAACGATGGCGACTTCGCTGTCATGCTCGACACGGAACGACGTATCGACCAGCTTCCCGTTCACGCGCCCCGCGAGCGCTGCCTTGGCAAGCCCCGCGCCGATGTTCGCGGCGATCTCCGCCACCGTCACCGGTTGATCGAAACTGCGCGTGGAACCGTCAGGAAGTCGGACAACCGGCATAGAGCAACGCAAACGAAAAGGGCGGCTTCAGCCGCCCGGGATTTTGGATCAAGCCTACATACTCCAACGAGGGAGCATGGTAGGCGGGAGAGGACTCGAACCTCCGACCCCCACCATGTCAAGGTGGTGCTCTAACCAACTGAGCTACCCGCCTAATGCAAAGCGAATTTTAGCACCGAACTGCAAAGACCCGCGCGCTCTTGCCAACGGCGCCTCAAGCGGCCCCGAATACCTATGCCGCGAACGCCAAGTTTACGTACATCCTCAGTCGCCCCGCTTTAGCTTCTCGAGCGCCGCCCGCAACACCTGCGCGTCCATCTGATCCTTCGGCCGCGCACCTTGCTTCGTCTTCAGCAAACCTTCGAGATTCAACAGCCGCAGCGGCTCCCCATCCAGATCGCGCTCCTCGATGAACGCCTTCATCTCACCCCACGAATAACCGGCGATGGCCGGCATGACGTCGATCGTAAACTCATCGTTTACCCGCACGGCGTAGCGTTTGTCATTGGCAAACACATCCGCCTCGCCGAGCAATTGCCTCGTTGCGCCATCGGGCAGGTTTGCAAGCGCTAAGATCCAGCGCCGCGAATTCTCCGGCGACGGATCGACCAGAATATCGATGTCCTCCGTGAAACGCCCGAACCCATGCGCCGCAAGCGCGTAGCCACCGACCAGCGCGTACTCCACGCCGGCATCGTTTAGATACCGCAGGATCTGCTTCAAATCCGCCCAAGTCGCCGGCCGAGTGTACTGCGTCATTTTGAGCTGGCACGATGCGCTAGCGCATTCGCCACAACCGCCTCCACCGTCCACCGCTCACGATCGCGTTCCATCTCATCGTGGTTCGAGTAGAAGAAGACCCCCTTCGGCGCTCGTGTGCGGTACTGTGCCATGGCACTCAAGGCGGCGCGAGCTTGTGCGGAAGGCAACGCACCCGGCGGCGGCGGGCGGCGCTTGCCGACGATGCGCTGGATCGGTTGCTGATCGTTGTATGCGTCAGGCATGCTGCAATCCGTGGCTTTTCGCCACGGCGTAGAGTTCGTCGTCACGATTAATGGTCGGGCGCAAGCCTGCTATTTTGGTGCACCGGTGCATTGGCGTAAAGATCCAGTTCCTGCCGCTGGCATCTTCCCGTTAAGAAAACCCTAAGAGCGCGCTGCCAGGATGCACAGCATAGGAGGTACGAACTATGCAATTCAGCATCGTCGATCGAATGCTTCTCGCTGCGGTATTGGTCTGCTGCACCTTTTCCCTGCGCGCGGGTCACGCTGCCACGCCCGGGGAGCTCCTGTCGGGTTACACGTCCCAGGCGGGCACGGCCGCTAATCCAACGCGCGGGCAGAAGTTCTTCAGCACCACGCACGGCGGTGATTGGAGCTGCGCTTCCTGTCACGGCGCAACTCCAGCACAAGGCGGCAAACACGCGGGCACCGGGAAAGCCATCGCGGCACTGGCGCCAGCCTTCAACGCCGAGCGCTTTACCAACAGCGCAAAAGCCGAGAAATGGTTCCGCCGCAACTGCAACGATGTACTTGGCCGTGAGTGCAGCGCGGCAGAGAAAGCCGATGTGCTGAGTTGGTTGCTGTCACTCAAGCCATAGAAAGGATGTTCACCATGCACAAGATACACAAAGCGATCGTTCTCGCGGTATTGCCGCTGACCGCTGCCGGTATTTTCGGGAGCCGGGCGCTCGCCGATGGCGATGAGGGCCGCGCCACCCGCCCATTGCTGCCCAAGTATCTACAGGAATGCGGCACCTGCCACGCACCCTACCCGCCGCACATGCTGCCAGTTGCCTCGTGGCAGCGCATTCTTAGCAAGCTGGATAAGCACTACGGTACCGACGCCTCGCTCGACGCGCAAACCGCCGCTGAGTTGTCGAAGTGGTTGAACGCGAACGCTGCGAAGCCCGCTACGCACGCGCCGCCGGAGGACCGCATCACGCGCTCTGCATGGTTCCGTCATGAACACGACGAAGTGGCTGCCGAAACGTGGAAACGAGCAGCAGTGAAGAGCCCCGCCAACTGCGGTGCCTGCCACCAACAAGCCGATCAAGGAGACTACCGTGAACAAGGCATCCGCATCCCCCGCTAAAGAAACCAGCGCGCCGAAGCGCGTGCTGGTCTGGGACGCGCCGGTGCGTGTCTTTCATTGGCTGTTGGTGTTGTGTTTCGCCGGCGCCTACTTGACCGCCGAGAGCGAGCGCTGGCGCTTGCTGCACATCACGCTCGGCTACACGCTCGGCGGGCTCGTCGTATTTCGATTCATTTGGGGTGTGCTAGGAACCCGCTATGCACGCTTTGCGAACTTCGTCCGCCCACCTGCCGCCATCTTCGCCTACCTGCGCTCGCTGCTACGTGGGCAACCGCAACACTTCTTGGGACACAATCCCGCGGGTGCGCTCGCCGTCATCGGGCTACTGCTGCTCGCGCTGCTGGTGACTGCTTCGGGCTGGGCGGTATACAACGAAACCGGTGGCGCTTGGCTGGAAGAATTGCACGAGATCGCGGCGAACCTCATGCTTGCGCTCGTCGGCGTGCACATCGCTGGCGTCGTGGCCAGCAGCTTCCTGCATAGAGAGAACCTGGTCGGCGCCATGTTCACCGGGCGCAAGCTCGCGGCGCCGTCAGATGGCATCCGCAGATCATGGAGTAGCTTGGCCGCCCTGATGCTCGCCGCCGTGCTAGGCTTCTGGTGGACACAATGGCAAAGCGCGCCGGCGCAACAGGTAGCGGCAAAGCAGCACACTGAAGCCCACGACCGTCATAACGAGTAAGTCATCGCTGCCCGACAAGCCGACCATGCGCATCCTGCTCGCCGAAGACGACCCGCTACTGGGTGACGGTCTGCGCGCAGGTTTGCGCCAGATGGGGTTTCAAGTCGATTGGGTGCGCGACGGTGAAGCGGCGGAGCGCGAGTTGCGCGGCGGCGCATACAACGCCGCCGTGCTTGACCTCGGTTTGCCGCGCAAGGACGGCATGGAAGTGCTGGCGGCGCTGCGCAAGTCCGGTATGACGCTGCCTGTCTTGGTGCTCACTGCTCGCGACGCGGTGCCCGACCGCGTGCGCGGATTGGATACCGGCGCGGACGACTACGTCGTCAAACCGGTGGATCTAGAAGAACTCGGCGCGCGCCTGCGCGCATTGGTACGCCGCGCACACGGCCAGCCGCAGGAGCGCTTGACGGCGCAACAGGTCGTTCTCGACCCGGCCGCGCGCAGCGTGCACGCCGCAGGCGTACCCGTCACGCTTTCGCAGCGCGAGTTTGATCTGTTACACACTCTGATGCTTAACGCCGGCCGCGTGCTCTCGCGCGAGCAACTGGAAAAGCATCTCTACAGTTGGGGACATGAGGTCGACAGCAATGCTGTCGAGGTGCATATCCATCATCTGCGCAAGAAACTCGGGGGGGATTTGATTCAAACCGTACGCGGCATCGGTTACACGCTGCTGCGCCAGAAAGCGGACGCCCCATGATGCTGCCGCGCTCGCTGCGGGGACGGTTGCTGTTGTTGGTGCTCGGGCTGATCTCGGCAGTGTGGCTCGCCGCCGCGGCACTCACCTGGTTCGACGTACGCCACGAACTCGACGAACTGCTCGATGGCCATCTGGCGCAAGCCGCGGCGCTCTTGGTCGTGCAACAAGCGCGTGAGATCGAAGAAGACGACGAGCACGGCGTGGACGCGCCGATACTGCACCGCTACGCGCCCAAAGTTGCGTTTCAAGTCTGGCACGAAGGGCGCATCGTGCTGCGCTCGGCGAACGCCCCGCTGGTCCCCATGCTGCAAGTGCGGAACGGACCGCAAAGCGGTTTTGCGACGGCGCTGATCGGCGGGGCCGCATGGCGCGTGTTCGCGGCGCATGGCGCCGAACGCGACGTGCAAGTGTTCGTCGGCGAAGAGGTTGAGGCGCGGGCATCCATCCTCTGGGCGGTCATGCGCGGCACCCTGTGGCCGTTCGCGCTCGCGCTGCCGCTGCTGGCGCTGGCGGCGTGGTGGGCCATTCGCCGCGGTACCGCCCCCCTGCGCGAACTAAGCACAACACTCGCGCAGCGCCAACCCGACGCGCTGCAACCCATTTTCTTGCGGCAAGCGCCGACAGAGACGCAATCCACGCTCGACGCGCTCAACAACTTGTTCGCTCGCATCCGCGTATTGATGGAATCGGAGCGCCGCTTTACCGCTGATGCCGCGCACGAGCTGCGCACGCCGATCGCGGCAATTCGCGCACAAGCGCAGGTCGCGCTCGGGGAAACCGACGACACACGCCGCCGCCATGCGTTGCAGGCAACTTTGGAGGGTTGCGACCGGGCAGCGCGGTTGGTCGAACAATTGCTCACGCTTTCGCGGCTGGAAGCCACTACGGCGGCGTTCGCGACGCTCGACTTGAGCGCTGTCGTGCGCCAAGTTGCGGCCGATCTCGCTCCTCGCGCGCTTCACAAAGCGCAGAGCTTGGAAGTACGCGCCGACCAGCCGGTACAGATCGAGGGCGACACCACTTTGCTAGCGGTACTGGTACGTAACCTGCTCGATAACGCCATTCGCTA
>CAZAWU010000082.1:11685-14196 GCA_964488915.1 uncultured Burkholderiales bacterium
CAGGCGCAACGCAGGCGCTGCGGCACGAGCAGGGCGTACTGCCGTGCGCATAGCTGAGACAGCTTTATAGATCAACTAGAGCGGCACCAGCTCCGCGACATCCCCATGCAATTGCGCCAGCGCGCGGTCAAGCGTCACGAGTCTGCTGCGCTTGCGCCTGGCCAGTTGCGCCAACCACGCGTCCGTTATCTCTTTGGCGCCTTGCAGATGCTTGTGCGGCACCGAGCTATAGCTGAACCCGTCGGACCAGAATTCATGCCCCGGGTGTTGTTCGATAGCTTTTAGCGCCGCCCAAGCGGCGGCGGCCGTGCGCAGCGGCGCGAACTGCATGTGCATGCGCAGCAGAGTGCCTTGCGTGATCGTGCAGGTTGCGAAATGCCGGTTGCGCTTGCTTTCGAACCAACTCAGGGTTTGTTCGTGGTGCACATGCCCGTCCAACGCCAGCGCCACAAGCACGTTACCGTCGAGCAAGGCGATCACGAAAGCTCGCTGTCGAGCGCGTAAACATCCTCGGACGTGAATTTCTTGTCGCAGCGAACGACCGGGAAGCCGCTCTTGCCGCTCGTTTTGCGCGGAGCCTTCATTTCCAGCCCGCGGCGTATCAGCCGATTGACCGCCGCGCTGATGCTGGAGTCTTCGGCGCGCGCTAGGCTTTTGGCCACGGCGTAGATTTCGTCATCGAGATTGATGGTTAGTCGCATGCCGAGCATTTTGGTGCACTGGTGCAGTGGTGTCAAGACTCTCTTGACTCCTCACACAGACTGACCGACGCTCAATGTTTTCCTCCGCCGCACCCTTGCCAACGGTAAACGCCGCGCCCACAGCGCCGTTCAATGGTGATCGAGGCGCGAGCACCGCGAAATACACCTACAAGAGTAGCCTCGATAGTCGCTTCCGTTCTTAATCTCTAACAGATAATACGGCTAGTATTAGCCGCAACACCCGCATTACAATCACGCGATGGCAGACAAAGATTCAAAAAACATCCCGGTAATCGGCTTGATGGCAACAGCCGCGGCAATCGGCGGCGCCATCGTTTTCACCCAGGTTCCGCTCGAAGTGCCGCGCCCCGGCGCTTCGCCGGGCTTGAGCTATAGCGACCGCAGCGCGCAGGACGTCAACGCCCGCTTGTGGGAAGACCCCTTCGCCGCAGTCAGCCGCGAAATCCGCAGCAGCATCAAAGACGCGGCCAGCGCCGATACCGAGACACTCATCGAACTGGCGCGGCAAGCGCAAGAGAAAGACGCGCAAGAAGCGCTCGGCGAACGGCCGCAAGTCGCCACGACCGATCCATGCGACGCGCCGCGCGTCATGCGCCCCGAATGCGTGCCGCATTCCTTGCCCTGGCTCATGCGCGACATTCGCTTCGCGCTCGGCCAAGGCGAGAAGCCCGTGCTGATTCTTCCCGGGAAGAAAGCGCAAGGCGCGCTTGCACCAACAGAAACTGTGCCGCCCACAGCAGCGGCGGCGCCGCCTGCGGTCAACAAGTCCGAAGCCCAATCCCGTGCCGAACCCGCCAAGCCGCCGCGCGTGTTGGTGCTGGGCGTGATGGTTTCGAACTCGCCGTACGTCGACGGCGAGGAGCGGCGCCGGCGCGTGCGCTTTGCGGTCGATTCGGCGATGAATCTCGGCCAATACACGCCGGTCAATGCGGAGCATATCGGCTATGTGCTGAACACCGATGAGCCGGGCTTGCCCAAAGTCATCCCGTTCGAGTGGTTTCGCCGCAAGGGGCGCGATCCCGCGCGGCGCGCGCTGGTGCTGTGGCTAGAAGAAGAAGCGCTGAGCGGCTTTCCTTCGCGTGCACCGGCGCCGATGGCGAACTTGGCGCGGCTGGCCGAGCGCATCCGCAGCGGCACTGGCGTGGATGACGCGCAACTCGAATTCAAGATCGTCGGCCCCGCAACCTCGGGCGGCTTGCGCGCGCTGAGCGCTGAACTCAAGTCCTACCAGACTAAAGCGAAGGCGGCAAAAGAAGGGTTCGTGCCACCGCTGACCGAACTGCGCGGCGCGCAGCTCTACATCGCCATGGCTACCGCCGGCGAAGAACAAATGGTGTGCAACAAAAAAGAACGCGCCGAAGCGCGCGGCAGCGGTGACCCGGCGGCCTGCACCTTTGCCGGCTTTCTGCAGCGCAACGGCAAAGCCTTTTTCGGCGACGCGCCGCCGATGCAGTTCCTGCGCGCGATCGCCAGCGATGACGCCGTCAGCTACGCCTTGATCGACGAGCTGCGCCGGCGCGGTATCGATCCTTCCGGCAGCCAAGATGTCGTCGCGCTGGTGTCGGAGTGGGACACCTATTACGGCCGCATGCTGCCGCAGGCGTTTCTGCGCTCACTCGACGACGTCTACAACTGGAACGAAACGCGCTTTCAAAGCGCGTGCGAGGAAGACCCCGAGGAGGCCGCCAAGCTCGATCCGAAGCTCGCAACGCAGCGCTGCCCGCTGCTGCGCTTCAGCTACCTGCGCGGTCTCGACGGCACCGCGGCGACGGCGACCGGCTCCAGCGCC
>CAZAWU010000082.1:14296-16389 GCA_964488915.1 uncultured Burkholderiales bacterium
GCCATCGGCATCGTCGGCAGCGACGTGTACGACAAGCTCGCGGTGCTGCGCGCCTTGCGCAAGCAGTTCCCGCGCGCGACTTTCTTCTCCACCGACTTGGACGCCCGCCTGCTCGACCCCTCGGAGCAGAACTGGACGCGTAATCTCGTCATCGGGTCGAGCTACGGCCTCTCACTGCATCCGTGCATTCAGAAAGACATTCCGCCGTTTCGCAACACCTATCAGACCGCGGCGTTTTTCGCCACGCGTGTGGCGTTGTTCAACGCCTTTCCGGACGTGCAGATTCGCGTCGACCGCTGCCGCGAAGCAACGCTCGCCGAAGTCGAAGCCGCCGATCTCACGCGCGCCGCCGAGCCGCTCGACCAGGCGACCGTTTCGAACTGGCTCTATCCGCGAATTTTCGAGATCGGCCGCAAGCGTCCTTGGGATTTGACGGTCGAGCCGATTTCCGCGCCGACTTTCGGCACCTCCGGCAGCCGCTGCCTGGGCCTGCATTTGTGTTCCAACATTCATCCGCCGCGTTTGCACCTGGTCAAACAATCGACGCGTGTGGCGTGGATTACGCTCGGCGCATTCGGGTTGACGGCCGCCGGGCTGTTGCTCTGGCGTTGGCGCAAGAAGCGCGAGGAAGAGCACGACGAAGAGGCGCCGAAGACCGCCAAGGCACGCGTGCGCGCAGCCAAGCTCGCGTGGCTGCGCTGGGGCCTGATCGCTTGGGCACTCGTCCTAACCCTGGTGTGCCTGCTGCTCGCCATCGGTGATTGGCGCGTGGCCGAGGGTGAACCGTTCTCGTGGATGGGCGGTATCAGCGTGTGGCCCACCGAGTTCCTAAGGCTCGCGGCCATCGTCCTGGCAGCGTTCTTCATCGGCGACGTAATGGTCAAGATCCGCCGCAACGACGATGAAATGGCGCGTATGTTCGCCTTCAAAGACACGCCCGACACGCGCACTTGGCTGCAGCAACTGCTCGGACGCTACATCGTGCCGAAAGAAGGTGATGTCAGCGTGCAACTGCTATGGAAGCAGTACATGCAATCCAGCCGGCCGCTGTTCACTTTCCTGCGCGCGGCAGGGATGACGCTCATTTTCGGTTTGATCGCCTTGGTGCTGTTCCAACTGTTCGGCTGGCCGAACTTACCGTTTCGCGGGCACACCAGCTATTGGATCGATTGGTTCTTGTCAGTGCATGTGGCCGCATTCGCCGCCTATTTGCTGTTCAGCGTCAACGACGCCACGCGCCTGACCACAATGTTCATCTGGACGCTCAACAAGCACCAAGCGCAGCTCGCGTGGCCGGAAGCCGGCGTGCGCCGCTTCTCCAACCGCCTCGGCTATCACATCTCCGATCACCTCGCGACTTGGTACATGATGATTCAGCTCATCGCCAAGCGCACGCTCGTCATCAGCAGCTTGATCTTCTATCCGTTCGTCGTCGGCGCGCTGGTTGCGGTCAGCCGCAGCGCGGTGTTCGACAACTGGGACATGCCCGTGGGCTTGCTTGCGGTCATCGGCCTGGGCTTGGCGATCGCTTGCGCCAGTCCGCTCATGATGCAATTCGCCGCCAACAAAGTGAAGACCGAGCGCGTCAAAGCGCTGCGCGCCAAACTGCTGCAAGCTAAGGGCAGCCATCAGCAATCGCGCATCACCGCGATCGAAGCGCTGTCCGAGAGCGTGCAGAACGTCAAAGAGGGCGCGTTCCAGGCGTTCGTCGAGCAACCGCTGGTGCGCGCGGCGCTGCTGCCTTTCGGTGGGGCGGGCGGGTTGTATCTGTTGGATATGTTTAACTTCGTCCGGTTTTGACGGACGGCTAAGTTCGTAGCGAGGACAAATGTGCAAGCCGCGATGGCGCCCGAGCTAGACACGACCGCATGGCTCAACGCCGATGCACCCATTTCTCTTGCGTCGTTGCGCGGGAAGATCGTCGTACTGCACGCCTTTCAGATGCTTTGCCCCGGCTGCGTCTCGCACGGCATCCCGCAAACGCAGCGCATCTTCGAGAGCTTCGATCCGGCTCAGGTCGCCGTCCTCGGATTGCACACCGTATTCGAGCATCACGAAGTAATGACCGAGCAGGCGCTGAGAGCGTTCGTGCA
>CAZAWU010000083.1:0-1833 GCA_964488915.1 uncultured Burkholderiales bacterium
GCGCTCGTGCGGCACCAACTCAAGGTACTTGCCGCCGAATGAATGGCTCTGGCCCGTGGTGAAGTTGGTAAACGACATCTTGTAGCTGCCGCCCACTCTCGCATCCATTTGGTGGACCTTGGCGGTAAAGCCGTTCGGCGGCAGCCATTTCACCATCGCATCGGCGTCGAGAAACGCGCGGTAGACGCGCTCCGGCGGCGCGCGCAATACTCGGTGTAGGCGGATGGTGTTGGTGGTCATGTTTCGTCTCCTTTGATCGTTTCGCCAGGGCCTACCAGCTAGTCGCTCGGATCTGCGCGAAATCGACAACCCCTCATGTTTTCACCCGGCGTCGCGTTGATTGCATGCCCCAAAAGGGTGCGGCCATCGGGCGGAGGCCGCTTCGCTTAGGTGCGCACGCGCGGTACCATGCCCGTCATGGTGCTGCCTGCTCTTACGGCAGCGCTAGGGACGCCGATCGCAGCCACCGAGTGGCCGTCGATCGCTCAGGGTGCACAAGCAATTACAAGCAACGCGCCCAGCGCGTCCTACCACCGGCCAGCGCATCCGGCTGGTCATACCAATAACTCTGCAGCTCACTAACAGGAGTCATGCAATGCCGCTCACCGCATCTGCCGCTTCCCGCGTGTTTATGAACGCCCCAGAACCCGACTGGCTCGCCAGGCGCATCAACCAATATTACCGTGAGCGCGTGCGCGACACCTGGGGCGGCGGGCACATGCTGCGCGGCCGCATTCCCGGCGCGAACGATATTTGTCTGATGAGCAACGACTACCTAGCGCTGGCGAATCACCCCGACATACTCAATGCACAGGCGCAGACGCTCACCAACCAGGGCATCGGCATGTTGATGTCCGGCAGTTTCCTGTTAAACGGCAGCAGCCCCAATCGCGATTTCGAGCTGCGCTTGGCGAATTTCATGCAAGCGGAGGACGGCATTCTCTGCCAATCCGGCTATGCCGCCAACACCGGTCTATTGCAATGCATCGCCGATGAGCGGACGCCGGTGTATGTGGATGTCATGGCGCACGCGTCGTTGTGGGAGGGTGTGCGTTGCGCCGGGGCGAAAGCCGTCACGTTCTACCACAATGACGTCGAGCACCTGCAGCGCCAAATTTTGAAGTACGGTCCCGGTGTCGTCGTGGTGGATTCCGTCTACAGCACCAACGGCAGCGTCTGCCCACTCGCGGAGGTCGTCGCCGCCGCCAATGAGCAGGGCTGCATATTGATCGTGGACGAATCGCATTCGCTCGGCACGCATGGCGAGCACGGCGAGGGCATGGTCGCGAGCCTCGGCTTGTCGGCACGGGTGCACTTCCGCACTGCGAGCTTGGCCAAAGCCTTCGCCGGGCGCGCCGGCTTCATCACTTGCTCCGCGCGCTTCGTCGACTATTTCAAATGCGAGTCGCGCCCGGCGATTTTCAGCTCCACGCTCTCACCGCACGAAGTGGCCGGACTCAACGCCACGTTGGAGGTAATCCAGCACGACGCCTGGCGCCGCCAGCGCTTGCACGCCTGCGCAAACTACGTACGCGTGCACTTGAATGAAATGGGCTACAACGTGCAAGCCAGCAACTCGCAGATCATCTCCCTCGAACCGGGACCGGAGCAGCGCTTGCTGCAATTGCGCGACGCGCTGGAAGCGGAGGGCCTGTTCGGCGCGCCGTTCTTTCCGCCGGCAACGTCGAAGAACCGCACGCTGATGCGCTTCTCCCTCAATTGCGGTCTGACCGATCAGCAGTTGCAGCGCATCGTCGGCGCGTGCGACGCGGTGCGCGACAAAGTCGGCCTGCAAGATTGGCCCTCGACACGGCGCAAGCGCGGCGAAGCCCA
>CAZAWU010000083.1:1933-10395 GCA_964488915.1 uncultured Burkholderiales bacterium
GCACGGTAGCAAAGCACCGTATCGAGCTTGAGCGGCGCGGGATTGTCGATTAAGGCGTAGTAGTACCACTGCTTCGCTTGCAGTTCGGTGGCGGGATGCACGAAGTCCCGCCAGTTACGGTAATCGCCGCGGTAGGCGCCGCCTGTTTGCCAGAAATAGGGAACATATCGCCCGCTCTTGAGCTGGTCCAATAGCGCATCGGGTGCACCCGCGTCGAACGCCGCTTCGTACTGCGCTTGCAATTCCTGCTCAGTGTAGAGTAGCAGCAGCGTGCCCGCGCCATGCGCGTTGAGCATTAGAAACCCGGCCGGGTTGGCGCACAGATAAAACTCGACGATTTCGCGTTCGCGGCACAGCGCGTGGAAAAAGGCGGCCAGGCGCGCGTCGCGCAACAAACTCTCGGTGCCGATGGCAAGCGCGTCCGCAACGACGCCCTCCAGCTCGCGGAAGTAATCGTGCTGCAGCTCGCCAATGGCTTGGTTGAGGTTTGCCAGCGCACGGGTGTCGCTCTTCATGATGAAGCGGTCTATCAATCCCGCGTTGAAGGCGTCGACGGCGAGCTTCTCGTCGGCCCTGCCGGTCAGCAAGATCTTTTTTACGGCGGGATGAGGAATGCTCCGGCACAATTCAAGCCCGTCCATCTCCGCCATGGCGTAATCGGCGACCACAACCGACACTTCGCTGAAGCGCTCCTCGTTGTAGACCTCGCGATGAATCTTATCGACGTTCAAATCGATGACGCGATTGGCGCCGGAAAGCGCCTCGGCGTCGCGATTGACGGAGAAACAGGTCTGGGTGAGACTTGGTCTCGTATTCGCGGTGCTGATCGCTTCGAGCGCGTCGAGCGGGGATTCGAACAACCTAAAGGAAAGGCTTTCGTCGAGTTGCAGGCTCAGGTTCGCCAGAAAGTTAGCGTTGTCATCCACGCACGCTATGGTGGTGGGGAAATAAAAGGGATGGATGTGATTGCGATTCATGTGCCCGCTCCTCTGGGAAGATCATCACAAACTCGGCAAAAGCCCCGTACACCGAACGGCAACTAATGCGACCGCCGAAGCTCTCCACCACGAGTTTGCAGAACGCCAATCCCACACCCGTTCCCTGCTCGCCGCCGCCATCCTGGGACCACGAATAGAAGCGCTGAAAGATACGCGGCAGGATCTGTGTAGGAATGCCCAAGCCGGTGTCGCGAAAGTACACCGCGTTGTGGCCGCCTTCACGCGCGAGCCAAATGCGGACGTCGCCTTTGCGCGCCTTCGCGACCGAGCGCAGCGCGTTTTTCATCAGATTGAAGAACACGTGCACCATCAGCAGCTCGGAGCCGACGAAACGAAAATCGTAAGCGCCGTCCCAAACAATACGCTCGCGCTCGCGCGGCGAGGCGAACGGATAGCGCTTGAGCATGACCTCCACGCAACCCGCCATCGAGATGCTGGCGAACTCCGCGGTCGGCACACTACTCTGGCGCGAATTGACCAGCAGAATGTCGATCATGGTGTTGGAGTGCGCGGTTTCCTGCTCGATGCGCTCTAGGCCTTCCACTAGAGAGGCGTAGTGGGCGGGCCGAATTTCTTGCACCGGCAGTCCGTGCTGGCGCGCAAGCTGGTAAGCGTCGAACAGCGCCGGCAAGTATTTGCGCAAACCCGTGGTCGTGCAACGAATGCCGAGCAGCGGGGTGCGCAGCTCATGCGCGATGTTGTTGGCCGCGCTTAGCATTGCGTTGAGCTTCTCGCGATTGACGCGCTCGGTCGTTAGATTGATGATGCTGCCCGCGCCGATGGCGAAGGCGAACACGGCCAAATCGACGCCGTACACCGCGGGGGACAGCACCGGATGCGTGGTCAAGCAGTATGCAACCCAGGCAGCAGGCACCCCGAGACAAGACATGACGATCAGGCTGCGCCAGTCGACCAGCAGTGTCATCAAAAACACCGCCGCCAGAACCGACATGCCCCACGCGTGCGAGCCGCCGTTTTTTAGGAACATGAAGGTGAAGAAAAACGGCAGCGCGAACCAAATGGCTGCGTACCAGTAGATCGGCAAAAGCGGGCGCAGCCGCTGCGGCCAGTACGAAACCAGCAGCAACGGCACGAACAGGGCGCAACCGAACATACGCAGTCCCAAGTTCTCATAGGGCTGCGGAAAGAAATCTCTCCAGACGAAATAGTAGAGCGGAAAACCGACTACGCCGACCAAGCCGAGCGCCGCGATTTTTGGCCCCGACTGCGGGATGCCGGATTCGATCGAACGGTACAGCCTAAGCGCCAGGTGCCGCGCGTTGGGCGCGGCCCATTGGACGACTCTCGCTGCAAGGAAATCCCTCATGTTCGCGCTTGGTTCTTACTGGGAGTACTAAGTATACGGTGCAAGCGCGCCGGGTCATAGGCAGCAATACTGCTAGGCGGCGCCAACCACCAAGACAGAACGCTGCCACACTACCGCCTTCTGTGTACGAATTCCGGGCCGTCCCAGTGTTTGGTAAAAATCCCCTGTAACGCATTAGCTAAACACGTTAGACTTCGCCCGGCGGGGGAAATACGCCTGGCCTGGGAATCGGGCCAATTGCAAGAAGAGTCGCTCGCCGCTTTTGTGGCGGTCTACTGAAGAGCGGCCCGAGGCGTGGCGGTCGCTGTAGATAAAACAACACAATAACTCCGAGCTGCAGGCGGGCCGGCGCGAGTCAACGCCCGCGAGCCTGCGCTCATTCAATTCGAGATGATGCCCGTTCAACTGATGGCCGCGTGGGGACGCGACGAGAGCACTGCCTTAACGGCGGGGTTGAGCGCGCGCACGTGCTGCGCCAAATCGGCGCTACCCTCGCTTTCAGACGCACACTGGTACCCGTGAGCATCCGTATCGTACTGGCAGACGACCATCGCATGTTGTGCGACGTGCTTGCCGGCGTGCTCGCAGATGAGAAAGACTTTGAAGTCGTGGCGGTTACGGACGAGGGCAGCGCGGTGCTCGGCCTGGTCGAGGAACACCGGCCGGACGTGCTCATTGTCGACGTGCGCATGCCCGACTTGGGTGGTGTGGAAATAGCACAGCGTGTCCGCCGAGGTTGCCCATCGGTAAAAGTGCTTGCGCTGTCGGGCTACACGGACAAGCGCTTTGTGCAAGAGATGTTCAAGGCGGGCGCCGCCGGCTATATCAGCAAGAGCGCAGCACCAAGCGACCTGGCCCAGGCCGTGCGCCAAGTCTCGCGCGGCCGGCGCTACCTGTGCTCAGATGCCGCCGGCGCCATGCTCAGCGATGTCGCACCCGGGGGAGGAGCGCCGCCGCCGATTAGTGTGCTCACGGAGCGTGAACGCGAAGTGCTGGTGCTGCTCGCCAACGGCGAGCGCTCCCCGAGCATCGCGATGCGCATGGACATCTCCGTCGCAACCGTGGAGGTGCATCGCCGCAATATCATGCGCAAGCTCGGCTTGCGTGGCGTGGCCGAGCTCACCAAGTACGCGATCCGCGAAGGCCTAACCTCTACTTAAGCGCTAATACACGCCCTAGATTAGTCTTTTCAGTCACATTCGGCGCTATTGTTGTAGGTATACTCCCGCACCAGCAAAACGCGCTCGAGCCCCCAACGCCTCTTCGATGCGCAGCACCTCGTTCCATTTAGCCATGCGCTCGGAGCGCGCGAAGGAACCGACTTTGAGCTGCTTCACCCCCCAGCCGACCGCCAGATGTACGATGCTGACGTCTTCGGTTTCTCCCGAGCGCGCTGAAACGATGGCGCCGAAATTCGCCTCACGCGCGCCGCGCCATGCCGCGCGCGTTTCGCTCAGCGTACCGGCTTGGTTGGGCTTTACCAGCACCGCGTTGCAAGCGCCAATCGCCGCCGCATGGCGCACGCGCGCGGCATTGGTCACCAAATAGTCGTCGCCAACGATTTGCACGCGCGAGCCCGCCGTCTTAGTAAAGCGCTGTAAACCAGCCTCATCGTCCTCAGCGAGCGGATCTTCGATCGAGACGATCGGATAGCGCGCCAGCCAGCCTTGCAAAAGCGCGCCGAATTCCTCCGAGCTCAAACGCCGTTTCTCGAGACCTAGTTCGTAATATCCGTCGCGGTAGAACTCGGAGGCGGCGATGTCGAGCGAGATGGCAACCTGATCCGGGCAGCGCAATCCCCCAGACTCGATGGCGCGCATCAGCATGTCGAGCGCCTCCTCATTGGTTGCGAAGGCAGGCCAATAGCCGCCTTCGTCGGCGACTCCGGCCGCGAGTCCACGCGCGCTCATGAGCTTACCCGCCTGCAAATAGACCTCCGCAGTCCATTCCAACGCTTGCGCGAACGAGTCCGCGCCGGGGGCAACGAGCATGAAGTCCTGAATATCGACGCGCCGCCCTGCGTGCGCCCCGCCACCGAAAATCTGAATCTCGGGCAGCGGGATGACAATCCCGCCCGCTGCGCTTGTCTCGTCTTCGCTGCGCAGATAGCGCCACAGCGGCACGTTCGCCGCGTTCGCGGCCGCCCACGCGCACGCCAGCGACACCGCGATGGTCGCGTTGCCGCCGAGCCGAGACTTACTTGGCGTGCCGTCGAGTCCGCACAGCCGTGCATCGATTTTCGCGTGCTCGTTCGCCCGCATGCCGCGCAGCGCGCGCGCGATCTCGTCGTTCACATTAGCCACCGCGCGCTGTACATCGTAGCCGCCGAGCCGCGCGCCGCCGTCGCGCAAATCTACCGCTTCGCGCGAGCCGCGCGAAGCCCCCGCGGGCGCTATGGCGCGCCCGGTAGCCCCGCACGCGAGCTGTACTTCGGCTTCCACCGTCGGCCGGCCACGCGAGTCCCACACGCGGCGCGCGTGGATGCGAGTGATTCGTGTGTCAATCATGTTCGACTGGGGCAGAATGGCGTTGTCATGCGCCGCGCCAACACTATCACATCCATAGCCCGCTACGCGCGCGCTTGGCTGTGTTTCGCGCTGATCGTTTGCACGGCGGGTGCACTTGCCGCTCCGCCCGTGGCCATTGTCGGCGCAACGCTCATTCACCCGGACTCGGAGCGCGTCGAGCGCGACCGTACTCTCCTCATCGAAGGCGCGCTAATCCAAACCATCGGCGCGAGCAGTGTGCTGACGCCGCCTCAGGACGCGCAAGTGATCGATGCGCGCAACAAGTTCGTGCTGCCCGGCCTGATCGATGCGCACGTGCATTTCTTCCAGTCCGGCAATTTCTTCGCGCGGCCGGATGTGGCCAACTTCGACCGCTACACACCGTACGCGCAAGAAGTCGCGCGCAACAAAGCGCGCTTGCCCGATACGTTTAAGGTATGGCTGGCGAACGGCGTAACGGGTGTGGTCGATGTCGGCGGGCCGATGTGGAATTTCGATGTGCGAGCCGCGGCGCACGCAAGCGTCGCCGCTCCGCGCGTAGCCATGGCTGGCCCCTTGCTGTCGATGGTCGAGGCCGAGCGCCTTAACCTAGGCGATCCGCCGATCATCCGCGTCGACTCGCCACAGGCGGCGCGCGAATTGGCGCAGCGCCAAGCGCAAGCGAAGCCGGATTACATCAAGGTCTGGTTCATCCACAATCGCGGTGACGATCTAACCGAGCAGGAGAAGATCGTCGCCGCTGCCGGGGAGGCGGCGCATGCCGCGGGTATCCGCTTCGCCGTCCACGCCACGGAACTGGCGGTGGCTAAAGCGGCCCTACGCGCCGGAGCGGATTTCTTGGTGCACTCGGTCGAGAATGAACCGATCGACGACGAGTTCATCGAACTCGCGCTGCGCCGCAAGGTTTTGTATTGCCCGACGCTGTCGGTCTATTCTGGCTACGCCGATGCTTTGTCCGGCGACTGGAAACCCAGCGACGCCGAAGCCAAACGCGGCGATCCAGAGATCGTTCGAGCGCTCGCCAGCTTGAACTCGGGCAGCTTGCCGCGAAGGCTGTTCCCGCATGACGTATCCCGATTGATCGCGCAGCACTATTTGCCGCGGCGCGCGCCAGCGATGGCGGCGAACCTGCGCAAGGCGCAAGCCGCCGGTATCACGGTCGTGATGGGCACCGACGCCGGCAACATCGGTACGCTACATGGGCCTGCATTTCACCGCGAGATGGCGATGATGCTGCAGGCGGGGTTGACGCCGATACAGGTACTGCAAAGCGCCACGGTGAACGGCGCCAAAGCGCTGGGCATGGAAAAGGAGTTGGGCACGCTAGCGCCGGGCAAACTTGCAGACCTGCTTATCCTTAATGCGGATCCGCTGGAGGACATTGCGAACCTGGCAGCGTTACATCGCGTGATCAAGAACGGCGTTGTTTACGACCCGGAGGAGCTGATGCGCGCGCTGCGCTAGCCGCGCAGTTCACTTTCCCACGCCGCCCGCACTTCGGCGAGGCACGCAGCCGGACGCAGCAGCAAGGCGCGCGCAACGCGTCGCACGCGGCTCTTGTCCGCGTCATCGGTGATGTATTCCACCGGCGATTTGCCGTCCACCCGCGCGAGAAACAGGCCCGGCAGCAAGCGCGCCGTGCGTGCGTCGATCGCTTCGCGCGCTTCCCATGTCACGCCAGCGCGATAGCTTTGCGCCAGCGCGTCGAAACACGCCAAGAACGCCGGTGACGCCGGATGGTGGCCATGCAAAGCCCGGGCTTCGCCCGTCTTAGCGTGGTGCCATAGACATTTCAGCAGGAGGTGATTCAAACAAAACGCGAGGTCGAAGGCAGGATCGCCGTACCACGCGCACTCGGCGTCAAGGAAGATCGGACCTTGCTCGGAGAGCAGAATATTCTTGGGGCTGACATCGCCGTGCACCAGCGCTCGCTTGGTCGTGCGCGTCTCCTGCACGAGCGCGTGCAGCGCGGCGGCGCAATCGGGATGTTTCCCGGCGGTGGCAACGAGATAAGGTTCCAGACGGATAGAGTAGAAAATGTCGTCGGTGGCGAAGCGCGCGCGCACTTGCACATCACCAGCGGTGCGCGCGTGGATGTTGGCCAGCGCGGCACCCACCCGTGCAGCGAATTGGACATCCGCGCGACCCTCGCGCAGTTCGTTCTTCCACAGTGGGTGTGTCGCCGGATCGAGATATTCCATCGCGAACAAGCCGCTTTGTGCATCGTGCGCGATTACCTTTGGTACGTGCTGCGGCGCGAACGCCGCCACGGTTTGCATCCAGGCCACTTCGTAGGCGTTGCGCGACACCGGCGCTTCCCACAGTGCTGCGACTTTCAAGCGCGCTAGTGCGCGCTTCACGCACACCGGCCCGCTCGGCAGATCGACGCGCCATATGTCGGAGGAGACGCCGCCGGCAAGCGGCTGCATCGGCGCATGCTCGTGGGCTTGCAACAGCCCGAGTCGGATTAGATCGGAGCGCAGCCTGCATCGGGATTCGTCCCCTTGCGCGCTCATACTGCCATTAGGATTGCCCGTCAAATCAAACGATCCTTGATTGTCGAGCGCATACTCTATCTATACGTCGTCCGAAGCGCGTGGCGTAAGTTGGTACGTCGCGCCATGGCCGGTCTCAAAATCGTTGCCCGCGCGATCGCTGCCGCGCACGAGCCAGATCGGCCGCGCGGCGAGACTGAACGCAACACCGCTCTGTGATTGCCGTCCGCGCACGTGCGCGCGATCGAATAGCGAAGTCGCCGGCATGTAACGCACCACGTACGCTGCGCGGCGTTTTTCGGAAGTGTTCGCGTTGGAGCCGTGAATCAAGTACACGTCATGCAACGAGAACTCGCCCGCGCGCAACACGTCGTCGCGGGCCGAGGATTCGTCGAACGCGCTGTCGACCACTTCGTCGTTCAGAACGCGATCGCGGCGATTGTCGGTGCGGTGCTCGTAAATACTCTTCTTGCGATGTGAGCCCGGGATGTAGCGCATGCAGCCGTTCTCGGGGCGAGCATCGTCGATCGCCATCCATACCGAGCAGGTCGCGATCGGGCGGATTGGCCAATACTGTCCATCTTGATGCCAAGGAATCGCGCGGCCCGTGTGCGCCGGCTTACAGAACACTTGGCTGCCCCAAAGGATGATGTCGGGGCCGATGAGTTGTTCGACCAAATCGAGAATTTGCGGCTGCGTGGCGAATTTGAACCACTGCGCAGCGGCGGCCTCGTTGTGCCTATCGCCGTACGGGATGTGCGGGCACACCAAACTTTCCGGCGCGATCTTTTCGTTGTCTCGCAATAGCTTGTCGACGGCGGCGCGCATTTGAGCGTGCACGTCGTCGGACAAACGCAGTTTCGGCGCGACGAGGCCGTCGTGGTGGTAGCTCTCTATCTCATGGGCGCTTAGCCGCCACTCAGACACGCAAGTTCTCCGGCACCGGATGCAAATCGGAAGTTTTCCCGGCCTTCGCCACCTGCCCCGGCACCTCATGCCCCACAAGCTTCGGCAAACCGCGCGCAACCGTGAGCAACCTATCGAGATCGACGCCGGTTCGGTAGCCCATCTCGTGCAGCATATGCACGAGATCTTCGGTGCAGATATTGCCGGTCGCACCTGGCGCAAACGGACA
>CAZAWU010000083.1:10495-16251 GCA_964488915.1 uncultured Burkholderiales bacterium
CGGCGGGACGTCGCCTTCGAACGGGCAGCCGAAGCAAGTGCTCAAGCTCGCGTTCATGTGGACGTTGTGGCCGCGCACGGCATCCATCACTTCTTTGAATCCGGCGAGCGATTGATCGGTGGTGCGGTTGACGTTGGCGCGGTTGTGCGTTTCCGACACCGACATGAATACGTTCAACTCGTCTGCCTTGCACATCAGCGCGCGCTCCGCGCCGCGTGCGTTCGGCACCAGCGCCACATACACGACGCCAGGCACGCGTTCGATCGACTTCATGACTTCTTCCGCGTCACGCAGGTGCGGGATTGCTTTGGGCGAGACGAAAGAGGTGACTTCGATTTTCGCCAGTCCCGTTTGCGAGAGCGCGTTAATAAAGCGGATCTTGTCTTCGGTGGGGATGAAATCCGGTTCGATCTGGAAACCGTCGCGCGAAGCGACTTCGTGGATGTAGATGCGTTGCGATGCGGCGCCCATGTCAGATCACTCCTCGTTCGCGCAACTGCGCTTGCGCCACTGCATCGTAGCCTAGTCGCGTCAAGATCTCTAGCGTATGCTCGCCCAGCTTCGGGCCGATCCAACGCGTTTCGCCAGGGGTGGCCGAGAGCTTCGGCACGACGCCCGGCAACAATACTTCCTTACCGTCGCCCAGTTGGTGTTTCTCTATCATGCCACGCGCTAGAAATTGCGCGTCTTTCACGATATCCGCAATGCTATTGATCTTGCCGGCCGGAACTTGCGCGCCATTCAGCACTTCCATCGCTTCCGCGAGATCGACGCTGGCGCACCAAGCGCCGATGACTTGGTCCAGTTCCTCGGTGCGCTTGACGCGTCCATCGTTGGTCGCGAGCGTGGGATCATTTGCTAGATCCTCGCGCCCGATGGCGTTCATGAAGCGTTTGAAAATGCTATCGCCATTCGCGCCGATCACGACGTATGCGCCGTCGCGCGTGGTGTAGGTGTTCGAGGGCACGATCCCCGGCAAGCTCGCGCCGGTACGCTCGCGCACGAACCCGTTCATGCCGTACTCGGGCAACATGCTTTCCATGAGACTGAACACGGCTTCGGTCAGCGCGACGTCCACCACCTGGCCTTTGCCGCCGTTTGCCGCACGGTTTTGCACCCCGACGAGCGCGCCGATCGCGCCGTACATCGCGGCGATGGCATCGCCTAGGCTCACGCCCACGCGTACCGGCGGTCGGTCAGCGTAGCCGGTGATGTAGCGGATGCCGCCAAGAGCTTCGCCGATGGCACCGAAGCCGGCTTGCTGGCTGTTCGGTCCGTTTTGCCCGTAGCCCGAAAGACGTACCATCACCAGCTTCGGATTGATCGCGCTCAGGCGCTCGTAGCCCAGGCCCCATTTCTCCATCGTACCGGGCCTGAAGTTCTCGATGACGATGTCTGCTTCAGCGGCGAGCCTACGCACGATGTCTTGACCTTCAGGTGCGCGCAAATTCACCGTGACGGATTTCTTGTTGCGCGCTTGGAGGTACCACCACAGCGAGGTACCCTCGTGCAGTTGCCGCCAGCTGCGCAACGGATCGCCGCCCGGCCCGCCGCTGTCGGCGGGTGGCTCGATCTTGATCACCTCAGCGCCGAACTCGGCCAAGATTTTCCCGCAAAAAGGCCCGGCGATCAGTTGCCCGAGTTCGATGACTTTGAGTTGGAGCGCCACGGCTTGCCCCAGCGTTTTTGACAGCCGCTATCGTAGCCGAGCGGCGGCGAGCTTGCAGCGCACGCCGCCCAGGCGTCCTACCTGCCGCAGCTCGTGGATGCCGAAGCTTTGGATTGCCCCATCGCGCCCGCATCATCGTGCGCATAGGCGAGCGCATCGGGGCTTGGGACGGCCGCTTGCGCTTGCTGCGCTGCTTGCGTATCGCTCAGCACGCGCAAGCGGCTGTAAGCGTCGGCGTCACCCTGCGCCGCGGCACGGCGATACCACTGGCGTGCGCTTTCCAGATCGGCTTGCACACCCAAGCCCTGCTCACGCAGCAATCCAAAGTAGAGCTGCGCGCGGGCGTGCCCACGCTCCGCAGCCAACCCCAACTCTCGCCCGGCACGCTCGAATTCATTGATCCTCAAAGCATCGAGCCCGGCGCAGTACAAGCGCTCGGTTTCGCGCCATCGCTCGGCGCGCAGCTCATCCACCTTCGGCGCCTCCTTGCCGCTCATGGCGCGCAGGCGCAAGCTGGCGAGCAATCCCAGCAGTGTCACAACTACAACCCCCATTAGCAGATACCCATAGATGCTCATTTCGCTTCCTCACGGCTGAATCCACGTTGGTTTGCTTTGTTCTATTCGTGTCGTTCTTGTCGAGCCTGCGCGAAACCGTGCGGCTCGGCGCTGCCTGGCTGAGAGTCCGAGTTGCTGCGATGCGTTGCGGCAAGAAAGTTGTTTGAGCACAGCCGCGCTGGCGCATCGTCGATGTGCCCGACGCCTGCCACGCAGCGAAGAGCACGAACCTGAGGCTGCCGACGGCAAGGTCGGGTAAGCGGGTCGTGTTCGCCGTATCGGCTAGAGCGGAATCGGTGCGACATCGCCTTTGCAGGCGCGAGCTGCTTACCTCTTTCGGGCCTGGCGCCGCTTATGCAATTGGCGCCTTGTCAACAGCAACGGGCGCGAGTCTAGGCACGTTGCCAAACGCTGTCTGTAGGACTGGTGTGAAGAAATGTATCTTTGTCAACGTCGCCAACTACCGCAGAGCGCGCGCGAGCAAGGGCAGCCACGCGCGCAGCGAGTCGCGCTAGCCGAGCGCGGGATTGTTGGAGAATTGAGCCCGGACGAGATCTAGCACTTGCAGGCGGAAGCGGGCATCGACGTCACCCATCGCGCCCGCCTCCTGATACAACAGGCGGGCGCGCTCGATGTTGACTGGCACGCCGATACCATGCTCGCACAGCACGCCGTAGTGCAGCTGCGCACGCGCGTGGCCGCGCGACGCCGCTAGTGCGAGCGTATTTGCCGCTTGCTCAAACTGGCGGTTGCGCAGCGCGGCCAAACCCAACGCGTAGAGATGTTCTACTTGCCGCTTGGACGCGATTGCGGAACTCGCCATCGCGTCGTCGCCGCCGATAATTCTGCGCGCGCGGCTCCGTTTACCGAGCCACAGCGTCACGAGAGCTACCAATCCGAGTACAGCAGTAGTAAGTCCGAGAGATTTCAGAATGACCGTTGCGATCTTGTTGTTCCTTCCCGCGCCTCGTTGCGCACCCGGTCTGCCGGCTGCGTGCGGTGAGCGCCAACGGGAGTCGACGCACCTGCGCGAGTGTAAGCGAACGCGCTCGGCACGGGTGTCAAAACTTGTTACGCGGCGCGCGCCCGCTCGGCGAGATCCGCCAGCGCGCGCGGCAGAGCGCGCAGAGGAACTGGAGCGCAGATGTAATAGCCTTGCAATTGCGAGCAGCCCAGTTTGCACATGTCGACGTATTGCTCGTGTGTTTCGATGCCTTCGGCGACGGATTGCAGCTTGAACTTCTGCGTAATCGACAGGATCGCTTCTACGATCGGGCGATGTGCGGGATTGGCGACAAACGAGCGGTCGATCTTTAAAGTCTGCACCGGCAACTGCTGCAGATAGCCCAAGCTCGAATAGCCGGTGCCGAAATCGTCGATGGCGAACTCGACACCCAGCGCGCGGCATTCGTTCAAACGCGCCAGATCGCCCTTGCTCGGGTGCACCAAACTGGTTTCGGTGATCTCCAACTCGAGCCGTGTGGGATCGAACTGCGTCACGCCCAGGGCGGCACCCAAAGCGGCTGCGAAGTCGCGCTGTCCACGCAACTCGGTGGGCGATAAGTTGACCGCGAGCTTGATGTCGCTCTCGCGCGCGGCAGCGCAGGAGGAGAGTTCGCGACAGGCGTTGGTCAGTACCCAGCGCCCGATGTCGCCGATCAAACCCATGTCCTCCGCCACTTGGATGAACTTGTCGGCAGCGAGCAGTCCACGCGTAGGATGCTGCCAGCGGATCAGCGCTTCGACGCACTGTACCCGGCCGGCCGTGTCGACGCGCGGCTGATAATGGAGCACAAACTGTCCGGCGTTCAGGGCAACGCGCAGTTCGTTTTCGAGCTGCAAGCGCTCCAAAGCGCCAAGGTTCAGCTCCGGCGTATAGAACTCGTAGCGGTTGCGGCCAAGCTGCTTCGCGTGATACATGGCGACATCGCCATGCTTCATCAGTGTGTCCATGTCGTTACCGTCGTCTGGGTACACGGCGATGCCGACGCTGCCGCCGGTATTGAGCGTGTGACCGTCGATCACGCAAGGCTGCGACAACGCTTCCAGCACTTTTCGGGCGACGTGGCCGGCGTGTTCGGGGTGCGCGATAGAGAACAAGCCGATCACGAACTCGTCGCCGCCGACGCGCGCCGCAAGGTCGCCGCCACGCAGGCACGCGTGCAGGCGTTTAGCGACCTCCTGCAACAGCGCATCGCCCACGGCGTGTCCGAGCGTATCGTTGATGACTTTAAAGCGGTCCAGATCGATGAACAGCATCGCGAACGCGCGTCCGCTGCGCGCCGAGAGTTGAATCTCCTGCGTCAAACGTTCCTGCAAACTGGTGCGATTCGCCAGTCCGGTGAGCGCATCGTGAGTCGCTAGGCGTTGATAGCGCGCCTCCACGAGTTTGCGCAGCGTGATATCCATGCCGGTACCGCGGTAGCCGGCGAAGTTTCCGCCAGCGTCGGAAAACGGCACGCCGCTGACCGATTGCCAGATGGTGTCGCCCGCTTTGGTCACACTTTGATGTTCGAAGTCGCGGAACGGGCCGTCCTTGTGCGTGCGCCGAGCCGACCACTGCAGCACGCGCTCGACCTCCGCCGCAGGCATGAACTCGCTCGGCTTGCGGCCGATCAGTTCGTCCGGCGTATAGCCGAGCACTTCGGTCACGCGCTGCGACACGAACGTGTAGCGGCCGGCGTAATCGATTTCCCACACATATTCGCCGGCCGCGTCGACCACGTCGCGAAAGCGCTGCTCGACTTCGCGCAGCCGGTCCGAGTGGTTGTCGAGCACGGAAGCGGAATTCGGCTGAAGCGCCGCCGGACGCGCCGCCGCAAAATCGGCTACGGTACCGGCGATCATGCTTAGTTCGCCGGTGCGCTCATCAGCCACCAGCCAACACGCCGCCGCGACCCACAGCCAGTCATCGCTAGCGGTGCGTACGCGGAACTCGTGTTGGCAGTGGGAGAGGCTGTGGGCAAGCAGCTCCTTATAGAGTCGCTTGAGCGTCGCGCGATCTTCGGGGTGTACAAGTTGGCGCAGCTCGCTGGCTGTGGTCACCATCGCCATCGGCGCCAGCCCAAGCATCGCGCCCCATTGCTCGCTGATGCGCAGGGCGCGCGTCTTCACGGAGTATTCCCAAACGGCCAGATTGGGCGAACCCGCATGCGCTGCCCGCCGCGGCGTGACACGAATCGGTTCGACGACTTGCTGCCTCTGCAGCGCGCTCGCTTCGCGCGCTCCCCACTTGTGACCCATTGCCCCTCCAGGCTATGCGCAACAACCTGCGCCACTGATTTGCGTAGGCCGGACAATTGCGTCTGGCAATTTGTCCAAGCGAGGGGCAGTTTACGGCGGCAACGTTGCCGCGTCTGTCGGAGGCGTGTGAAGATTTGTAGCTATGGTTAGGTGTGCGCCCGCATGGTCCGCTTGGACAATGGTCTATTCGACCGTTACCGACTTCGCCAAATTGCGCGGTTTGTCGACGTCGGTGCCGCGCGCGCATGCGGTGTGATAGGCGAGCAGTTGCAGCGGCACGACGTGCA
>CAZAWU010000084.1:0-11489 GCA_964488915.1 uncultured Burkholderiales bacterium
ACTTGACCAAGAAGAACGACAAGAAGCAGTACACGCCGACGGATTTGCCGAAGAAGTGACCGTTGCGGCGTAGGTGTAGAGTGCATTCAAGATTGTGACGCCGCACCCCCATCCCAGCCTTCCCCCTAGAAGAGGGAAGGCGTAATTCCCTCCCCTTGCTAGGGGGAGGGTTAGGGTGGGGGTTGGACGCCCAACGCGGGCCACCTACATCCCTCCCCCGGAGCCCATCATCACCGAACTCTTCTCCATCCTCTATCAGTTCGCGGACGTCTTCGCGTTTCTGATACTCGCCGCGGCGGGACTCGCCATCGTGTTCGGCATGATGGGCGTCATCAACATGGCGCACGGCGAGTTCATCATGTGCGGCGCGTACGTCACCGTCGGACTGGTGCACGCCGGCTTGCCATTGCCGCTGGCGCAGCTTTGCGGCACGGTTGCGGCGGGGCTGATCGGGGTTGCAGTCGAAATGACGATCGTGCGACGCTTCTACAAGCGCCCGCTCGATTCACTGCTCGCCACCTGGGGGCTGAGTTTGGTCGTGACCCAAGGCATGCTGCTGCTGGTCGGCTCATCGCTGGCCGGCATCGGTACGCCGCAGGGCAGTTTCAAAGTCGGCGAGTACACCTTCTCGACCTATCGCCTTGTCTTGTTCGGTGGTGCGATTGCCGCACTCGCGGCGATCTACGTCATTTTCATGCGCACACGCTTCGGCGTGCATGCGCGCGCGACCATGCAGAATCCGCACATGGCGCAAGCGCTCGGCGTCAAAGTCGGCCGGGTGTACGCGATCAGCTTCGGTATCGGCGCGGCGCTCGCCGGTTTTTGCGGTGCGCTTTACGCGCCGACTATGACGCTCATTCCCACCATGGGGGCGACTTTCATTGTTGAGAGCTTCGTCACCGTCGTGGTCGGCGGCGCCAACGTGCTGCTGGGCACGGCGCCGGCTGGGGCGCTGTTGGCGATCATCCGCACCACGCTCAATGCATGGGAGGGACAGATCATTGGACAGATCGGCATGTTGATCGCGGTCATCGTTATCATCCGCCTGTTACCGGAAGGTGTGTCCGGCTTCCTGGCGCGGCGTCAGCGCTGATATGTTCAAACTACTCAACGGCGCACAAACCGTCGGCAACGGCCGCGCGTTTTGGAGCGCGTTTGTCGCGGTGCTCGTCATCGCGCTCGCGTACCCGTTCTTTGCCGATTCCTACGATGTCGGCAACTTCGCCTACTTCCTCATCTGGGTGTTCATGGCGCTGGGCCTGTGCCTGATGTGGGGCTACTGCGGCATGCTGTCGTTCGGTCAGACGTTTTTCTTCGGCATCGCCGGCTATTCCTACGGCGTGCTCGCGATCAACTTGGGCGGCGGCGTCATGACCATCGTTGCGCTGCTGATCGCGCTGCTGCTCGCCGCGCTGAGCGCGCTGGTGCTGGGCTACTTCATGATCTGGGGACGCGTCGGCGGCGTGTTCTTCGGCATCGTCACGCTCTCCGCCACGCTAGTGCTGGCGTTCTTCATCGGCCAAACCGCCGGGCCGGAGTGGCGCATTGGCGAAGCGCGCTTGAACGGCTACAACGGCATGAAGGGCATGGAGCCGCTCAACATCCCCTGGTTCGGCGGCGAGACGTTGTACTTCGAAGGCTCCAGCCTGTACTACCTGGCCATCGCGCTAATCCTGATCGTGTACCTCGGTCTGCGTATGTTGCTCAACTCGCGCTTCGGCAACGTGATTGTCGCAATACGTGAAGATCCGCAGCGTGCCGAACTGCTCGGCTATGACGTGCGCAAGTATCAACTCATTACTTTCATCATCGGTTCCACTCTGGCAGGTCTGAGCGGCGCGTTGTACACCTCCTGGGGGCAGTTCATCACACCTTCGAGCATTGGTTTGCCGGCGGCGGCGATGCCGATCGTGTGGGTGGCGTTCTCCGGGCGCGGGGATATCACCGCGACACTCGTTGGAACATTCCTCATTCTGGTGACGTTCCAGGCGATCACCGTGCACAGCCAACAGGCCGCGCTGATTCTCATGGGCGCGATGCTGCTTGCAACCGTGATGCTCGCGCCGCAGGGATTCGTGATCGGCGTTGCGCGCAGCATCGGGCGGTTGTTCCGGCGTCGCGTCGATGCGCCTACCCAATCATGAGTCAAGTCACTAAAACACCCCGAAATCCCGGCAAGAGCCGGGATCCAGCTAGCGGCGGCTACTGGGTCCCGGCTTTTGCCGGGATGATGGGGTGGGAAATGTCATAGCCTCACGCCATGGCCGAGATCCTACAAGCCACGTCTGTGTCAAAAACGTTCGGCGGTCTCGCCGCGGTATCGGATGTCGATGTCTCGGTCAACGAAGGCGAGATCCATTGCCTGATCGGACCAAACGGCGCTGGCAAGAGCACGCTGTTCAAACTCGTCATTGGCACCTACGCACCGAGCGCGGGCAATATTTCCTTCCGTGGAGAGAACGTCACGCAGCAGCGCCCGTATCAGCGCGTCAAACGCGGCATGAGCATCAAGATGCAGACGCCGAGTGTGTTTAAGGAGCTGCCGGTGCGGCAAAACATCCATATCGCGCTGCAGCACCACGCTGGCAAAACACAACTCGCGCGCGAAGAAGATCGCTTGTTGACGCTGCTTGAACTCGCACCGGATGCGACCAAACCTGCGGGCGCGCTTTCGCATGGCCAACAACAGTGGCTCGAAATCGGCATGGCGCTCGCGCTGAAACCCGCGCTAATGCTGCTGGACGAGCCTACCGCTGGCATGTCACCCGAAGAGACCTTTCGTACCGGGGAGTTGATCAAGCGCCTCAACGCCGACGGCATGACCATGCTGGTGGTGGAACACGATATGGCGTTCGTGCGGCAGATCGCTCAACGTGTGACGGTCATGCACTTTGGCAAGGTGTTCGCACGCGGCTCGATCAGCGAAATTCTCGCCGATCCGCGCGTGGCGGAAATCTACTTGGGTAAGACGCATGGCGACTGAACCGGTTTTGTCGGTGTCCAGTCTATGGGCCAACTACGGCGCGACACCGATCCTGCAAGGCGTCGACATGAAAGTCGACAAAGGCGAAATCGTCGGTCTCATCGGGCGCAATGGTGTCGGCAAGACGACCACCCTGCGCTGCCTGATCGGGCTGTTGCCGGCCAAGTCCGGGACCATTCGCGTACTCGGTCACGATATGGCGGGGCAGCCGAGCGATGCGTTCGCCCGCCTTGGCATCGGCTACATTCCTCAAGGCCGAGAAGTGTTTCCGCGCATGACGGTGGCGGAGAACTTGGCTGTCGGCGAACTCATCGGCGGTCCCGCGGGGAAGAAACTTTACGACCTCGTCTATCAATACTTTCCGCGCCTGAAAGAGCGCAGCCAACAGCTCGCCGGCACCATGTCCGGCGGCGAACAACAGCAACTTGCTATCGGCCGCGCGCTGATCGGCAATCCGTCCTTGATGCTGCTCGACGAACCGTCCGAGGGTATTCAGCCTTCTATTGTGCAGATGATCTGCGAAGTGCTGAAATCGATTCGACAGGAACTCGGAACGACAATCCTCCTAGTGGAACAGAATCTCGATACCATTCTTGCCATCAGCGAGCGGTGCTACGTCATGGAGAAGGGACGCATCGTCAACGAGATCGCGAAGGGCATGGTGACGGTGGACTCGGTGCGCAGTCAGCTATCGATCTAATGTAGCGCTTCGCAATTGCTGGAACTTATGACTCGCTTGCTTTTAGGCACATCATCCCGGCGAAAGCCGGGGTCCAGGTGGGTGCTGGCGCAGGGTGAAGCACTGCGCTAGCATGAGCAGCATGCTGCGACTGGTGGATTCCATCACCGAGTTGAATGCGAGCGATGCCGGCTGCATCGCCATCAGCGGGTCACACGGCGGCGCCAGTTCGGCACGCTACGCCATCGCAGCGCGCCCGCTACTAAGCGTGTTCAACGACGCCGGTGTCGGCAAGGACCAAGCGGGCATCGAAGCGCTCAAGCTCATGCAGGACCAAGGCCTGGCTGCGTGCAGCGTCGCGCATGACTCGGCCTGCATCGGCCACGCACGCAGCTCGCTGGAAGAGGGCATCGTCAATCATGCCAATGCGGCCGCGCTGGCGCTCGGCATTCGCCCAGGTGCGCCGCTGCGCGAGCAGATCATTGTGCGCGCCGGTTCCGCGCCGAGCGCATCGTTGCGTAGTATTCCAAACCATTCTCACACCGGAGGCACGTCATGAGCTGGCTCAACACTTCGATCATGTTCACCAAGGGCGTTGCCCGAGGCAAGCCTGGAACCACGCACGAACTGACTGAAGCCAAGCAAGGCACGTATCACTACACCATGGGACCGTATTCGCAGCCCGTGATGCATATCAAACCAGGCGACCGTGTGGTGGTGGAAACGCGCGACGCGTTTGAAGGCAAGATCAAGACCGAGCAAGATCTGCCGAGCCAGAAATGTGTATTTCCGTTCCTTAACCCGCAGAATGGCCCGATCATGATCGAGGGCGCGGAGAAAGGCGACACCGTGGCGGTCTACATCGAGTCGATGAAGCCGCGCGGACAGAACCCGCTTGGCACTTGTTGCATGATCCCCGAGTTCGGCGCACTTACCGGAACCTACTACACCGCAACCTTGAACGATCCGCTGCCCGAGATCACGCGTAAAATCAACGTCGACGAAAAGTGGGTGCATTGGAGCCCGCGCGTGACGCTGCCGTATAAACCGCACATCGGCACGCTATCCTGCTCGCCGGAGATCGACTCGATCAATTCGCTCACACCGGACAATCATGGCGGCAACATGGATTTGCCCGACATGGGGCCGGGCTCGATCACCTATCTGCCGGTGCGCTCCCCCGGTGCGCGCTTGTTTATCGGCGACGCGCACGCCTGTCAAGGCGACGGTGAGGTGTGCGGCGTCGCGGTTGAATACCCGACCACTACGACCATCCATGTCGAGCTCATCAAAAACTATCAGATCGAGTGGCCACGCTTGGAAAACGAAGAAGTCATCATGGCCATCGGCAGCACGCGTCCGCTGGAAGACGCCACCCGCATCGCGTATCGCGAGCTGGTGCTGTGGATGGCGAAAGACTATGGTTTCGACAAGTGGGACGCGTACATGATGTTGAGCCAGTGCGGCAAAGTCCGCTTGGGCAATTTTGTCGATCCCAAGTACACGGTGGGCGCGGCGATTAGCAAGAAGTACCTCGCCAAGTAGCCCGCACCGGTGCTTGGGCTGATGTTTCCCCAGTTTTCGTTCGAAACGCTTCCTATCTCTCACGCGTGCGCTGTGAGCGCAAACTAGAGCCGCCGGCGTTAAGCGGCGCGTGAGCGCGAGTCGCGGCACCGGAGTGTGCCGTCTGGCAACAGGTGTCAAGGCACCCGCGTTCCTGGCACAATCGCGGCAACAACTACTAGACGGATGCATGCAACATGCGTGCATCTCGCCCAACATTCTGCGTGCAATCCACTTGCCTCCGGGGCATCATCGCCGCTGTCTTTTTCCACCTCGCCGCGTGCGGCGGTGGAGGCGGCGGGCAATTGGCCGGTGGCGGTATCGGTGGCACGGGCGCGGCGCTCGGCCCCGTCTCCGCCAAGGGCAGCTTGACCGTCAATGGGGTTAAGTTCGAGACCGACAACGCCAGCGTTTTCATCGAGGGACAGCAACGCCCGACTGTAGGCGATATCGCGCCGATCAGCGAGGGAATGACGGTGGTCATTCGCGGCATCTACGACAGCGCGAGCGCGGGCCGCGCGACCGAGGTGCGCTACTTGCGCAACCTGCTGGGACCGGTTGGCGCGGTCGATCTGGTCGATAGCAGCTTCACCGCCATGGGGCATACCGTGCGCATCGACGGCGATCCGGTTGTCGGCACGCGCATGCCCGGGCTGCCGAACCGGTTGGCGGATTTGCGCGTGGGCGACATCGTCGAAGTGAGCGGGTCCGCGGACGGTGCCATGATCCTGGCGAGCCTGGTGCGCCGCTCGGGCAGCTTCGTCAACGGCTCGAGCGAGATCGAAGTGAAGGCTTTCGTAAGCGATCTGGATACGGGCGCCACCACTTTCAAACTCGGAGATTTGATCGTCGATTACGATGCCGTTACGCAACTGCGCAACCTAACCCTCGGCGATCTCGCGACGAGTCCGTTCGTCGCCGTGAAAGGCACGACCTTCGACGCGAACGGGCGCTTGATTGCCGCTTCGATCGAGCGTATCGACCGAGCGATTAGCCCGGGCGTGAACCGCCGCTTGGAGTTGGACGGGATTATCGTCGGGTGCTCGGCGGGGTGCGGCGCGTTTTCCATCGCGGGGCAGCGTGTCGTCATCGATACGGGTATGGTATTCCGCAATGGCGGCGCGAACGATTTGATAAACGACCGCCGCATCGAAGTCGAAGGCGTGATCAATGCCGCCGGCGAGTTGGCTGCGGCGCAAATCGCATTCGTGAAGGGCAGCGTGAAGATCGAAGCGTTGACCGACGCCGCGGCGGATGTGGGTGCACAAACCGTTGCGGTGCTGGGCATCTCGGTCAAAGTCAACGCGGTTACCGAGCTCAAAGATGGCATCACCTTGAGCGGCATTGGGGCAGGGCTGCCGCTCAAGATCCAAGGCTACCGCACCGGCAATCAGTCCATGATCGCCACTCGCATCGAGGCGCTGGGTGGCGGCGGCAAAACGCGCTTGGAAGGACCGCTGCAATCCAGTGCTAAAGCCAACGGGACCTTCACCATCCTCGGTGTGCCCGTTGCCGCCGGCCCACTGACCAGCTTTGCCGATGCGACGCGTACCCCCACCGCACCGATGAGCCGGGATGCGTTCTTCGATACGACCGTCACCGGCGCGATCGTTAGCGTGCGGGGTGCCGAGAACCCCGACAATCAGATCGACGCCGAAGAAGTCGAGATCGAAGCGCAGCCCTAGCGCGTTCGAGTGTTAGCTCTCGCAGGCCCCGGCCAAGTCGTGTTCCACGCCGGCTACTTGCTAGTGACGAAAGGAAGCGTGCGCACGCTACACATCGCACTTGTGCAGCACGCCGTCCTTCATGATGACGCGTAACTTGTCGCGCTGGCGCAACAGCGCTACGTCGCTCAGCGGATCGCCGTCGACCACGATGAGATCGGCCAGGTAGCCTTCCTTGATCTGGCCCAACTCATCGCCGCGCCGCATGATTTCGCCGCCGAGCCGGGTCGCCGCCAGCACCGCATCCATGGGCGTGAACCCGAGCAGTTTGACGAAGTGCTCGATATCGCGGGCATTGCTTCCGATCGGCGCCCACGCGAAACCGTAGTCGCCGCCCGGCAGCACGCGCACGCCGCGCCGCTGCAGCGCGCGCATGTTGTCGATGCCCGCCAGCAACTCCGCCTCCACACCGCGCGCCTGAGCCATCTGCCGGGTAATGCCCCAGGCGGAGGCCTCGTTCAGCACGGCGTACAAGTTGCCGAGCGTGGGGGCGACGAACACGCGCTCGCGCTGCGCTTCCAATTGCGCGCAGGCCTCGTCGTCGAGCAGCGTGGCGTGATAGATGACTTCGACGCCGTGCCGCAGCGCCATCTTGACTGATTCCGCGCTGCGCGCGTGCGCCGCCACGCGCTTGCCGCGCGAGCGCGCGACTTCGCACACCGCTTCCACTTCGGCGTCGGTCATCACCGTTTCGTGCGCCTGCGCCCAAGGCACGCCCGCGTCGCCGGAGATGTTGATCTTGAGCGTGTCGACGCCTTCGCGCACGAATAGCCGCGCCGCGCGCCGGAACGCGTCCGCCCCGTCGCACACGTAGCCGAAGCTGTGCCGCTCCAAGTGCGACAAGCTCGGGTCGCCCAGCCCGCCGGTGACCGTCATTTCCGGGCTCGCCGCCAACATGCGCGGGCCGGGAAAATCGCCGCGATTGATGGCGTCGCGCACGGCGATATCAAGCCTCGGCTTGGCCGAAGCGGCGCCGAAGCACGAAGTGAAGCCGTGATCGAGCATCACGCGCGCGTTGCGCAGCGTCTTGATCGCATGATCTTCCGGCGGCAACTCGCCTAGCTGTGTCGACTGCGCCATGTCGGTGAAGCTCAGATGGGCGTGCGGCTCTATCAAACCGGGCATGAGCGTGCCACGGCGGCCGTCAATGCGTTGCACGTCGGGGGCGGAGAGCACCTCGCCTTCCATGGCGACGCTGAGGATGCGGTTGCCTTCGACCAAGACTTCCCCTGGGAACGGCGCAGCACCAGAGCAGTCGAGGATGTTGACGTTGACGAAGAGCGTGCGCGCCATGCTTGATTGTACTGATCCGGCGTTAACGGCGCTCATGCGATGAGCAAGCCTGGAGCAGCCACTCGCGAAATGCTCGCAGCGGTGGGTAGTGCTCTCGAGAGCGCGCGAACGAAAGGTAGTAGGCGAACTCGCTGCGAAGCTTTTGTGGAAACGCCCGCACTAACTGGCGCGTGCGCAGTTCCTCCATAACCAAGAAATGCGGCACGACCGCAACACCCAGAGAGGCCACTGCTGCTTGTGCGACCATGGAGAACAACTCGAAGCGTGGCCCGACATCGGGATTGACCGACGTTTCGCCGACCGAAGTTAGCCATTCGCGCCATGCTTGCGGCCGCGTGCGCTGGTGCAGCAGGGTGAAGCGGCCCAGATCGCGCGTCGAGCGCAACTCTTTCTTCAGGCGTGGACTACAAACGATGACTACTTCCTCGCCCATCAGGTAGTCGGATTCGGCCCCCGGCCAGTCGGCATCGCCGTACTGGATCGCTGCGTGAATACTGCTTTCGGCGAAATCGAAACGGTCGATCCGGGTAGTCAGATTGACGGTGATCGATCGGTTGGCTTCCAAGAAACCCGGCAGCCGCGGAATCAACCAGCGCGTTGCGAAGGTTGGTGCAACCGCGAGTTCAAGCACGCCACCTCGCCCGCGGCCTGCCGCGAGGCCGATGGTCGCGGCTTCCAAACTGTTCAGGGCGGGTGTGATTCCCTCAAGTAGCGTCGTGCCAGCCGCTGTCAGTGCAAGAGTCTTGCCGTTGCGCCGAAACAGGCGCACTCCTAAAGTTTGCTCTAGGCCGATCACTTGGCGGCTAACCGCACTCTGGGTGAGTGACAAATCTCCCGCCGCTAGCGTAAATGAGCACCGTCGCGCACTTGCTTCGAACGCTTGCAGGGCGGCTAGCGAGGGGATTTGGCGGCGCATGTATGCGCATGATATTTTTTCATGATGGTAGAAGTATAAGTCGTTTGTTTGACGAAGGACCCGAGCGCAGAATGCGTGGGTTTCAGAGGTCGAGAAGGCGTGTGAGGCTGTTTCTCAGCCAGCGAACTTTACTCGGTCGGTTGTCAGCGAAGCGTGGCACCTATAACCCTCTTTGAGAGAAAACATGGCAAGCTCAGTACTGGTGGTTGGGGCAAACGGATTTGTCGGCTCCCACATAGCGCGCGAACTTGTGCGAAGCGGCTGCGCGGTAACCGGCATGGGCATGCCCATGACTGTGGATCTCTTGTCCGACCTCCGCGGCATCGTGCGCATGGTGCAGGGCTCGGCTGAGATTGGCGGCGACATCGAAGCGGCTCTTGATGCCAGTAAGGCAGATACCGTAGTTTGGTCGGCGGGGCATAACGCGAATGCCTCCGGGCTCATGGCAACGGGAGAAAGCGAACCCAGCAAGGCCCTGGCCGTTAACGCAACCGGCCTATTCAACGTATTGAACGCGGCGCAGAAGCGCGGCATACGTCGCGCGGTTGTTACGGGGTCGCTCGTCGTATTCGGGCCCGCATCGGGCTATGCCGAAAAGCATGTGGCCGAATCGGCGTTACCGCGCCCGACGACCGGGTATGGGCTTTCCAAGGCCATGGGCGAGCAGGTGGCGCAGTACTTTCGCGACCGTTTCGGGATGGATGTGACAACGTTGCGCCTTGCGGTAGTGTTTGGTCCCGGGCGCTGGTATGGCGGCGTGGTGTCAATTCTCGCCCGCCTGCTTGAGGAAGCGGCGCCGGGGAACACCACGCAGTGCGAAGTGCCCTACGAAGCGTTTGACTTAGTTCATGTCAAGGACGTCGCGAGCGCCGTGCGCTTGGCCGTGCAGTGTCCGCACCGCTTGGCGCCGTTGTACCACTTGAATAGTGTCACAACGACCTATCCAGAGCTGGCGCGCGCCATCGAGCAGCAGGTGCCGGGATATCGAGTCAATTGCTCGCCGAGCCCGGCGCCGCTAGTTTATCCCTTGATGAATTTCGATTTGATTCGCAAGGACTTGGGCTATCAGCCGCAGTTCGATGTGAACAGCGCGATCGCAGATCTCATCGCGCACGGTCGATAGAGGGGCGTAACGATGAATAAGGTCAATAGAAGCCGCGCCTTCATGTGGGATGACGCCCTCGATTTGGACGCTCAGCTAACGGATGACGAGCGCGCCGTGCGCGACGCCGCACGCGCCTATTGCCAGAAGTCTCTGCTGCCGCGGGCGCAACAAGCTTTTCGTCATGAAAAAACCGACGCTGGAATCTTTCGTGAGATGGGCGAACTCGGATTGCTCGGCGCTACCATCCCTGCGGCGTATGGCGGGGCGGAACTGAACTACGTCTGCTACGGCCTGATCGCCCGAGAGGTGGAACGCGTCGATTCAGGTTATCGGTCGATGATGAGCGTGCAAAGCTCGCTGGTGATGGTGCCGATTCACGAATTTGGCAGCGACGCGCTCAAGCAGAAGTATCTGCCCAAATTAGCAACGGGTGACTTGATCGGTTGCTTCGGTCTTACCGAACCCAATCACGGCTCCGACCCGGGCAGCATGGTAACGCGGGCACGCAAGGTAGCGGGTGGCTATAGCCTGCAAGGAAGCAAGACGTGGATTACTAACGCGCCCATTGCGGACGTGTTTGTAGTTTGGGCGAAGGACGACGAAGGCGCGATTCGCGGCTTCGTGCTCGACAAAGGTGCCAAAGGATTGACCGCGCCAGTGCTTCACGGCAAGGTCGGGCTGCGCACCAGCGTGACCGGAGAGATCGTTATGGACGATGTTTTCTGCCCGGAGGAGAACGTGTTTCCAGAGGTGCGCGGCTTGAAGGGCCCTTTTACTTGCCTTAATAGCGCGCGTTATGGTATTTCCTGGGGTGCACTCGGCGCGGCGGAAGACTGCTACCAGCGCGCACGGCAGTACGTCATGGAGCGTAAACAGTTTGGCCGTCCCTTGGCGGCAAACCAGCTGGTGCAGAAGAAGCTGGCCGACATGCTGACGGAAATCACACTGGGTCTTCAGGCGTGTCTCAGGCTAGGTCGCTTGAAGGACGAGGGCGCAGCGGCGCCGGAAATCACCAGCATTTTGAAGCGCAATAGCTGCGGCAAAGCGCTGGACATTGCGCGCGCGGCGCGCGATATGATGGGCGGCAACGGCATTAGCGACGAGTTCGGCGTCGCGCGCCATCTCGTCAATCTTGAAGTGGTCAATACCTACGAAGGCACACACGATATTCATGCGTTGATCATCGGCCGCGCGATCACCGGCATGCAAGCCTTTAGCTGATGCTT
>CAZAWU010000084.1:11589-16245 GCA_964488915.1 uncultured Burkholderiales bacterium
GCAACTCCGCACGCTTGACGTAGCCTAGCCCCTGGCGCTTACTCGCACGCCGCCCGAAGCAGCGCATCGTCGGCCGGCCCTGCCGAACGCCAATCCTGGACCGAGTCGTCCGAATACACCACATTGCCTTCGCCCATTGCTGCGGAGTGGAAGGACTGAGCCAAACCCCGTACGCGCTTGCCCGCGCAGTCGTATTCGGCGTGCGATTTGTGCGAGTAGTAGCCCACTTCGACCATACGCTGAAAGTCTTTATGGTTGACCAGCGACCACATCCTCACGCGGCCTTCGGCTTTGCTACGGGTATCGCGGTCGGCATAAGTTGTCGTCGCGCCGTTCGATCCGACTTGGGTCCAACCGGCGAAAGCGTTGCAGCTGGCAACAAGTAAGAGTAGTAGGTGTTTTCTCATTTTGGCTCCAGAAACGAGTTTAGCGGCGAGCATCGCCGGATTGCACAGCTCGCGCTACTGCACCACCCGCAAGCTTGACGCAGTCGCGGCGTTGAACAAGAACATGCGCTGCAGTGCGCCGCCTGCGCCCGAAAGGCTGTATGCCGAGCCGAAATCGCCGGTTTGCAGCGCGTCGGTAACGAAGCGCAAGTCTTGCGTGCTGAGCGTACCGAGGTTTACTTCCACTGCGGTCGCGGGATCGAGCGCGATGACAGCGCCGGAAGCATCCGTGGCGGCATTGGTCAGGCGGCGCACGGCGATGATCTTGGAGCGATTGCTGCCGAACAAATTGCCGGAAGACGCTTTAGTGAAACCGGCCAGCACAGTATTGCTGCGGCTGCTGCCGGTTGGCGTAGCGTTCGCTTCGCCATGAATCGACAGTGTGGTTTGTGTCGTCGTCTCGGTGATCACAAGGGCGTTGTTGACGGCGGTGAAGCTTAGCAGCGCGCCGCTGGCCGGTGTGCGCACGTTGACCGCGTCGGTGCCGTCCTTGGCGATCGAGCGAACCGTGCCGTCCGGCAGCTGATAGATGACGCGGTTGGTAGTGAGCTCGAGCGAGGTGGACGTATTGCCCGGCTGTTGCGCGAGCAGCGCGACCGCGCCGCCGCTGGTGAGCAGCGCACGCACGCGCGTTTCCGATGCGTCAAACTCGGTGAAATACGTGTGCGTGGCATCGTGGCGAAACACGCCGAACTGTGCGGCAGCGGCTTTGGTGAAGAGCGGCGAGTCGCTCAGCGTGTTGGCGTTCTGGTTGTAGTAGCGCAGATCGCTGCCGATCTGAAACAACACGCCGTTGGCATCGCGCGTCTTAGGTGGATCGGGGGTGGTGACGACTGCGCCGCCGGCCACGCTTTGGCGATTGGTGAAAGTCGTGCTGTAGCGGCCGAGCGTAGTGCCGTTAAACATCAGCCAGCCCACTAGAGCGCCGGCACCATCGGTCAGTTGCGTAACGATGGTCTCCGCCGCCGGCAGCGTCAGCGCAGTGTCAGCACTTGTCATGGATAAGCGCACGGCGCGGCGCGGATCGTCGTTAGTGCCGCAAGCATCGTCCGCACCCTGCGATGTATACACATACATCGCCAACCCAGCGTCCGGGTCGTTCTGGTACAGCGTGCCCGCACCGCAGGCTTCGCTTTCGCTGGAGACTTGCACGGGCGCGGTCGTATTGGCGCTGATGGCGAGGTCGACTTTGAGTATCTTGCCGCCGTCTTCGTAGACGACGAACTCGCTGCGCGCATCGGCAAACGCCCCGTTGGCATCGCGTGTGCGCCGCTCGGCCACCGCGATCGGTGCGATGTTGTTCGTTTCGATCACCGAGCCGCCGTCGCTCACCGAGCTGAACAGGCGTATCCCGCCCTCGCCGTTCTTAGGTGCGAGCACGACTTCGCGATTGCTCGGATTGCCGCCGCCACTGCCACCGTTGCCGCTATCGTCATCGCCGACTTGCGGGCCGCCCAGGCAAGCACACAGCATGCTGGCGCTGGCCCATGCAATCCATCTCAAGGTGCGGAGTATCATTTGAATAGTAATATTGAAAGCCACTATCGCGCTTGATCTGCCACCAGTAACTAGCGCCTGTGGTGTGTACTCCAGTTCAAACAACTAGGATGGCGCGGTAGTCGTTGACATTGGTGCGCGTTGGACCGGTGACGATCAAGTCGCCAAGCGTTTCGAAGAAGGTGTAGCCGTCGTTGTGCGCGAGTCTTTGCACGGCGTCGACACCCTTGGCTTGCGCGCGCGCGAGCGAGTCGGGCGCCAGGATCGCGCCGGCGTTGTTCTCCGAGCCGTCGATGCCGTCGGTGTCGGCAGCGAGCGCGTACACTTCGCGCATGCCTTCCAGCTCGACCGCGAGCGAGAGCAAAAATTCGCTGCAGCGTCCGCCGCGCCCTTGGCCGCGCACCGTCACCGTGGTTTCGCCGCCCGAGATGAGCGCCACCGGCGCGCGCCATGGCGTGCCGTGTTCGCGCACTTCGCGTGTCATGGCGGCGAACACTTTGGCGACTTCGCGCGATTCGCCGGTGAAGTAGTCGCCGAACACGATCGGCGTGATGCCGCGCGCGCGGAATGTTTCCGCGGCAGCGTGCAGCGACGCGCGCGCCGTGGCGATGACGCGCGATTCGGCGTTGGCGAACACGGCATCGCCGGGCTTGTGCGTTTCGGGACGCTCGCCGCGCTGGCCGCCGCGCAGAATGTTCAATGCCGTGGCGGGCTGTTCGATTTCGTAGTGCTTGAGAATCGCCAGCGCATCGGCGTAGGTGGTCGGATCGGGCGTGCACGGGCCCGAGGCGATGTGCGTGGGATCGTCGCCGGTCACATCTGAAATCACCAGCGCGCGAATCGGCGCTTGGCACGCGGCGGCGAGCCGCCCGCCCTGGATGCGCGAAAGATGCTTGCGCACGGTGTTGATCTCTTGAATCTTTGCCCCACATTTGAGCAGCGCACCGGTGACGGCTTTCAGATCGGCCATGCTCAAGCCGTCGACCGGCAGCGACAGCAAACTGGAGCCGCCGCCGCTCACCAAGGCCACTAGCAGATCGTCGGGGCCGAGTTTGCTTACCGCTTCGAAGATTTCCCCCGCGGCGCGCTCGCCGCTCTCGTCCGGAATTGGATGACCGGCTTCGACCACGCGGATGCGCTTGGTCGGCAGGCCGTGGTGATAGCGCGTGATGACCAGGCCGTCGAGCGCTTTGTCAGCGGGCCAGTGATCTTCCACGGCTTTCGCCATCGAAGCGGCCGCTTTGCCGGCGCCGACGACGAGCGTGCGCCCGCGTGGCGGTGCCGGAAGATGCTGCGGCAGGATCGTCAGCGGGTCCGCGGCGGCGACGGCGGCCCGATAGCTTTCAAGCAGTAACTCGCGTGCTTGCATTCTTGGTCGGTGATTTTTGGTTGAGCGTGCGGCGCAAGAATTGCCCAGTATAACTGTCCTTCCTCTGCGCGATTTGCTCCGGCGTGCCCTCGGCGATGATGCGTCCGCCGCCTTCGCCGCCTTCGGGTCCGAGATCGACGATCCAATCGGCGGTTTTGATGACGTCCAGATTGTGCTCTATCACGACCACCGTATTGCCGTGATCGCGCAAGCGGTGCAACACTTTTAGCAGCAAGTCGATATCGTGAAAGTGCAGACCAGTAGTTGGCTCATCGAGAATGTAGAGCGTGCGCCCGGTGTCGCGCTTGGACAGCTCCAACGAGAGCTTGACGCGCTGCGCCTCGCCGCCCGACAGGGTCGTGGCGGATTGGCCGAGCTGGATGTAGGCCAAACCGACATCTTTGAGCGTCTGCAACTTGCGCGCGAGCATCGGCACGGCGTCGAAGAATTCGAGCGCCTGCTCGACGGTCATCTCAAGCACCTCGTGGATGTTTTTGCCTTTGTATTGGATCTCCAGCGTCTCACGGTTGTAGCGCTGGCCGTGGCAGACGTCGCAGGGCACGTAGATGTCGGGCAGGAAGTGCATCTCCACTTTGATAACGCCATCTCCCTGGCACGATTCGCAGCGCCCGCCTTTGACATTGAACGAGAAGCGTCCCGGTCCATAGCCGCGCTCGCGCGCCAGCGGCACACCGGCGAACAGTTCACGCATGGGCGTGAACAGCCCGGTGTAGGTCGCCGGATTAGAGCGCGGTGTGCGCCCGATCGGGCTTTGGTCGACGTTCACGACCTTGTCGAAATATTCCAGTCCATGGATCGCTTCGAACGGCGCGGGTTCGTGCGAGCTGCCGTACAAATGGCGTGCGACTGCGTGGTAGAGCGTGTCGTTGATGAGCGTGGACTTGCCTGAGCCGGACACGCCGGTCACGCAGATGAACAGGCCCACCGGCAAGCGCAGCGCAACCTGTTTCAAATTGTTGCCGCTGGCGCCGGCGATTTCCAGCGTGTGCTTGGGGTCGGGTGCGGTGCGTTTTTTCGGGATGGCGATTTCGCGCGCGCCGCTCAAGTACAGGCCGGTCAGTGAATGCGCGGCCTGCTTGATCTGTTCCGGCGTGCCGAGTGCGACGATCTGCCCGCCGTGCTCGCCCGCGCCCGGGCCCATGTCGATGACATGGTCGGCGCAGCCGATCGCCTCCTCGTCGTGTTCAACCACGATGACGCTATTGCCCAAGTCACGCAAGTGCTGCAGCGTAGCCAGCAGGCGCGTGTTGTCGCGCTGGTGCAGACCGATCGACGGTTCGTCGAGCACGTACATGACGCCGGTCAAGCCCGAACCGATCTGGC
>CAZAWU010000085.1:0-16090 GCA_964488915.1 uncultured Burkholderiales bacterium
TCCCGCCTGCATGGATGCTCACATAAGTAGCACTAAGAGTGAAGCACTACACTAGCGCGCAGCCGTTGCACGGGGCAGCGTCACCTGCACGAGTGTGCCGGCGCCGTTGGGGCCCGAACCTATATCAACACTGCCTCGGTGTGCGAGTGCGATCTCGCGCACGATAGCCAGCCCTAGACCGCTGCCTTCGCCGGTGGTATCCGGCACGCGATAGAAGCGCTCGAACACGCGCTCGCGCAGTTCGGGCGGGATACCGGGACCGTTGTCTTCCACCGCAACAAAGCAGATATCGTCGCGCCAGCCACAGCGCAGCGTCACCCGGCCCTGAGGGGGGGTGTACTCAAGCGCGTTGTGCACCAGATTGCGCAGCAGCTCGCGTAGCAAAAAGCCCTGCCCCTGCACGCGCGCGTCTTGCAGTTCAAAGCCCAGGTCGATGTCTTTGAGTGCCGCCGTGCGTACCCATGCGTCGACTTGCTCCTCGATCAAGCCGCGTAGGTCGATCTCTTCGACCGCGTCGGCGTGCTGCGCGTCGGGCTCGGCGCGCGCCAGCGCGAGAAGCTGGGTGGCCAAGCGCGACGCGCGCTGGACGGAATGATTCAGCCGCTCGAGCTTCTCATGCATCTCCGCGGGGTGCGCTTCGAGCAACGCGAGCTCCGTTTCCGCCTTTAAGCTGGCCAGCGGCGTACGCAACTGATGCGCTGCCGTTGCGAGGAAGCGTTGCTGCGCCAACCCGGCTGTGCGCAGTTTGCCGAACAGGCTGTTGAGCGCTGTAACCAAACTCTTCGCTTCTTGCGGCGTCTCACTGGTGTCAACGGGGTCCAGCTCGCGCGGCGAGCGGGTTTCGATCTCACTCGACAGACGCGTGAGCGGTTGCAGTGCGCGCCCGACGCCGAACCAGATCGCGGCAAACGCCAGCGCGGCCAGCACTACTTGCGGTAGCAGTGTGCCGAGCAGAATGTCACGCGTCAGCGCGCGGCGCTTGTTGGTTGTTTCGGCTATCGCAATCTGGCAGCGTTCAGCGCCGCAAGCCACCGATAGCGCCGCCACGCGCACCGCATGCCGTTTGAAAACGCTGTGGTAGAAGAGCGGGCGATCGATTTTCAGGGCACGGTTTGGCCCGGCTAGTTCTGCGTCGCCGGATACCAGAGCCCCGGCAGCATCGCGCACCGCGTAGACAATGTCGTCGTCTTGATCGGCGCGCAGCAAGCGCTCCGTTTCTTCGGAGAGCGTGAAGGTGACTTTGCCGTCGGTGACGTCCAACTCGTGCGCGAGTGCCACCGCCGTGTCGGCAAGCGCTTGGTCGAAAGCGCGGTCGGCCGGGCGCAGGCTGAAGTAATACTGCGCGGCGGCGCTTGCGGTCATGATGAACGCCAGCGGCGGCAGCAAAAAAAGAATCAGTCGCGCACGGAGGCTAGCCCGCATCGCGGATGTCTTCGAGCATGTAACCGAAGCCGCGCACAGTGCGGATTTTGATGCCTGCCGGTTCGAGTTTCGCGCGCAGACGAGAGACATACACTTCGACCGCGTTATCGCTCAACTCTTCCCAACCCACCACGGCTTGGATGATCTGATCCTTGCTGACCACTTGTTCCAAACGCCGCATCAGAAACTCCAGCACCGCCCATTCGCGCGCGGATAGCTCAAGCGCTTTGCCGGATAGCCACGCTCGCCGCGCAGAGGTATCGAGCGTGAGCGGGCCGTGGGTAAGTTTCGTATCGGCTTGTATCTGTTTGCGCCGCGATAGCGCGCGGATGCGCGCGAGCAATTCTGGCAGCGCAAACGGTTTAGTCATGTAGTCGTCCGCGCCCATGTCGAGGCCGCGCACGCGATCGTCCACCGCATCGCGCGCGGTCAGGATCAAAGCGGGAACTTGAGTTCCCTGAGCGCGTACGCGCCGCAGCACTTCGAAGCCATCGATGCCCGGAAGGCCGACGTCCAGCACGAGCAGATCATAGGGGTCGCGCTGCAGCGAATGCGCCACCGGCTCTCCCCGGTTGGTGCAATCGACGGCATAGCCTTGCGATTGCAGCGCACGACTGACGCTACTGGCGAGCGCGGGGTCGTCCTCGACGAGCAGTATGCGCACTTGTGGTCGGGCGGAGGAAAGAGCGGCAGTCATTATCCTCTATCAGGCTGAGGAAAATGAAGGACTGAGACAAAGCGCCGAGCAACCAGCGCTTTGGTCAGCCCCGGTTCGCTCGGAAAAGGGCACTTATTCCAAGCGAGGAAGGCCGGCGGGCGGGCAACCCTCCGGTGGAGGCAAAGGGCGTGCTGAGCTATTGAGCTTTCTTGGCGGCGTGTTTTGCTTTGCGATGGCGCGTGTGTTTCTTCACTTTGGCCTTGGCTGGGGTACTCGCCGCCGGTTCCGCAGCGGTTACCGTGGCTTGGTCGGTAGCGGCGATGTGCACCGGCCGCTGCACGGCAGCGAATGCGCTAGTTGCGAAAGCGGCAAGCGCGGCGGCGACGAGGGCGATCTTCAGTTTGGTCATGAGGGTTTCTCCATGCAATTTTGAATGAACTATCTGCTGGTGGCCGGCGCGGCGGCCGGGGTTTTTGCGGCTCCGGTAACGGACTTCTTGTCTAAGCCGCTGGCCGTAGCCTTCACAGAACCGGGTTTGGCAACGTCGGTGACCGACAACTCGCTCTTGATTTTCTGCAAAGTCACAACGCCTACGCCTGGTACTTTGCTCAACTCGTCGATCGACTTGAACGCGCCGTGCTTCTTGCGGTACTCGACAATCGCTTTGGCTTTGACCGGACCGACGTCTTTTAGTGCTTCCAGCTCTTCGGCCGTCGCGCTGTTGACGTTAACGCGCGCAAACGCCGCGCTCGAAAGTGAGAGCAGTGCACAAACTGCGAAGGCAAATTTCTTCACGTAGCCTCCCTTGCTAGTTTGAGGCGGGCGCAGCGGCGCCGCTTTGTTTGGGTTTCGCGCTGGGGGCGGCAGCCGGCATCTCGGTCTTGGGGCCCTTGGCGGTGTTCTTCAGAATTTCCGCCGTCGCTGCAGGTTTCCCGCCGCTCTCGGCGGCCTTGGCGCCCGCAGATGCGTTGGCTGTGGCTGTGTCGTCCTTGGTCTTGCCTTTGCCCACCGCTTTGGCCGGCGCGTTCGGCATGCTTTGGCCATTGACGGTCAGGCCAGCCGCCGACATTTTCGCCGCGTTACCCGCACCGATCCCCTTAATGCGCTTGACCAGATCGTCCCAGTCTTTGAATGCGCCGCCTTTGGTGCGTTCAGCGATGATCGCCTGTGCTGTCTTGGGCCCGATCTCTTTAATGCCGTCAAGCGCGGCCTTGTCGGCGTTGTTGGCTTCGACGCCGGCAAACGCGAAGTTGATTGCCGCCAACAGGCTGCAGGCTCCGACAAAGAATCGATTTAACATCAGATTGTCTCCTAACGCAGTGAAAATCTCGGTGAGCGTTCCTCGCCAGATGGCGGCGAAGTCCGAGCAATCTTAGAGAGGGGGCGCTTACGTGCGCCTGAAGCGAAACTTGCGGGAAGCTGACAACGTCTACCGCGCCGCGCCGCGCGGCAGCAATAGCACCGCCTTAGCGCGCCGCCAGTACTTCCGGGTTGAGCAAGCGGATCGGCTTGCCGTCGAGAAAAGCGAGCACGTTTTCGATCGATTCGCCGTAGAACTGCGCGTACACCTCGGTAGTGCAATAGCCCAAATGGGGCGAGAGCACGGTGTTTGGTGCGCTGCGCAGCGGGTGCTCCGGCGGCAGCGGCTCGCGGTCGTAGACATCGAGAGCCGCGAAGATATGTTGCGATTGCACGGCGGCAACGAGTGCGGCTTCATCGATCAGCGGTCCGCGCGAGGAGTTGACGAGGATTGCGCCGCGCTTCATGCGCGCCAACTCTGACGTACCGAGCAAGCCGCGGCTGCGCTCGGAGAGCACAACGTGCAGCGTGACCACGTCGGACTGTTCCAGCAATGTGTTCTTGTCGGTGAGCTGTGCACCGTGCGCCTGCGCGCGCTCGGCGGTCAGATTCGGACTCCAAGCGAGCAGGTTCATGCCCAGCGCTTGACCGTAGCGCGCCATTTTCACGCCGATTTTTCCGAGGCCGATGATGCCGAGCGTGCGGCCTTCGAGCACGAACCCCGGCGTTACGCCGGCTTGAAAACCGGCGCTGCGCAGCGAGGCGTCCGCATGGGCGATGCGCCGCACCGCCGCCAGCAGCAGACCAAGCGTCAATTCTGCCGTCGCCGCGGCGGAATGCTGCCCACCGGTGTGACTGATGACGATGCCGCGCGCTGTGCACGCAGCCGTATCCAAGGTCCAAATGCGCGACCCGGTCACGGCGAGCATGCGCAGACTGGGCAAAGCGTTGATGACGCTGGCGGGAAAGTGCGAGCGCTCGCGCATCAGCACGACGATTGCGAACGGCTGCAATGTTTCGACGAGCTGTTGCGCCGAAGCGAACGGTTGCTCGAAAAACGTCACCTCGGCGCGTGGCATGAGTGCGGACCAATCGGCGCTGGCGCGCGCCACACCTTGCCAATCGTCGATGACCGCGATGCGGGTGGGATTCATGTTTGTACGTGCGTTCCGAGTTTGCGGTTAGGCGCTTTGCAGTGCTTCATGCAAGCGCTGAAAGAACGCATCGGCGATTTTCTTCGCCGCGCCGTCCACCAAGCGCGAACCCACCTGCGCCAGCTTGCCGCCGACGCTCGCGTGCACTTTATAAGTCAAGCGCGTGTGCGCCGCGCTCTCGCCGTCGAGTAGGGCGACGTGCGCGCCGCCTTTGGCGAAACCCGCTACACCGCCTTGGCCTTCGAATTGGATGTCGTAGCTTTGCAGCTCAACCACGTTGGCAAGCGTCAGCTTGCCTTTAAAGCGCGCTTTCACCGGACCGATTGCCGCAGCCATGACCAAATCGAACTCGCTATCGGAGATTTTCTCGATGCTCTCGCAGCCGGGCACGCAAGCTTGCAGCGTCAGTGGATCGTGCAGCGCCGCCCAGACGCGAGCGCGCTCGACTTCGAGCAATTGCTCGCCGGTCATCTCCATGCGTGTACCTCGGAATGATCCGTTAGACCGCGTCTACGCATAGCGTGAGCCTAGCGCATTGACCAATTGCGCCACGCTGTTGAGATCGTGCACCGGGTACATGCGTGCATACGGCAGGATGGCGCGCACGCCGGCCGCCTTCGGCTCGAAACCTTCGTAGCGCAGCAGCGGATTGAGCCACAGCAGCGCACGTGCGGACTTGTGCAAGCGCTGCATCTCACGCCCCAGCAAATCGACATCGCCGCGATCCAAGCCGTCGGTCATTAGCAGCACGGACGCATTTTGTCCGAGCACACGGCGCGACCAATGTTGATTGAACTCGTGTAGACAGGCGCCGATGCGCGTGCCCCCAGTCCAATCGCTGACTCGGTTGGCGATGGCGGCGAGCGCGACGTCGATGTCGCGGTGCGCGAGGGCGCGCGTGATGTTGGACAGCCGCGTGCCGAACAAGAACACCTGCAAACGCTGCCCCCGTTGCGCCAGCGCGTGCAGGAAATGCAAGAACACGCGCGTGTAGCGATCCATCGAGCCGGAGATGTCGCAGATTGCCACTAGCGGCGGTTGCTGCTTTCGGCGCACTTGGCGCGCGAGATCGATTGCGTCGCCGCCGGTGCGCAGCGCGTGCCGCAAGGTGCTGCGCCAATCGATGCGCGTTCCGCGCGCCTTCCGGCACCAGCGCCGCGCCAGCATGCGCGGCGTCGGCAACGCTAGGCGCGCGATCGCGTCCTGCGCTACGGCTAGTTCGGTGGTACTCATCTGTTCGAAATCTTTGCGCCGCAGCGCATCGTCGGCGGAAAACGAAGCAACGTGAAGAGATCGCTCGACCGCGCGCGGCTGCTGCGGCGCACCGGTCAGCCCCTCGCGCAGCAGGGCTTGCGCAAGGCGCGGTGCCACCTCATCTTCTTTGCGCTTCGGTGCCGCGACGGCTTCGAGCGAAGGCGTGGCGTTCGCTTGCAGCGCACGCGACCAGAACAAATCGAAGGCTTGATCGAACAGCGCATGCTGTTCGTGCCGCTGCGCCAGGCACGCGCGCAGTGCGCTGCGCGTATCTGCGCGGCGCGCTATCCCGACCAACTCCAACGCACGCAATGCATCGATCGCCGCCCCAGGGCCAACCGGTACTCCTGCGTGTCTCAAGACGCGAATGAAATGCAAGGCCACTTCAGAGATTGATCTGCTATTAGTATTCACTGTTGTGGCTGCGCTTGGGTCTCACCCAACAAACGCGCCGCGTTCTCGCCGCGCACTTTGGCGATGTCGTCTTGATATTTGAGCAGCACGCCGAGCGTTGCATCGACGTTCGCCGCATCGAGTTTGGCGACGCCGAGCGCGGTGAGCGCGTTGGCCCAGTCGAGCGTCTCGGTCACACCGGGTGCCTTGAACAGATCCAGTTCGCGTGTGCGCTGCACGAAGTTGACCACTTCGTGCGCCAACCGGTCGACGGTTTGCGGCGCGCGACGTTTGACGATTTCGAGTTCGCGCGCGAAGTCAGGGTAGTCGACCCAGTGATAGATACAGCGGCGCTTGACCGCGTCGTGGATTTCACGCGTGCGATTGGAGGTGATGACGACGATCGGCGACTCCTTAGCGCGAATGGTGCCGAGTTCCGGAATGCTCACTTGCCAGTCGGACAGCACTTCGAGCAGGTAGGCTTCGAAGGGTTCGTCGGTGCGGTCGAGTTCGTCGATCAAGAGTACCGGGGCGATGCCGTCTTCGGGTGCGATCGCCTCTAACAGCGGCCGGCGCAGCAGGAAGCGTTCGGTGAAGAGGCTGCGCGCGAGTTGTTCGGCGTCGGCGGCGCTCGCCGTTTGCGCCAGGCGGATTTCGATCATCTGGCGCTGATGGTTCCATTCGTACACAGCCGAGTTGACGTCCAGGCCTTCGTAGCATTGCAGGCGTACCAGTTTGCGCCGCAGCGCGCGCGCGAGCACCTTCGCGATCTCGGTCTTGCCGACACCGGCTTCGCCTTCGAGAAAGAGCGGGCGCGGCATGCGCAGCGCGAGGAAGACGGCCGTGGCGAGATCGCGTGGGGCGATGTAGTCGTGCGCTTGCAGTAGCGCGAGGGTGGCGTCGACGCTCGACGGCGTAGCGTTTGGCACTTTCAATTTCTGCGACGATGCCGAAAAAGAGACTCGTCATCCCCGCGCAGGCGAGGATCCAGCGTCTTTAGCAGCGTAGGGAAACGACACTGGGTTCCGGCCTGCGCGGGAACGGCGGAATGCTCACTATGCATGCGCTAGAGTGAGGACAAAGTCAGTTGTTCGCGCATTCGGTTACTGCTCGCTGCGCCAGCACCTTAACGAGATGCGCGCGATACTCGGCGTTCGCGTGGATGTCACTATTGAGATTGCTTGCCGAGATGGTGACGTTCTCCAGCGCGCCCGCCTCAAAGCGCGAGCCGAGCGCCTGCTCGATCGCGCTTGCGCGAAACACGCTTGGTCCCGCCCCCGTCACCGCGCAGCGCACGCCGCCGGACGTTTGCGCGATGAACACGCCCACCAGCGCGAAGCGCGAGGCGGGTTGTTGAAACTTTTGATACGCCGCACGCCGTGGCACCGCAAACGTCACCGATGTAATCAACTCGCCGGGCGCCAGCGCGGTCTCGTACAAGCCCTTAAAAAAATCATCCGCCGCGATGCTGCGCTTGTTGGTCGTGATGGTCGCATTCAAACCGAGCACGGCAGCGGGATAGCACGCCGCCGGATCGTCGTTGGCCAACGCGCCGCCGAGCGTGCCGACGTTGCGGATCTGGCGGTCGCCAATGCCGTCGGCGAGCTTTGCCAGGGCGGGTATCGCACTTTGCACTTCTTTCGACGCCGCTACCGCCGCGTGCGTGGCCATCGCGCCGATGGTGACTTTACCGGAATCAACTTTGATCGCGCCCAATTCGTCGATGCCGGACAGATCGATGAGATCGCTCGGCTGCGCCAGGCGCATTTTCAGTGCAGCGATCAGACTCTGGCCGCCGGCGAGGTAGCGTGGATCGGCGCCTTTGGCGAACAGGTTAGTGGCTTCGTCGATCGACTTGGGGCGATGCAGGTTGAATGCGTACATATCGTGTCCTCGCTCTACTTAGGCGGCTTTCGGTTTGAGCGCATTGCGCAGCGCCTGCCAAACATGCTGCGGCGTAGCCGGCATGTCGATGTGCTTGACACCAGCGGCGCGGTAGAGCGCATCACCGATCGCGTTCATCACCGCCGGCGGCGCGCCGATGGCGCCGGCCTCGCCCGAGCCCTTGATGCCGAGCGGGTTGGTGGTGCAGGGTGAATTGTGGAAATTGAAATCGATGTTCGGCAATTGATCGGCGCGCGGCAACGCGTAGTCCATGAGCGAGCCAGACAGCAATTGCCCGCTTTGCTCGTCATAGACGGTGTGTTCGAACAACGCCTGGCCGAGGCCCTGCGCGATGCCGCCGTGCACTTGCCCGGCGAGCAGCATGGGGTTGATGACGCTGCCGAAATCGTCGCACACGGTGTAGCGCACCACTTGCGTGTGCCCGGTCGCGGGATCGATTTCAACCTCCACGATGTGACAGCCGTTCGGATAAGTCGCCGAGGGCAGCGCGTGCGAGATCTTGACGTTGAGCCCGGCTTCCTCACCCTTCGGTAGCTCCTTCTTGCCCTGCGCGGCGGCGGCAACTTTGAAAATATCGATCGCCTTGTCCGTGCCGGCGACCGTGAAGCGCCCGTCTTTGTACTCGATATCGCGCGCGGCGACTTCGAGTGATTCCGCCGCGATCTCTTTACCCTTCTCGACGACTTTGTCCGCCGCCATCAAGAGCGTCGTGCCGCCGGTGGCTGCAAAGCGCGAACCGCCGGTCATACCCTCCGGCGTGATGTCGGTGTCGCCTTGCACGATCTTGATCGCCGATGCATCGATACCGAGTTTTTCCGACAGGATTTGCGTGTTCGACGTGACATGGCCCTGGCCGTTGTCCTGCATGCCGAGATAAACCGTTACCGTGCCCGCAGGATCGACTTTGATGTTGACGCCTTCGCCCGGACCGTTGCCGCAAATTTCGATGTAGTAAGCCATGCCGATGCCACGCAACTTGCCGCGCTTTTCCGATTCGGCGCGGCGCGCGGCGAAACTGTTCCAATCCGCTTTCGTCATACAGCGCTGCATGTTGCCCGGGAAGTCGCCGCTGTCGTAGACGTTGCCGAGCGCGGTCTTGTAGGGAATGTCGGCGGGCTGGATGAAGTTGCGGCGGCGGATTTCGTCGGGCGAAAGTCCCAATTCACGCGCGGCGGCATCCATGGTGCGCTCCAACAGATAGATCGCTTCGGGACGCCCCGCGCCGCGATACGCATCCATCGGCACCGTGTTGGTCAGCACGCCTTTGACGTTGATGTAGATCGCCGGCGTCTTGTACACGCCCGCCAGCATGCAAGTGCCCACGGTGGGAATGTACGGGCCGAAATTGGAGAGATAAGCGCCGAGGTTGGCGTGCGTGGTGACGCGTAAGCCCAGAATGCGCGCGTTGCTGTCGAGCGCGAGTTCAGCTACCGAATGATTGTCGCGCCCTTGCGTGTCGCTCAAGAACGCTTCCGAGCGCTCGGCGATCCAGCGCACTGGGCGCTTTACTTTGCGCGAGGCCCACACGATCAGGCATTGCTCGCAGTAGAGGAAAATCTTCATGCCGAAGCCGCCGCCGACGTTCGGCGTGATGACGCGCAGTTTTTCTTTGCCGATTTTCAGCACCGCGTCGGCGATCTGCGGATGGATCAGGCTCGCGCCTTGCGAGCCGGTGTAGAGCGTCGAGCGGTCGGTTTTGGCATCGTAGTCGGCAATCGCGCCGCGCGTTTCCAGCGAGTTCACCACGCAGCGGTTGTTCCACAGCGTGACTTTGGTGATGTGCGCGGCTTTTTTGAAAGCGGCTTCGACTGCGGCTTTATCGCCGCTCTGCCAATCGAAGCAGATGTTGTTCTTGACGTGATCCCACGCCTGCGGCGCGCCGGGCTTGGCGGAATTCAATGTGTGCGCCGTGGCGGGGCGCTCTTCGTAGTCGATGTCGATCAGCTCCGCCGCATCGCGCGCTTGATTTAAAGTCTCCGCGACGACGAGGGCGACCGGATCGCCGACGTAACGCACCATGTCTTTCGCCAGGATCGGATGCGGTGTGTCCGCGCGTTTTGTGCCGTCGATGTTGTCGATCGGGATGAAGCACGGCATGTCGCCCAACTTGTCCGCGGCGACGTCTTTGCCGGTGAGCACGATCAGCACGCCGGGTGCTTTGGCCGCGGCGGTGGTATCGATTTTGCGGATGCGTGCGTGCGCGTGCGGTGAGCGCAGAATGTAGGCGTAGGTTGCGTTCGGCAGCCGCACGTCATCGGTGTAGCGGCCTTGGCCGCGCAGCAGCGGTTCGTCTTCGAGGCGGGATACGGCTTGACCAACGGCGAATTTAGTCATGGCGGCAAGCGGGATGGTCGAAAGCGGGAGCCGGAATTGTCGCACGAACGCGCATCAACCACCCATGCGCAGAATGCGTGCTGCGAGCGCATCGGTGAAACAGGTACTACAGGTAGGGTGCCGACATTGATCCCCCGTCTATTTAATTACGAGAGAAATCTATGGATAGTATCGGCTAGCCAAGGCCCATCATCTTGAGCGCCGCCTTAAACAGTGGGCTATGTTCGTTAGCCAATTCTTCAATGACGACGAGGTGATTGAAGCCTGGCATCGGCACATCCTCGCGCAGCAGATCTTTCCATTGCTCGCCGATCAGGCGCGTCTGGCGCTTGAACTCGTCCGACTCCAGACCGCCGACTGCGGTGTAGAGCGGCGCGTTCACGGTGGGGCGCATGTCGGCCGGGCTGAGCGGCGCGATTTGTTCTTCGGTCAAGCGCAGATCGGCGTTCATCGACACCTGCAGCAACGGCGCAAGGTCATACAAACCGCTCACGGCAAAGGCGCCTTTGATGAAGTTGGTCGGCAGATCCGGCGCGTCCTTGCTCCAATCAGCAGTAAGCTGCATGGCGGTTAGGTGGCCGCCGGCGGAATGTCCGGCGACGTAGATCTCGTTTGCCGGGCAGCCGTAACGTGCGGCGTTGCGCGCACACCAAGCGGTGGCCGCACGCGCTTGGCGCACGATCTCCGCGAGACGCACTTTGGGCGCGAGCGAATAGTTGTTCATCGCCACAGTCACGCCGTGGCGTACGAACGCCTCCGCGAGTTGCGAGTGATCGCTTTTGTCGAGCGAGCGCCAATAGCCGCCATGGATGAGCAGCAGCATCTTCTTCGGCTTGCCGTGGGCGAAGAAGATATCGAGCGTTTCGTCCCCACCCTGTCCGAAGGGGATGTTGAGTTCGCAGTGCAGTTTGTTGCGCGTCGCTGCCGAACGCTGCGCCCAGCGCGCGAAAATCTGCGGATGCTCGGGGATCATGCCGCGCACGAAATACTGCTTCTCGAAGTAAGCGGAATCGTTCATCGGAGTGGGGCAGGGCTTTCGCCAGAGAGTAAGAGCTCAACTATTCTTGCACAGGCGCGCTTGCCGCGTTCGGCAGCAAACCCTCGAGCGTGGCCAGGCGCTGCGGTTTTGTGGCAGCGGCAACTTTCTTGACTTCGGCATAGAACGCCGCCAAATCGCCGCCCTGCTGTGCCAACAACGCGTGAAACGCGGGTACTAGCTCGGTGTAGGTGGCCACCGAAGCCAGATGAGCGTTGTTGAGTTCGTCTTTCAGCCATTCGCTGCGGCTGGGCGATTCGCCCCACGATTCCACTAGAGCACGATAGTCGCGCTTGAGCGCGGAGAACACTTCCGTCTTGTGCCCACGTTTGGCGGCGATGTCGAGCGCGGACGCGTAGAGCGCCGCCAACTGCTCGCGATAACGCGCCACCAGCGCGCGGAACTGCGCGCGCCGCGCCGTGCCTGATTGCCATTGCTGGACTAGCTCGGGCGCATGGCGTGCGCCGATCCAGCGCTTGATTCCTTCTTCCTCCACCGCGGTGGCGAACGATTCGTTGAACATGGAATCGTCTTTAACATAGACGATTTGGTGCGCTAATTCGTGGAAGATGAGCCGCGCGAGTTCCGCCTCGGGATAGCGGATGAAGGTGTTCAGCACCGGGTCGTTGAACCAACCCAGCGTCGAATAGGCTGGTACGCCGCCGACGTAAGTATCGAACCCTTGCCGCTGCATGTCTCGCGCATGGGCGCGCGCGTTGTCTTCGGCGAAGAAACCACGATAGGTAACACAACCCGCGATTGGGAAGCACGACTGCACAAGTTCGTTGGAAAATTCCGGTGCGGCGAACACGTTCCACAGCACGTACTCGCGGCGCAAGTCGGCGTAGCTGCGGTAGCTTGGGTTGTCAGGCAGGCTAAGTTCGCGGCTGGCGAAAGCGCGAATCTGCGCCACGCGCTCGAGCTGTGCGCGCGTTTTGGCGTCGAGCGATTCACTCGCCAGCCAATCGGCGATCGGCCGCTGCTTGGTGGAGATCTCCATCTGCCCGCGCATCGCTTGCCAGTAGTAGCCGAGCGAAGCGCAACTGGCGAAACTGAGTAGCGCGATCGCCGCAGCGATCCAGGCGAACTTGCGCTTCATCGCGACGTGGCGGGTGTCTTTACACCCAGTACGCGGTGCTGGTCATGACGCGTGAGGCCAACCGCATCAGCTTGCTAGCGGCGGAAGGCATTTCCGCCGCGCCTAAGCTCACGGCGGTGGCGGCGTGCTGGGCTTCGTCGCGCTGCATCTGCTCCAGCACAGCGCGGCTGCGCTCATCGCCACTGGGAAGCCGTTCGAGATGGTCCTTGAGATGCCCCTCCACCTGACGCTCCGTTTCGGCGAGGAACGCTAAGTTCCACTTGTCGCCCAGCAAACCGGAAGCCGCACCGAGCGCGAACGAACCGCCGTACCAAAGCGGGTTCAGAAAGCTTTTGCGCCCACCCAACTCAGTAATACGCGCTTCGCACCAGGCGAGGTGGTCTTGCTCCTCCCTGACCGCGTGTTCCATGGCAGCGCGCACGCGCTCGCCGCGCGCCGTGAGCGCCTGGCCCTGGTAAAGCGCTTGGGCGCAGATTTCGCCGACGTGGTTGATACGCATCAGGCGTGCGGCCAAAGTTTGCTCATCCGGTTGCAGCGCTGCGCTAGCGTCCAGCGGCTCGCGATCTGGTTGAGGTGCCGGCCGCGCTGCGTGTGCCGGCGCAAACACGGTGCGCAGCGCGTTGTCCGCGGCGATCAGCACTGAGTCAAGTAAGGACATGAGTGCAGTGAGGGAGTGCTCTTGCCGGTACTTTACCAAAAGCGGGCGGCCTGGAGGGCTATTCGCGCCTTCAAAGCCGTAGCGCAAAAAAAGAAACGGGCACCCGAAGGTGCCCGTTTTTTTGCGTCTTGACTACTTATTGCGAGGCTGCGATTAGAAGCTGTGGCGTGCGCCGATAGAGACGCCTTTTGCAATCTCGATGTCGTTCACTTCGTTGCTACCAGCATAGATGTACAGCTCAGTGCGCTTCGACAAAGCATGGCCATAGCCGATGCCCCAGTTGTCACCACCATCGATATCGAAGTCAGCCTTGTCGTCGCCCATCTTCGTGTACTGAGCGCGGAGCTGCCCGTTTCCGATGTTGTAGGAAGCGGCAACGTAGAAGTTGGTGTTCTTGGCTTCAACACCGCCCGTCGCTTTCAGCTGTTCAGCCGAGAAATCCAGCTTCAACGGACCAGATGCCCAACCAATACCGAAACGCATAGCGCGATCTTTGTCATTTCCGGCGCCAAGAATGTCAAAGTCGTTGTACTGAGCGACTGCGCCGTAGAACGTCAGGCTGCCCATGGTGTATTGGAGCGCGACTTGATAGCCCTTCGGATCCGCGTTAGCGATCGTGCCAATGCCGCAGGGTTCGCTGCTGCCATCCTTACATCCGTTGCCGGTGATGTAGGCAAGATCCAGGATGAAGCCGCCCCAGTTAGGACTTGTATACCAAATGCTCTGCGGGTCGCGACGCGTAAAGCCAAGGCCGCCACCGGTTGTTCCGCGGCTAGCGGTGTAACGAGTCATCAAACTAAGTGCATTCCACTCGTTTTCAGCTGCGGGGAACGGATCCTGCAGAATCTGTTGAATCTCGTACTGATGCTCGGTTTGGCCGACGCGAACAGTACCAAAAGGCATCGCTAAACCGATAAAGCTATTGCGATTCTCGAGATCACCCAATTGGCTTGAACCACCGCCGGGGCCGTCAGAAATGCTGCCAGGTCCAGCGAAGGCTTGATCGACCGCCAGCGAGAAAATCGCCGCCCAACCATTGCCGAGGGGTTCCTTACCATCGATCTGGAAGCGCGTAGCGTTGGTACCGATGTTCGGCTTGGTTTCGCCATCGTTACCGCGCTTGATGAAGTCGATCGAGCCGTTGACAACGCCGGTCAAAGTGACCGTGCTGTCGTCTGCTTGCGCAGCGATCGGCGCTACCAACGCACCTGCAACCGCCAGTGCGAGAAGTTTGCGTGTCATGTTCAAAATCTCCTTTGTTTGGATTTGAGGATCGGGTGGCCTCAGCTCGGACTTATCTTGGACACAGGCTTTACCCCCCATACAGCTTTGCTTCTCACTCGAGAAGTTGAGGCAATAATGCCTTGAAAGGCGCGGCTGGCTCAAGCGCAAGCGTTGCCAGTTTCAGCGCCTCGGCCGGTCCTGTTGCGGAATTGCAACAAGCGGACGTACCGAAAGCCTGGGCGCAAAGCGCTATTGAAACAATCGTTTCAATTCATTCCCGGGGCTTGCGGCACGCATGAATGCCTCCCCCACTAAGAATGTGTGAACCCCGGCGGAACGCATCAGGCTTACATCCGCGGGCTGTAAGATGCCGCTTTCCGTAACCACGATGCGCCCTGAGGGGATCGCCGGAAGTAGTCCCAGCGTAGTTTCCAGGCGCGTTTCGAACGTGCGCAGATTGCGGTTGTTGATGCCCAGCAGCGGTGTTTCGAGTTTCAGCGCGGTTTGCAACTCGCCAGCATTGTGGACTTCGACCAGCACCGCCATCCCAAGCTCGCTCGCAACCGCTTCCAAGCCTTGCATTTCGGCCAAGTCGAGCGCAGCAGCGATCAACAAGATGCAATCGGCGCCCATGGCGCGTGCCTCGTAGACCTGGTAGGTGTCGATAATGAAGTCTTTGCGCAAGGCCGGCAGACCGCTGGCCGCGCGCGCTTGCTGCAAGTATTCCGCCGCGCCCTGGAAGAATTGACGGTCGGTCAATACCGACAGACAGGCAGCACCGCCCTCGGCGTAACTGCGCGCGATCTCCGCCGGGTCGAACTGCTCGCGCAGCACGCCCTTGCTGGGACTGGCTTTCTTGATCTCCGCAATCACAGCAGCCTTACCTTGCGCGTGCCTGGCGGTCAGTGCAGCCAAGAAATCGCGTGGCGGGCGCACGGCTTGCGCCGTGCGCCTTAAATCCGCGAGCGGCGTGATGCGGCTAGCCTGCGCAATCTCCTCGCGCTTGACCGCGAGGATCTTGTTGAGGATATCGGACATGGGAGCGCCTGCCTGGTTAGCTCTTTAGCATGCTGCTCAAGCCGACGAGCTGATCCAACTTGCGCCGCGCCGCGCCGCTGGCAAGGGTCTCCGCGGCCACCTTGACCCCGGCGGCAACGGAGGGGGCTAAACCCGCGACGTAGATGGAGGCGCCAGCGTTAAGTTGCACGATATCACGCGCCGGTCCTGGTTCGTTGGCGAGCACGGCGAGGATCAGCGCTTTCGATTCCTGCGCGTTGGCTACCCGCAGTTGCGCTTGCTGCGTCGGGATGCCACAGTCCTCCGGCCGCAGCTCGTACTCACGCACCATGCCATCCTTGAGCTCAGCGACGAAGGTCTCACCGGCCAGAGTGATTTCGTCCATCCCATCAGCGCCATGCACCACCAGCACGTGCTCGCTGCCGAGATCGCGCAGCACTTGCGCCAGCACCGGTACCAAGTCGCGGCGGAACACGCCCACTACTTGGCGCTTGGCGCCGGCCGGGTTAGTCAGCGGGCCGAGCACGTTGAAGATGGTACGGATGCCGAGTTCGCGGCGCACCGGTGCGGCGTGCTTCATGGCGCTGTGGTGGTTCGGCGCGAACATGAAACCGAAGCCCACTTCCCGCACGCAGCG
>CAZAWU010000086.1:0-15684 GCA_964488915.1 uncultured Burkholderiales bacterium
ACCGCGCGGCGCTTGATCGCTTCTTTCATGGTGCGGCGCCGGTCGAGCCGCGCGCGTGGGCCGTGCTTATCGTAGCCTTCGCGCACGTAGTCGTCGTCGTCGACATTGGCGTTGGGCCGGGGCTTGAGATCGGGCAATTTGAGCTCGTCCCACAGCCAGTCCATGATGTCGTCGATTTTGACTTCCATGACGAAGCGCACTTCACCTTCGCCCTCGCCGCCGGAGCCTTCGCCGTCGCCGTCGCCTGGTTGTTGCGCGGGGCGCAACATGTCACCGGGTTCGCCTTTGCCTTGGCCGACGCCTTGCTCACTGCTCGGATCGGTCAGGCGAAAGCGCGCGTGCTCGAGAAATTTGACCGGAACGAAGACCGAGTGATCGCCGGACTTGTTTAGTACGTCGCCGTCCGAGACGATTTGCGGTAGCGAGTGCTTGAGCGCTTCGCGCACTTTTTCATTGTGGCGAATCCAATCGCGCGCGCCGCGCGAGAAGAGGTCGTACCAGGGCTGCTCTGCCGTAATCCTGCTATCGGCATTCATGCGTCTATGTTACTCGCTTGCGCTTATTCTTGCGCCAGCAGCGTGGTGACGTAGTTGAGCGCTTCGCGCGCGCTGTGGCTGTCGTAGCCGTACTCTTCCGCCAGGCGTTTTTCGACAACGGAGATTTTCTGCTTCACTTCGTCATCCGGCCGCGCGGAAGAACTCACCAAGCGCAGCACGTCGCGGCGCTGCTCGAACAGATACTGCTCGATCGCGTCGTGCAGTTGCGCGTGGCTGTCGAGAGAAAACTTGTCGCCGCGCTTGTACGCACCCATGGCTTTGCGCACCACTTCCTGACGGAACGAAACTTTGCCGGATTCGGAGATGTTGATCTTCTCCTCCACTGAACGCATGAAGCGCTCGTCTGGCTTACGCTCCTCGTTGGTCATCGGGTCTTTGACATGGCGGTTGTCGAGCGCGGCCTCGACTTCATCCAAGTACTTGTTGAGCAATTCTTGTGCTTCTTGCTCGAACGAAACGAACAGCGCCTTGTGCACGTCTTCTTTGACCCAGCGGTTGTAGAAGTCTTTGCGCACGACGACCAAGAAATCGATCCATTTGCGCTTCTTCTTCGGATCGATGCGCGCATCCGATTCGATGGCGTCTTTGAGCGCCAGAAGGACATTCATGCTGGTCAAGCTCTTGACGTTGGCCTGGATGATGGCGTTCGACAAGGCGTTGATCACAAAGCGCGGACTGACGCCCGACAACCCCTCTTCCGGCGCTTTGGCGTGCAGCCGCTCGACTTCGGCGCGCGAAGCGCCTTCGACGTCCTCGCCGGCGTACAGGCGGATGCGTTTGGCAATATCGACTTCTTTCTGATCGCCTTCTTGCATGCGCGACAGAATGGCGAATACCGCGGCGATATCGAGCGCGTGCGGATCCAGATGCGACTCGGCGAAGGCGGGTGCGGCAGAAATCAGCTTGCGGTAGATGCGCGCCTCTTCCTTGTAATCCAAAGTGTACGGCACTTGGATGATGACCATGCGATCCAGCAACGCCTCGTTCTCGCTTTCCTGCAGGAACTTGCGAAACTCGGCTAGGTTGGTATGCGCGATGATGGTTTCGTCGAGGTAAATCAGCGGGAAGCGCGAGACTTTGACGTTCTTTTCTTGCGTGAGCGTCAACAGCAGATACAAAAATTCCCGCTTGACCTTGAGGATTTCGATCATCTCCAACACACCGCGGCTGGAGGCGTAAACGGCACCCGACCACGACCACGCGCGCGGATCGCCTTCGTCGCCATACTCGGAAACCTTTGATAGGTCGACGGAGCCGACCAAATCAGCGATGTCGGCAGTAGTCGGATCATGCGGGGCGTAAGTGCCAATACCCACGCGCCCGGCTTCGGAAATGAACACGCGCTCGATCGGCATGCGCATGAAATCGCCTTTGAATTCATGCTCCAAGCGCGAACGGCAGAACGGGCACAGCTCACCAGCGATGTCGACCCCATAGCTCTCGCGGAAGCCACCACGCAGCGTGTGAGGCACCAGATGCAGCGGGGACTCGTGCACTGGGCAGTTTTGGATCGCGTACAGCGCGCCCGCATCGGTGTGGCTGTACTCCTCCAGCCCGCGCTTGAGCAGTACTACCAATGTCGACTTGCCGCCCGAGGGAGGGCCGAGCAGCAGCAGCAGACGGCGTCCCACTTCGGACCCGGCACTGGCTGCCTTGAAATAGTCCGCGACGCGTTCGAGCGCTTCGTCGACGCCAAACAGTTCGTCGTTAAAGAGCGAGTAGGTCGTCTTGCCCTTCTCGTCGGTGCGCGAGCCCTGCCAGCGGATCATGTCCCAAACGTACTGGTGGCTGGTGCGCGCGAGTGCACGCGGATCGTTGGGAAGTATCTTTTCGAGGAACTCCGAGTAAGTGCCGGACCAATGTGCGGCTTGGTGGCTCTTGGTGAATTCGACTAGCGTCTTCAGAAAATCCTGACGGCGATCGTCGCTTGCAGCATGATTAGAGTTCATCGTCGCAACTCCCTTCTTGAACTGCGGTGATTCAATGGACAGAATAGACCTTCGCTTGTTCCGTTCCAACGTCTAACGTTGTCAAGCAAGAAGCGTGCACTGCGGGCGTTCGCGTGCGGGTGATGGATAGAACATTCGGGCTGGCAAACCCAGAGCGCCGCGTTGTAGTAGCCAGTTTGTTTCGCGTTAGATGCAAAACGGGCGCGTGCGATTCAGCGCCACTAGTGCTGACGCGTGTCAGAAAATTGAACACTGCTTCGCTCGCGAAACGCTCGAGTTAGTGGCGATGTCGCCATCGGGTGGCGCGAGACTATATCCTGCCTTGAGTAACATTATGAGAATGAATGTCATAAACATTCTTCATTTGTTACAGTGGGCTGTACCTTAGAATCAATTGTTGCTTATCCCGCTGGCGCGATTCTTGCAACGTTGCCAGACGCCAATAATCATAACAATACCAGGCCAAATCGGCGCTAGCGCAATCGGGGCTTGGAACAGAGCAGGAAAAAGAATAACCTAGGCTGCTCAGCGTTCCAGACGCTCGGTCCCGGGCATTGGCGTATGGCAACCACTGAAACGACGCGCACGCGTCGACCGCACGAGGCGAGAACTAGAACATGAATGTCAGACAAATAAGCACCGCGCCCTCATACCGCAGCACGGTCCTGATCATCGATGATCAGTCGACCGGTAGGGTTATTTTGGAAGAAATCATGCGCAGCATCGATCCGAACCTGCGCATCCAGTCGTTTTCCGATCCGCGCGTGGCTTTAGAGTGGGCCAAAGGCCGCCCGGTGGATCTCATCCTCACCGATTACAAGATGCCGCAAATGGATGGCGTCGAGGCGATCAGGCGCTTCCGCGCCAACCCTGCATGCACCGACGTGCCGATCGTGGTCGTCACCGTCGTCGAAGACCGCGATATCCGCTACCGAGCGCTCGAAGCGGGCGCGACGGATTTCATCAACAAGCCGGTGGACCAGTACGAGTGCCGCGCGCGCTGCCGCAACCTACTGGTGTTGCGGCGCCAGCAGATCATGCTGCGCGACCGGGCGCAGCTGCTGGAGCAGCAAGTCGGCGAAGCGGTGCGCGAAGTTCAAGTGCGTGAGCGCGAAACGCTGTTTCGTCTCGCGCGCGCCGGCGAGTTCCGCGATCTCGACACCGGCAACCACGTCTTGCGCATGGCGAAGTTCTCCCGCTTGATCGCCGAAAAACTCGGCTTGCTCGAAGATGAATGTGATCTCATCGAGTTTGCCGCGCCGATGCATGATATCGGCAAGATCGGTATTGCGGACACGGTGCTGCACAAGCGCGGCACGCTAGATTCCCAGGAGCGAGAGGTAATGCGCCTGCATCCGCGTATTGGCTACGACATCCTGAAAGACAGCCCGTCCAAGTACTTGCGCTTGGGGGCCGTCATCGCGCTGCGCCACCACGAGAAATTCGACGGCACCGGCTACCCGGATGCCTTGATCGGAGAAGATATTCCGCTGGAGGCGCGCATCGTCGCCGTGGCGGACGTGTTCGACGCGCTGACCAGTCACCGGCCCTACAAATCCGCTTGGTCCGCCGAGGATGCGCTCAAGTATCTCGACCAGCAGCGCGGCTTTCACTTCGATCCGCGTTGCGTGGACGCTTTCCGCTTGCAGCTAGATAAAGTGCTGGCGGTGCGCAACCGTTTCGCCGAACCGGCTGCGAGCAACCACTAGGGTTTCCGTGGCAGCAAGCCCAGCGACAGAGTCCTCGCGGTTAGGTGCGCTAGCACACTTGCGCAAGCGCTTGTCGCAGCGCGGCGATTCCGAGCACGAGCAGGCGCTGGTGCGCCTGGCGATCTGTGCCGCGGTGATGATCTACCTTCTGATCCTGCAGTGGCGTGCGCCAGTGGGTACCAGCTACGCACTCGAAATCGCTGCTGGCGCTATCTTCATCGCGCTCTCGGCAGCGCTTTTTATCGCTATCGTAGCTAAGCCTGCCGCTTCGGCCCCGCGGCGCTTTGTGGCGATGATCGCCGACAATGTCGCCACGACTTTCTTCATGGTTTCTGCCGGCGCGGCCGGTTCGCCGCTTTATGGCGTCTATCTGTGGATCACCATCGGCTACGGCGTACGCTACGGCACCAAGTATTTGTTTGCTTGCCAGGCGCTCAGCATTCTCGGCTTCCTAATCGTTTGGCAGCAGAGCGCGTTTTGGTGGGAGCAAAGCACGCTTAGCATCGGCTTGTTCCTGACGTTGGTGTTGGTGCCGCTCTATGCTGCCGGGTTGCTTGCTCGCTTGTCCGCGGCGCTGGCCAAAGCCGAAAGCGCAAGTGCGGCCAAGAGCCGATTCCTGGCGACCATGAGCCACGAAATACGCACGCCGCTGAACGGCATAGTCGGCATCGCGCAGTTGTTGCGTCCACAAGCGGGCAATGAAGAGCAGCGCGGGTTGCTAGAAACGTTGCAAGAGAGCTCGCGTGCGCTGCTGTCTCTTATTCAGAACATACTCGACATCTCGAAGATCGAATCCGGCAAGCTCGACTTAGTTCAGGACGAGTTCAGTTTGCAGACTCTCAGCGAAGGCGTATACAAACTCTTCGACTTTTCCGCAAAGCAGAAGTCGATCGCGTTGACTTTAGCGATGCCGCAACAGCTTCCGGAAACATTTGTTGGCGACGAGGCCAAGTTGCGCCAGGTGTTGATGAATCTGGTCGGCAATGCCGTAAAGTTCACGCCGGCGGGCGGTAGCGTGCGCCTTGACTGTGAGGTATTGGAGCGGCGGGGCAACCAAGCGCGGCTGCGCTTCGAGGTACGCGACACCGGCATCGGCATCCCTAAACACCTGCAAGCCAACATTTTTGATCCGTTTACACAAGCCGACGAGAGCGTCACGCGGCGCTTTGGTGGGACCGGCCTAGGGACGGCGATCGCGCGGCAGTTGGTGCAGTTAATGGGCGGCACTATCGGCGTAGAGAGCGAGGAAGGCAAAGGCGCGCGCTTCTGGTTCGAAGTGCCGCTCGGTGTCGTCGACGTTCATGCCTTTGGTGCGCAAAGCTCGTTGGCGCAGCTTAAGGTGCTTATGTTCGGGCTCGCGCCGATCGATCAAGAGCTTTGCCAAAGCCACTTACGCAGTTGGGGCGTGTCGTGCCAGGTGTATGGTTCGGTGGACGAGGCCAAGCGCGCATTCCAAGAAGCCAGTGCATCGCAACAGCCATTCGACGTAGTGGTGGCGGGCGGACACAGTGAGCGCGACCTGGCAAGCGTAGGCAAATTATTGAGTTCGCAAACCGCGCCCGTCCCCGTGCTGCTGGGTGTGTATGAGGAAAACACGCAGTACACCGTCAATAGCTTGTTCGGCTGCGGTTTTGCCGCGCTAGTGCCTTCGCCGATCGAAAAGACAGTGCTTTTCAATGCGCTGCACGCAGGGCACAACCCCGAACGAGCGCGGCAAGTCAGCGTCGCTGCAATCGCAGCATTGGGTTGGCCAGGCGCCTTTCCTTCATACAACATTCTCTTGGCGGACGACAATGCGACCAATCGAACTATTCTCGAAACGGCCCTGCGGCGTGCGGGGCACAGTGTAGTCGCTGCGACATCAGGAGATGAAGCGCTTGAGCGGCTTGCCCAGCAGCGCTTTGATCTGGCGATTCTCGACGTGCGCATGCCTGACGTCAGTGGTATCGATGTACTGAAAGCCTGGCGCTTTCAGGAAGAAGCGGGTGTGCGGCTGCCAATCCTGATTTTGACCGCTGACGCGACTCAGGAAGCCGTGCGTGAGGCGCTCGATGCCGGCGCCGATGCATTCTTGGCGAAGCCGGTGCAGTTGTCCGACTTGATCGAGCGAATTCACAGCCTGGCGCGGCCTGCACGCCGGGCACCTAAGCCCGCCGAGGTTGCCGAGCAGCCATTGGAACCCACGCCCACAGCGAGCGACGCCCCGTGCGTACGTGTCGCGGTACTAGAAGAGCTTACCGCGTTGAGTTCCGATCGCAGCTTCTTCGCCAACTTGGTCGAAGGTTTTATCGCGGACACGGAAGATGCGTTGGAGCAAATGGAATCTGCCATCCGCGGCAAGAACCCGCAGCTTTTCCGCGACGCTGCCCATGCGATCAAAGGCTCCGCGAGCAACTTGGGCGCCGACCATTTGGTGGAGCTCTGCAATCAGGGGCGCGTTATTAGTGGACAGGGCATGTCGCGTAGACATCCCGTGCTGCTCGCCGAAATCCGCGTCGAGTTTGCGCGAGTAAGCGAAGTGCTGCGCGGTCATGCCAAAGCAACTGCTAAGCCCGGGTTGAATTGATCGGTTTTTGCCCGCTCAAGACGGTCCTGGCTCTGTACTAAGCGGTCCATCATCTTCAGGTCGCGCGGCTGCAGTCTAAGTGCGGCTTGCACCCACTGGTCCGCCACGGCGAGTAGTTCTTCGTGGGTAACTGGATTGCAGAGCTGACGACATTTGAGTACGGAGGCCATGGCGTTGCTGCGGCGCTGGTGTGTGCGCAGGTACTCCAACACCGCGAGTTCCCCCTGCCCATCTTCGGCCAACACGTCGACCAAGCCGAGCGCATGCATCTGCTCCGCGCTGTAGGTTCTTCCGCTCATAATCATTTTTTCCGCTTCTCGCTGCCCGAGGCGGCGCGACAAGATGCTATAAGCGCCCATCCCAGGGAACAGGTTGAAGAGCACCTCTGGCAACCCAAACTGAGCGCTGCGTTCAGCCACGAGCACTTGGCTCGACAGCGCAGCTTCAAACCCGCCGCCAAGCGCTTTGCCTTGCACCAAGGCAATAGTCACTACATCTCGGCCGTAGCAGCGCAGGCGGTTCCATACGTTTTCTATGCACAGTTTGGCGTATGCCATGAGTTCGCTCGCGTCGCGCTTGGCGATGAGATCGCGGAACAGCGACAAGTCCCCGCCGAGATTGAACACGCCTTCAATGTCCGAAGCCGCCACATCGAAGTGCACCTCATGCCTCGATCCGTTCTCCAGCGTGGAGCATCCGGTCGACTCCAAGTTGTCGTAGTGTGAGAGCAAATCCAGCAGCAAGTTTCGGTTGAAACACGGTCGGCCGATCGGACTGAGATAAGTCCACTGCACACTCAATTCTTGATCGAAGCTTTTGCGAACTTGTTGCAGTGTTGGCTGCAGCAGGCTGGGGTGTTCGGAGACTGCATTCATGGTCACGACTCCTTGATCTCGACGCTGTCTATAGTTGTGTGTTTGTCACTGTGGTTTGCGAAGCGGGGTTTATCCGTGCCTGGGCTAACGGTGTTGGTGATGGGCGCCTCCTTTTTCTCGTCCGCACGTCACCGCCTCGTGAGCAGGCGGCGTGTTGGGCCTCTGGTTTCGGTGTAAGGTTCTTCTCTATCTCGCAGAGAGCGGTTGCAGCGGAGAAATCCATGCTACGTTTTGCCAATCGGATTTTCAACTAGGGGATTTGTAAACATCGTTCTCCCCAGCCCTTGTGATCTTGACAAAACGTTCCTCATTGTTAATCAGAGAGTTTGTTTTGGCAACATATGCCTAAGACGGAGATTCCACTGGACCGAGGCATGGCAGAGTGTCCGCTGCTTGAACCTTCGGCTTGGGTAACGCGTTGGTCGAAGCTGATTCCTGCGGCCTCGCGCGTGCTCGATCTGGCGTGCGGCGGCGGCCGGCATACACGTTTGTTGTCGCAACTCGGACACACGGTCGTGGCGGTCGACCGCGATGTCGCCGCAGTCACCGCGCTCGGTCAGACGTTGGAGAATCATCGCATCGACGTGCGTTGTCACGACCTCGAGGTCCGGCCCTGGCCATTCTCTGTTGCCGAATTCGATGCCGTCGTCGTCACGAACTACTTGTACCGCCCGCTCTTTGCACCAATGCTCGCGAGCTTGCGGCCCGAAGGCGTTTTGCTTTACGAGACGTTCGCGCGGGGCAACGAACGCTTCGGCAAGCCGAGCAATCCGAATTTCTTGCTGCTGCCCGGCGAGCTTATCGAGCGCGTGCGCGGCGCGCTGCGCGTCATCGCGTATGAAGACCGCTACGTTGAACGACCCAAGCCCGCACTGGTGCAGCGCCTGTGCGCCATCAAGGGCGAAAGCGCGCCAATTTGCCCCCAGATCGACACTGAATTGAGCTAAACTCGCACATCGTTTCGCCATGTACTCGCTGAAGGCATTGCCATGCTAACCGGTAGTATCGTCGCCATCGTCACGCCGATGCATGAGGATGGCAAGCTCGATCTCGACACGCTGCGCGCTCTCATGGATTGGCACATTCGCGAGGGCACTGCCGGCATCGTGATCGTGGGCACCACCGGTGAATCGCCGACGGTGGACGTCGAGGAGCACTGCATGCTGATCGAAACGGCGGTCAAGCATGCCGCTGGCCGCGTCCCGGTCATCGCTGGTACCGGCGGCAACGCGACTAGTGAAGCGATTGAACTAGGGCAATTCGCCAAAAAAGTCGGCGCTCATTCGCACTTGTCGGTGGTGCCTTACTACAACAAGCCGACGCAAGAAGGGTTGTACCGGCATTTCCGCGCCATCGCCGAAGCGGTCGACTTGCCCATGATCATGTACAACGTGCCGGGGCGCACCGTAGCGGATATGGCCAACGACACAACGCTGCGCTTGGCGCAGGTGCCGAACATCGTCGGCATCAAAGACGCCACCGGCAATATCGAGCGCGCATCCGACTTGGTGCGGCGCGCGCCTAAGCACTTCGCTTTGTACTCCGGCGACGATGGAACCGGCTTGGCGTTCATGTTCATGGGCGGTCACGGCGTGATCTCGGTGACCGCTAACGTGGCGCCGCGTCTCATGCAGCAGATGTGCCAAGCGGCTTTCGCCGGCGACATGGCGAAGGCGCGCGATATCAACCATCGCTTGTTGGCTTTGCATCGCGAGCTATTCATAGAAGCCAATCCCATCCCCGTGAAGTGGGTCTTGAACCGGATGGGAAAGATCAAGAGTGGCATCCGCTTGCCGATGATCGCGCTCTCGGAGCAGCATCACGAGAGACTCAAGCGCGCCATGCAGGAAGCAGGGATAGATTGATCAGCATTCGCGCTGGCAAACACATACCAAAGCGTCGCACTAACGGCGTCTGCCGGCCCGCAAGCGGCCGGCGAGCAACGGCAGTTTCTCACCCATCGACAGTAATCTCGGAGGTTCATCGATGACTGGTTCATTGCTACGAGCCGCTGTGCTCGGACTGGCGCTCACGCTGGTCGGCTGCGGCACAACGGTTATTCAAAGCAAGAAGATCGATTACAAGTCCCAAGCTAAGAAGACGCCATCGCTGGAAGTGCCGCCCGATCTGACGGCGCCTACGCAGGATGACCGCTACGCCGTGCCGGACCTGAAAGGTCAGGGCGAGACTACATATTCTGACTACAGTAAAGACCGTGAAGTCGCGGCCAACAAGCCTGCCAGCAACATACTCCCCAGTTCGACTAAGGCTAGTATTGAGCGGGCAGGAACCCAGCGCTGGTTGCTGGTGAACGCACCGGCCGACGAAGTGTGGCCAGCGGTGAAGGAGTTCTGGAACGAATTAGGCTTCATCATCAATCTCGAGCAGCCCGAGGCTGGTGTTATGGAAACGGATTGGGCGGAGAACCGCGCCAAGATCCCCGAAGGCGGTATCCGCAAGTGGGTGAGCAAAGTGCTCGACGACGCGTATTCGACGCCTGAGCGCGACAAGTTCCGCACCCGCATCGAGCGTAGCGCTGACAAGGGCAGCACCGAGGTCTACATCAGCCACCGCGGCATGTACGAGATCTACATCTCGGAAACGAAAAGCCAAACCAAATGGCAGCCGCGTCCCGCCGATCCCGAGTTGGAAGCGGAGATGCTCAACCGTTTGATGGCGAAGTTTAGCGCGGCCGACGCACGAGCCGCAGAGCAAACGGCGGCCAACGCGGTGGAGAACAAAGCGCGCTTGGTGCGCGGCGCGGGAGGTGTCAACGAACTCACCGTGGCCGATGGTTTCGAGCGCGCGTGGCGGCGCGTCGGTTTGGCGCTGGATCGCATCGGCTTTACGGTCGAAGACCGCGACCGCTCGAAAGGCCTCTACTACGTGCGCTATGTCGAAGCGACTGCGGAGAAAACCGAAGACAAAGGACTGCTGTCGCGCTTGGCGTTTTGGCGCAAGAACGGCAAGGCGCAGCCGGGCTCGCAGTATCGTATCCAACTCGCGCAAGCGGGCGAGCAAACTCAGGTCGCAGTGCAGAACGATACAGGCGCACCGGAAAAAACCGACGCGGCCAACAAGATTCTCAGTTTGCTTTACGACCAGCTCAAGTAGCGCGTGATGCGTTTTGCGCTGCTGGGCAGCGGCAGCGAAGGCAACGCGCTCGTGGTGCAGTCCGACGGAGCCTGCCTGCTGATCGACTGTGGGTTTGGCCTAGGAGAAACCGAGGCGCGTCTGGCGCGGCTCGGCGTTCGGCTGCAAGATCTGGATGCCGTGATTGTTACTCACGAACACGGCGACCATGCTGGCGGCGCCGTGCGGGTCGCAGCCAAAGTGCGCGCACCGCTCTATCTGACCTACGGCACGCTCGCGAGCTTGCCTCACGTGGGTATCACCCCCGGCCAGGTGAACTTAATCGATAGTCATACGCCGTTTGAAGTGGGTGGCATCTACGTCAAGCCCTATCCGGTGCCGCACGATGCGCGCGAGCCGGTGCAATTCGTCTTCGAATCAGGTCACGGCCGGCTTGGGCTGCTGACCGATGTTGGCGGGCTAACAGTGCACATCGAGCAGATGCTCAGTGGATGCAACGCCATGGTGCTCGAATGCAACCACGATGCGCAGATGCTGCGAGAGGGCCCCTATCCCGCTGCGCTCAAGGCGCGTGTGGCCGGGCGGACCGGGCACCTGGACAACATGGCTGCGGCGGCGCTGCTGCAGCGCATCGACACCACCTCGCTGCACTGCCTGGTCGCGGCGCATTTGAGTGCCACGAACAATCGCCCCAGCCTGGCACGACAAGCGCTGGCAGGTGCGCTCAACTGTGCGCAAGATTGGATTGCCGTCGCGGATCAAGCATTAGGGCTTGGCTGGCGCGACGTTGCTTGAAGGGTCGCTGGCCGGATCACGAAGGCGCCGGCCACAAAAAAGCCGGCGCGTGGCCGGCTTTTCTGCGAACTAAGAAATTAACCTAAGCAACTACTCTTTCTTCGCGTCGCCGCCTGTGACGGCTTCTTTTGCCGCATCGGCAGCAGCATCAACCGCGCCAGCAGCGGCGTCTTTGGCAGCATCAACCGCGCCTGCGGCGGCATCTTTAGCAGCGTCAACCGCGCCTGCGGCTGCGTCTTTCGCAGCATCAACCGCGCCCGCAGCAGCGTCTGCTGCGCCGGCGGCCGCACCCGCGGCGGCATCGGCCGGGGCCGGGGCCGGCGCTGAGGCATCGGCCGGGGCTGGGGTGGTTGCTGCAGGTGCCGGCTCGGAAGTGGCCGCCGGTGCGGGAGCCTCTTCCTTCTTGCCGCATGCGCTCAGCGCAACAGCGATAACGGTAGCGAAGAGTAAAGACTTGTTCATCTGTGCCCTTTAATGGAAGTTTAACGAGACTTACCAGCACCCTAAGGTGCCGGAAATTGACGAAATTTTACCAGAACGCCAATTCGATGCTCAAAACTCCCCCATTTTTGCCCTTTGGAACGCTTTGTGTGGCGGATTTGCAACAGTTGCCGGCTAGTCACTCGGGTCGGACCGAATCAGATGCCCAAGACGGTGGCCGCCACCGCCGGCTCAGAAGCCTCCCAAATCTGCTCGAATCGCGTGCGCAGTTGACGTCCGCCTACGTCGTCGTTGAACACCAGTTCCGAGCGGGCATCGTCGGTGTGGTAACGGCGCCAATATGATAGGGCGTCCGCTAACACGAAAGCATCCGATGCGTGGCGCGCTGCCGGCAAAGTGCGGCGGATCTCGATGGCGTAGGGGAACTGTCGCAACAGCGTCATCATGCGTGCGCAGTAGCGCGTGAGGTAGTCGATGTCGTGTAGGGCGATGCTGATGCGGTTGGTGCGGTTGGCTAGAAGGAAGCGCCGTATGAGCTGAAAGCGTCCGGGCGCACCAAAACCGCCGTCGGCTAGATTATTGTCAAAGATCAGCAGCTCGCGCCGAGTCGCTCCGATAACCTGGTCGATTGCGAGGTGGATCTCGTTTATCCCGGAGAGCTTGCGGATCATTGCCGTCCTAACGTTAGATACCCGGCCTCGTACCAATCAAACAACCGCGCGGCGATTCTCTGACTGCAGCGCCGCAGCGCAGCCGGCTCGAGCACTCGCGTATCGGCGAGCCGGCGCAGCAGCGCGTCGGCCGCGCCCGCAGGAACGTGCTCGCCATTGACGAAAAGTTCTGCCCCAGCGTAAAGCATGCGCGTCTTCGCGTGCAGCGCCACGCCGCGCGTTGCCGCGACTCTGGCGAAGCGCTCCCGCGAGAGATCCCGTGCCGGCGGAACAAAAAACGTGGTCGCCTTTGGCTCCGAGAGGTATTGGCCCAAGAATGTCACCATATCTGATTGTGGCCACTTTACCTGTTCGAGTATTCGTTGACAATAAGCCAAAAAGTGCTTGTTGATGGCCGCCGGGTGAACGCTCGGACGGAGCTCAGGGTCGGCATATAAGGTCAGATCGCTGCAACGGTCCTCCAGGAATCTCAGCAAGCCCTGCTGCAGCGCTGCATGGGTGGGGGCGCGAAACCCGATCGAGTAGGTGATGCAATCGTTCACCGCCGTGCCGCAGTGCGCTACACCGGGTGGCAGATACAGCATATCGCCTGGGCGCAGCACCCACTCGAGCTCAGGTTTAAATTTGCGCAGCAGCTTGATCGGCGCAGCCGGTTCCAACGTCAGATCGCGCTGCCACGAAATCTGCCAGCGGCGTTCGCCTAATCCTTGCAGTAGAAATACATCGTAGGAGTCCACGTGCGGCCCCACACCACCGCCCGCTGTGGCGAAGCTCGCCATCAAGTCGTCCAGCCGCGCGTAGGGCAGGAAGCTGAACATCCGCAGCAGCGCATCGGCCTCAGGCACGACGTGGTTGATGTCTTGGACCAGTACTGTCCAAGCTCGGGTGCCGCGTGCCTTGAAGTCCTTCGCGGCCAGCGGCCCTTGACGCAAATGCCAGCGTCGACCATGGTGCCAGATCAAGCGCGCGTGGCAGTCTTCGTGCGCGGCCAGGCGCAGCAGCTGCGCGCGTGTGATCACGCCGCGAAAACGGGGGATCGCTTGTCGAATCAGCAGCGGCTGCTTTTGCCAATAGCGACGCATGAATTGCCGCGCGGTAAGCCCGCCCAACAGCTGCGAGCCTCTCGGTCTTGACGGTGTGTTCATCGTTCGAGCCTAGTGTAGTGCTTCGCTCTTAACGGCACGAAAGATGGCGAGAAATCAAGCCAGACCGCGTTGCAAATTCTCGCGAGGTGTTCAACCTCGCTGCGACACTGGGGAAACAGGGGCCCCATCCCCTGGTGGCCTTGTTTGGCTTGATTTTCGCCACTTTTGTTGCATTCGACGACTGCGCGAGATCCAAGCATAAGTGCCATTAAGAGCGAAGCACTACACTAGGTTGCCAGCGCAAGAACTGCGCTCGGCAAATCGGGTAAACTCCCCGTGTAAGAGAGGTTGGCAGTCGCGTTATGCTCAGAGTTGGTGAAGCCGCGCCGGATTTTTCCCTGCCCAATGCGGGGATGGAGTTGGTCACGCTATCGGAATTCAAAGGCAAGCATAACGTCGTGCTGTTCTTCTATCCCAAGGACGGCGCTCCCAGCTGCACGCAGGAGGCGATCGAGTTCAGCGATCTGGAAGATCAATTCCGGCGGCACCACACTATCGTGTTCGGTGTTTCTTGCGACGATTGTATCCGCCACGCGCAGTTCCGCGACAAGCAAGGTATCGCCGTGGATTTGCTGGCGGACGAAGACGGCGCGGTGTGCAGGCAATTTGGCGTGCTCAAGGAAATGGAGAAGGACGGCGTAAAGAAACCCGGTGTTGCCCGCTCGACTTTCGTCATCGACAAGCGCGGCGTGGTGCGCTGCGCGGTCGAAGTCAGCAACCCTAAAGGTCATGCGCAGGAAGTGCTGCGCCTAGTCAAGGAATTCTCGTGATGAAAATCGGAAAGAACGCCGTGGTGACGCTGCGCTACCAGGTCGCTGATATCGACGGCAACGTACTTGATGCTGGCGATAACCCGCTCACGTATCTGCACGGCGGCTACGAGCAGATCTTCGCCACTGTGGAGTCCGCGCTCGAAGGCCGCAACGTAGGCGAAGATTTGCAGGTTCGCCTCGAACCCGAAGACGCGTTCGGCGAATACGATGCCGATCTGGTGCGTATCGAGCCGCGCAACCTGTTTCCCAAAGACTTGCAAGTGGGCATGCAGTTTGAGGGCGTGGGCAGCGGGGATGAGGAAGGCGACGTGACGCTTTTTACCGTCACCGACATTGAAGACAATAAGGTCGTGGTCGACGGCAACCACCCGTGGGCGGGCAAAGCGCTGGACTTCTTTTGTACGATCACCGAAGTGCGGCCCGCGACGCATGAGGAAATCTCGCACGGCCACGTGCATGGAGAGCACGGGCACGTGCACTAGCGTTCGCGCCCGCGCGCGTGAGTAAGGCTCCAAGAGGTTCGAGTCGACCGCCATGTCGTTGAGCCGGCGTGCGCGGGCAGCGATAGCGCGGCGACGCTCGAGCGGGACGACACCCGGCTTGGCTGAAAAGCACGCCTGTGGTCAATGCGAGCAGATCCGTGGAAAGTTGCGGGTGGCCGGGCAGCCGATGTGGAGGCGCGTTTCGTTTTATCGGCAGCGCGGCCCGGATAGCATGCGGTGCGTCCGCAAGGCTCCCTAAAACATCGTATTCCCGTGTGCTGCCTTGCTCGGCACGACCTGCAGCACATCCCAGTGCTCGACGATTCTGCCGTCCGCATCCAAGCGGAAGATATCGATGCCTGCCCAATCGCGCTGGCGGTAGCCGGGCCATTCCTGGTGGCAATGCAAGACGACGTGATCACCCTCGGCGAACACGCGCTTGAAAGTGACGCGCTTACCCGGAAACTGCTTTGCCATTTTTTCGAAGTAGGCGATAAACGCCTCTTTGCCGTCGGCTACTTCCGGGTTGTGCTGCGTGTAGGTGGCACCGACGTAGCGCTCCACCGCTTCGCGCGGGCGCGATTGATTGAACATCAGATCGTAGAAAGCCGTCACCGTTTGCTTGTTG
>CAZAWU010000087.1:0-7114 GCA_964488915.1 uncultured Burkholderiales bacterium
TGTGGCCGATCACATCGCCATAGGAGAAATCGGTACCGACGAAACTCGATTTCTTCTCGCTTGCCACCATGCGCCGCACTTTCTTGAGCGCCGGCAGGTAAATCCACATATCGTCGTCTTTCTCCGCGTGCTCGATGAGCAAGGACACCGTGCCTTTGATGTCCGCCGGCGACAAAAAGCGGGTCATGCGCATGTTGTCGGTGCCATTGGTCTGCAATTTGGTCGTGCCGAATGTTTTGCGCTCCCGCTGCTGACCATTTTTGTTGGTCAACGTGAAGGTGGCATCGGCGACCGAGTCGCCCAGCTTGGCGACGAGAAAGTTCTTTTCCATGATCTCGACCGCGGTGGGCGCGGCCTCCGCCGGCCGCGGCTGCGCCGCGATGCCCAGCAATAAGCTCATCGTGCTCAGCGCGGCCACAAGGCCTGCCTTGGCGTTGTGCAATTGCATAGAACCTCCTTCGAAAACGAATCTAGGGCGAAGCTTCAACACTAACGCTGGAAGCAACGTCAATGCCGCCGTTACGCTGACAAGCATGGCGCACGCGATGAGAATGGCGTTCCAGGTGTGGGGATAAAAGCCGAACGAGAGTAGTTGCACGGCGTAGCCGCCGGCCACTGCCGAAGCGACGAACAGGCTGGCTTTACCGGCTGTGGCAAGCACCTTGTGCGTGGCGGCCTTCTCATCCATACCGCGGCGCGACTCCTCGCGCATGCGGTAGAGCAGGTAGATCGCGTAGTCGGCGCCGATGCCCACGGCCATGGCGGAGATGAGCGAAGTTGGTATGTTGAGCTTGATGCCGGTTAATCCCATCAAGCCGAAGTTGACCAGCACGGCGAGCAGCAGCGGCGTCAACACTAGCAAACCGGCCAGCGCCGAGCGGAACACCAAGGAGGAAATAAGGAATACCACCCCCGCGATTTGCACGATGTTCCAAATCTTGCTGTGTACCAGCACTTCGGTCAGCGCCGCACCCTGCGGCACACTGCCGCCGACACTGACGTGCACCTCAGGGGGGAAATGCTGTTTGGCGAAGGCATTGATCTTCTCGATCAAGCCGGTGATGTAGTGGCTGCTGTCGGTTTTGAGGAAAGCCGTCACGCTGGCGGCTTGGTAGTCGTAGTCGACGTAGCTGTCGAAGTCGCCCGGTTCGCCAGACATCGAGTAGAGCAGCAAGTATTGCGCGACCAGCTCCGCGCTGTCGGGAATCGCATCGAACTTCGCCTCGTCGCCGTTCATGGCGCGGTGCATGCGCTTGACGAAATCGGCCAGCGACACGGCTTTGCCGACATTGGGTTCTTGCTCGAGGAAACGCTGCAGCGCATCCATCGCTTTCAGCACCGCTGGGTTCTTGATGGCGTCGGCTTGATTGCCTTTGATCAGCACATAGACGGTGTTGGTGCCGCCTAGGCGCTCGTTGAGCTGACGGTCGTCCTGCTTGATCGGCAGCCAATCGGCGAACAGGCTCTTGGTCGAGCTGTCGACGCCGACCCGAGCCAAGCCGAGCAGTGCGACCGCGATGGCGATAGCCGCTGCGATGTAGATGCGCGTGCGTTTCGGACCGGTCAACCAGTCGGCAATCGTGTTAGTCAGCCGATCCCAGAAGCGCTCGCTGCGCTCAAGCGAGCGCTCCTTTTCGCCCGGCGGCGGCAGCAACGAGCGCAGCGCTGGGATGAACGTCATCTCCAGTATCAGCGCGCCGAGTATGCCGACACCGGTGAAGATGCCGAACACGCGCACCGAAGTGATGTGGAACACCGTGAGCGAGAAAAAACCCAGCGCCGCCACCAGGCCGGCGGTCAGCATGACCGGCCCGACAGCCACGATCGAATCGACCACGGCTTGGCGATTGGCCTGGTGCGGCGGCAGCGCAGCCGTTTCGCGCAACCGGTGATATTCCTCATAGTAGCGTTTGAGCAACTGCACGGCGTGCCCGGCGCCCACCGCGAGGATCAAGATCGGCGTGAATGCATTGAAAATATCGAGCGGAATCTTAGCGGCGCCCATCAGCCCCAAGCCCCAAACCACCGCGAGCAGCGGCGTAACCAGCGGCAAGATGAGGCCTTGCCAGGTTCGAAACGCTTCGTAGTGGATCAAGCCGACGATGAGTACCGCGAGCGGGAACAGCCATACGATACGGTCAGAGAAGCGCTCGATCTGCGAGAGAAAGTCCGGCAGACCGCCGATGGCGATGTCGACGCTGGGGTCACGCTCGGCCGCTACCAGCGGCTCGACGTGCGCCATGATCTCGCGGAAGCCGCCGCCGCCGCCGTCGCGGAACTCGGCCAAGATCGCGGCGGTGCGCCCATCCTTGGAGACGATGGAATTGTGATAGGCGCTGTTACGTTGCACGGCGGCGCGCAGGCCGGCCATCAGCGCCGGCGTGCTCGGCACCCGCGCCATGAGCGGCCGCACTTCCATGCCCTCACTAGTGCCGACGATGTCTTTGGCTTTGCGGGCGCTAAGCGAGAGCAGGTTTTCGCGTACCACGCCGGGCGCCTCGCGCAGCTTCGCCGTCAGGCGTTGCACTTTTTCCAACACAGCGGGCTGATAGATATCGCCCTGCTTGGGGGTGATGCCGATGACGACGACGTACTTGGAGCCGAAGATTTTCTCGACTTCGAGCGTAGTCACCACATAAGGATGCTCAAATGGCAACATGGTGTTCGGGTCGATCACCATGCGCAGATTCTTGGCGTACATGAATAGTGCGGCGGTGATGATGGCGATCGCGCCGATCACCAGCCAACGCCAGCGCAACACCCATTCGATGTAGCCGGTTAAAACCTTGCGGCCTAACGTCATGATTTGCCCCCGAAAATGCGTTTAGCCGGTACGCCGCGCAACACTGCGCAGAACCAGGCGGCTTACGCCCAGGGCGACGCGTTCGAGGTCTTCTTTAGCGTACATCTGGACTAGCAACGGTACGTCGAACAATACGGTCGTGGCCAAGATCGCTTCCGCGGCCTCGCGTACATCGACCGGTTCGAACTCGCCGCCGGCAATGCCGCGTTCGAGCAGAGAGGCGATGTGGCCGAGTTTGACCTTGGTGTGTGCGTCGATGACATCGCGCCGCTCGCGGCCGATGACTTCCACCACTTGATTGATCAGCGGATCGCCGACGCAACGCTCATAAGTGCAGGCCAGCGTCTCCGTGACATAGCGCGCGAGGCCGGCAGCAGCCGTTGCGGGTTCGGCGACGGCCGCCGCGTGCAGACGCGCTTCTTCCTCGCGCAGGCAGCGCGCCGCCAGTTGCGCGGCGATGTCTTGCTTGTTAGCGAAATAGCGGTACAAGTTGGCCGCCGACATATGGCAGTCGCCGGCGATCTCCGCCATGGTGGTCTTGTTGTAGCCGAAGCGGCGGAAGCGTTCGTGCGCAGCCGCGAGGATTTGATCGCGGCCGGAAACTTCAAGGACGACGTTCATCGGCTTGAAGACTAACCTTGCCGATGTGAATAGTCAACGATTCATTCAATCGTTGCGAGTTTAAAGTGACTTATGAGAATTAAAATTATTTATTGTTAATCAATATATTAAAATTCTTATCTCGACTTAAATCTCCGAAATGCCGAAAACTACTTCGGCCAAATCACCATCTCGGTGAACGGCGGCACATAGGCTTGCAGCGTCACCAACAGGCCCATCAGACACGCGAGCGCGATCGAGTGGAAGAACACGTAACGTAATATCTCGCCTTCGTGTCCCACATAATTGGTTGCGGTAGAGGCCACCACGATCGATTGCGCATCGATCATCTTGCCCATGACGCCGCCCGAGGAGTTGGCGGAAGCCATCAGCACCGAGCTCAAGCCCAACTGCTCAGAGGTAATTTTCTGCAGCCCGCCAAACAGTACGTTTGAAGCAGTGTCGGATCCTGTCAGCGCCACGCCAAGCCAGCCGAGCAGCGTACCGAAGAAGGGGTAGAGCATGCCGGTGCTGGCGAAAGCGAGCCCAAGCGTGGCGTCGATGCCCGAAACGCGCGTAACGAAGCCGAGCGCCAGCATCGCCGCGATGGTGAGCAGTGAGTAGCGCACGATCCATAGCGTTTCTCCGTACATGCGTACCATCTTGCCGAACGGTATGCCCATGACGAAGCCCGCGATGATCGAGGCAAGCAGAATGCCGGTGCCCGTGGCGGAGGCCCAGTTGAGTGAGTAAACCGCCTTTTCCGGTTTAGCGTCGGCTGGCGCGACCGGCGGCACGCGCTGCACTTTCTCGTGCAAGCCGGTGATCGGGAAGTCGATTTTGGTGACGGCGGCGTAAGCGGCTTTGACTTCCGGCGTGCCCGCTGCCTTGTCCGCAGGTGTGATGCCATTCAAGAAGTTCTTCATCTGCGGCGTGCCCCAAGCGAACACCAGTAGGCTCAGGATGGCCCAGGGCATCCACGCCTTCTTCACGAGCGCGCGATCGTGGCGCTTGTGGTTGGCGGTACGCGCGGCTTCCTCGGCACTCACCGACTCGCCTTGGCGCGTCACTGAAAGCCAAATGCGCTTCGGATGCCAAACCTTGAGGAACAGCGCAAGCGCCACCATAGAGATAATCGCCGCCACCACATCGACCAGCCATGGTCCGTGGAAATTGGAGACGAGATACTGCGGGACGGCAAAGGTAATGCCCGCGACCAAAATCGCCGGCCAGATTTCGACCATGTTGCGCCAACCGACGAACGCCCAGATCAACCAGAAAGGCACGATAACGGAGAAGAACGGCAGTTGCCGCCCCGTCATGGCGGAGAGCTGATGCAGATCCAAGCCGGTGACCGCCGCGAGCGCAATGATCGGCGTACCGAGCGCGCCGTAAGCGACCGGCGCCGTGTTGGCGATGAGCGACAAACCGGACGCGGCGAGCGGCGAAAAACCCAGGCCGATGAGAATGGCCCCAGTCACGGCGACGGGTGTGCCGAAGCCCGCTGCGCCTTCGAAGAAGGCGCCGAAGCAAAACGCTACCAGCAGCAACTGCAGGCGCCGATCGTTGGTAATGCCGGCGATGGAATCTTGCAGCACGTCGAACAAGCCGACGTCCTTCGTCATCCGGTACAAGAAAATGATATTCAAGATGATCCAGCCGATCGGCAGCAAACCGAACAGCGCGCCCCACAGGGCCGATTTGGACGCCATTTCAGTCGGCATGCCGTAGGCGAAGATCGCAACAGCGAGCGCCGCGAGTAATCCCAACACGGCGGCAACGTGCGCCTTCATATGCAGCAAGCCGATGCCGCCCAACAACACGATGACCGGCAACGCTGCGATCAGCGTCGATAACCACTTACTACTAAGTGGATCGTAGATTTGATGCCACATCGTGATCTCCTCCTGGCGCGTTTTGGTGCGGCGCGCAGCCTACGGATGCGCCGCTTGTTTTGTTACCATTGGCTGGCTGCGAATGGTAGTGGATTGCCCCGGAGCTGTCGAGGCCGTCAGAGCGGTTTTGGGGAGTCCGGTGCCGGGTATATGCCCGACAATCTCACCCCGCTTCATTTAAGGGATGATCCTGCCAAATGTATAAGCGTCGAGCGTAGCCAATGGGCAACATGAATCGAGGGTGTGATGGCGGCGAAGCCATGAGCTGCTGATCAATCGGCGCAATCGCAGTTCGCTCGTTTTGGGTAATGCCCACGTGCTGCCGGAACTAAATTTCGATGTGGGCAATCTCAAATATTTGGAACAGTTGTAGCGGCGCTGGGGTGTCATTGGGTAGCAACAATGCAGCCGGTCGCAAAGCATCATGGGGATTCATAACAGGAGGAGTTATGCAACGCACGCTATTCGGTTTGCTGTTCGCGCTTTCCGTGGCATTGCCGGCCCTGGCTGGCACGGAAGAAGACGTCCGCGCCGCGGACGACAAGCGCCATCAGGGGTTGTCCACCAACGATATGGCGATGTGGACTTCGGTGATGGCCGACGATGTGGTCTACATTCACTCCGCCGGCAATATGGACATCGGCAAGGCCCAACTCACCGCGCCTTTCGATAAAGGCGAGATCAAGATCAAGAGCTTCGCGCGCGAAGTGATGCGCGTGCGCGTCATCAGCGACAACCTTGCGCAAGTGATCGGCAAAGGCACGCCGACGGTCGTACGTGGCGACAAGGAAGCAAGTTTCGATCTCATCTACACCAGCACCTGGCTTAAGGGCACCGACGGCTGGAAGATGACGCATTGGCAAGCCACGCGGTTGCCGCAGAAGTAGGCTTGTGGGGCGGGGTAGGCGCGCGACGCAGAGAGTTTCGGCAAGTACACGTTTCGCGCGGTAATCCGCCAGTGGTGGTTCAAATGGCGCCGGCCGGTGGGTTACGGCGCGAAGCATTCAGTGCCCACGTTCGCGTGGTCGCGCGCCTAACCCACCCTACGGAAGAGGAGACTCCTAGATGGCCACATTCAACGTAAACGGTAAGGAAGTAAAAGCTGACGTCGAACCCGAAATGCCGCTGCTTTGGGTGCTGCGCGACGAACTGGGTTTGACCGGCACCAAGTACGGCTGCGGAATATCGGTGTGCGGCGCCTGTACGGTGCACATTGACGGCGAGCCGGTGCGCTCGTGCGTGTTGCCGAATTCCGCGGCGGCGGGCAAAAAGATCACGACCATTGAAGGCTTGTCGGCGGATTCTTCGCACCCGATTCAGAAGGCTTGGGTGCAACTGCAAGTGCCGCAGTGCGGCTATTGCCAGAGCGGCATGATTATGGCCGCCGCCGCGCTGCTCAAATCGAAAAAGCAGCCTACCGACGCCGACATCGAAGAAGCCATGACCAACATTTGCCGTTGCGGCACCTACGTGCGCGTGCGCGAAGCGATCCACGCCGCGGCGAAGATGGCGGCATAAGGAGAGCGAGACATGAAAGCGACATTCAAAGCTTCGCGCCGCACGTTCCTGTTGCAGAGCGCCGCGGTTTCGGGCGGGTTGTTGGTCGGCTTCAAGCAGCCCGGTGTTGCGCTGGCGGCCGACGACGCCAAGAAGGGTGTTGAGGTCACCCATTGGGTCATGATTCATCCGGATGACACGGTGACCATTCGCATCGCGCGTTCTGAGTTGGGGCAGGGCAGCTACACCGGCTTGGCGCAGCTGGTAGCCGAAGAGCTGGAAGCGGACTGGAGCAAGATCCGGCCCGAGTACGCCGATG
>CAZAWU010000087.1:7214-15612 GCA_964488915.1 uncultured Burkholderiales bacterium
GTAGCCGAAGAGCTGGAAGCGGACTGGAGCAAGATCCGGCCCGAGTACGCCGATGTCAACGAGCACATCAAACGCAAGCGCATCTGGGGCGGCATGTCGACCGGCGGCAGCCGCTCGATTCGCGATTCGCAGGAGTACCTGCGCAAAGCCGGCGCCGCCGCGCGCGAGATGTTGGTGGCCGCGGCCGCGCAGAAGCTCGAAGTGCCTGCCTCGGAGTTGACCGTGGCCAAAGGCGTTATCACACACAAAGCGAGCGGGCGCAGCCTGCGCTTCGGGCAAGTGGCCGCTGCGGCTTCCGAGTTTCCGGTGCCGAAAGAGCCGAAGCTCAAGGACCCGAAAGATTGGAAGATCATCGGCACATCACCGGCGCGCTTCGATATCCCCGAGAAAGTGAACGGCAAGCAAGTTTATGCGGCCGATGTGCGTTTGCCCGGCATGTTATATGCGTCGGTCGCGCAAGTGCCGGTGTTCGGCGGCAAGTTGAAGAGCTACGACGAAGCCAAGATCAAAGGTATGCGCGGGGTGAAGAAAGTCGTCGCCGCCGACGACTGGGTCGCCGTAGTGGCGGACAACTGGTGGCGCGCGCATCAAGCGCTCAAGGCGATGCCGATCGAGTGGGACGGCGGCGAGAACGCGAAAGTCTCCAGCGAATCGATCAAGCAGTTTTTGCGCACGGGGATCGAGGCGAGCGATGTGCCGGTCGCGCGCAAGGACGGCGACGTGGACGCGGCTTTCAAGAACGCCGCCAAGACGGTCGAAGCCGAGTTCTACGCGCCCTACTTGAACCACACCACCATGGAGCCGCAAACTGCCACGGCGCTGGCGAAAGACGACACCATCGAAGTGTGGGTCGGCACGCAGAACGGTGAAGCGACGATCACGGCGGCCTCCGAAGCGGCGGGCGTGCCGCTCGAGAACGTCATCGTGCACAAGATGCACGCGGGCGGCGGGTTCGGGCGGCGCGGGCCGCATCAGGAATACACGCGCCAGGCGGTCAAGATCGCGCAGTCGATGCCCGGTACGCCGGTGCGGCTGCAATGGTCGCGCGAGGAAGACATGCAGCAGGGCCGCTATCGCCCGGTGGCGCTGGTGAAGCTGCGCGGCGGGCTGGATAAAGACGGCAACTGGATCGCGTGGAACGTGCGGCAGGCCGATCAATCGATCTTGAGCACGGTGGATCTCGGTCCGAATGTCCGCGTCAAGGACGGTGTCGATCCGATCGGCACGCGCGTGTTCAGCGACAACCCGTACGCGGTGCCGAATTTTCGCAACGAGTACGCCATGCGCAACACGCACGTGCCGCCGGGATTCTGGCGTGCGGTGGCGCACACGCATAACCCGTTTTTCCGCGAGTGCTTTATTGACGAGTTGGCGCACGCCGCCGGCAAGGATCCGTATCAATTCCGCCGGCCGCTGCTGGAGAAGAAGAAAGACCTTGCCGTGCTCGACGCCGTCGCCAAAGCCGCTGCATGGGACAAACCGGTCAGAGAAGGACTTCATCGCGGCATCGCGGTGGTGGACGGTTACGGCAGTTTCACCGCCTCGGTGGTGGAGCTGTCGGTCAAGAACAACGCGATCAATGTCGAGCGTGTCATCGTGGCGATCGATAGCGGCCATGTCGTGCATCCCGATGCGGTCAAGGCGCAGATCGAGAGCGGTGTCATTTGGGCGCTCTCCGCGCTGATGCATGAAGAGATCACCATCAAGGACGGGCGCGTGGAGCAGACCAACTTCGCCGACTATCCGTTGCTGCGCTTGGCGCATACCCCGAAAGTGGAGGCGCTGATCGTGCCGAGCGGCGGCTTCTGGGGTGGCATCGGCGAACCGCCCATGATTGCGGTGATACCCGCTGCCTGCAACGCGATCTTTGCGGCGACCGGCAAGCGGGCGCGTTCGCTGCCGCTCAAGCATGAGGGCTTTAGCTACGCGTAGCACGGGCCTGGCAGCAAGTCGGCGCCGCTTTCTGGCCGCTGGCCTCGCCGGCGGCATGGCATTAGTCGTGCGACCGGCGCGTGCCACACCGGAGAGCTTGGCGCAGGCTTTGAAGGAAACATTCGGCGAGCGCTCGATTGCCCCAGGGCGGGTCAAGTTCGATCTGCCGCAGTTGGTCGAGAACGGCAATGTTGTGCCGATCACCATCGAAGTGGAAAGCCCAATGAGCGCGGCGGATTATGTGAGCCGCATCTTTCTGTTCTCGGAAAGAAATCCGCTGCCGCGCATGGTGGAGTTCGTGCTCGGGCCGCACAACGGGCGTGCGCGCATCGGTACGCGCGTGCGCGTGGCCGCGCCGCAGCATTTGCTCGTAGTGGCACAAATGAGCGATGAATCGCTGTGGTCAGCCACCGCGCAGATCGATGTCACTGCCGCCGCGTGCGGAGATTGAATTCATGGCGATCGGTCCCGCCAATATCAGACTGCAAGAATCCGCCAAGCGCGGGGAAGTGATCGAAGTGCGTGCGATGATCCAGCACGTGCACGAATCCGGTTTCCGCCCGGACAACATGGGCAAGCCGGTTCCCCGCCATATCGTCGAGGACTTCGTCTGCACCTACAACGGTGTCGAAGTGTTTCGCGTCAAACTTCATCCTGCGGTGGCCAGTAACCCGTACTTCGCGTTCCACGTCAAAGCTGACCAATCCGGTGAGTTCGTGTTCTATTGGCGCGATGACAAAGGTGCCGAATACACCCAGAAGCGCGCCATCACCGTTACCTGAGTGCTGCTCGGCAGGGCGCAAGTAAAGAAATGTTACGGTGGCGAGGCCGCACACTTTGCGCTGCTCTGGGTGCATGCATTAGTATATTGAATGAAATGTCTACCGTAGCCATTCTCTGGAATATTCTGGGATAAGTATGGCGGCACGGATCGCTTGTCTCCGCTTGCATGCCCGCTCGCTACCACGCTTCGGCCTAACTCTTGCTCCACTTCGCTGCGTTGCCTGCCGTTACTTCGAGGCAATGTGGTTCGGTGGGTAAGTGTTGAGTGAATGTTGCTCAGCCACCTGGCCTAGGCCATCTGACTGAGCCAACCACTACCCATTCGGGTGAGGCGCCAAGGCGTCCGCTGGACCACACTGACATTGGATTGGTGCAGTTCCAGATAGGAGAGAAGCATGAAAACGCGCCTGGTTCAAAGTTTTGTCCTCGCCGCATCTGTGCTGGCCAGCGCCGGTGCCTACGCGGGCTGCCCCAGCAAAGAGGAAGTTCTCAGCTACGTCGCCGCGTACGCTAATCGCCAACCGGTCGCACCCATCGCGCATATCAGATCGACGATGGAAGCGTACTGTGCGCAAGGCATGGTCGCTGCGACTATCGGCCGCCGCATGGGTATTCCAGCGGGCTTCAAGGCCGCGTACACCAGCGACAGCGTCCAAGCAAAGTCGGGCATCAAAGCGCCGATTCGCGCGTTCTTGTACGAAAACATGTTCCTGCAAGACGGGGCGATGATCGAAGCGAACTTCGGCGCGCGCCCGCAGATTTCCGCTGATTTGATCGCGGTGGTCAAAGACCCCTACATCCAGGAGGCGCGTACGCCGCTGGAGGTGCTGGAGCACATTTCGCATGTGGTGCCGTTTATCGAACTCTCCGACGCCATGCTGGGCGAAGACCATCCGGTGACCGCGTTCGCCATGATCGCTACCAATGCCGGCACGCGCTACGGCGTCCTGGGTACGCCGATCGAAGTGGAGGCGACGCCGGAATTTCTCGAGCGCTTAGCGGCGATGCGCGTGGTGATGACCGATACCGCCGGCAACGAACTCGGCCGTGCGGAAGGCAAGGCGGTTTTGGGGCATCCACTCAACTCAGTACTGTGGCTTGGCGCGGATTTGGCATGGAACGCGCAGCGCATCCTGCCCGGCGATATGCTTGGCGTCGGTGCGTTTTTCCCCCCGTCGGTGCCGAAGGCGGGTTCCGCTGTCACTGTACAATACATGGGACTGCCGGGTAACCCGACCGTGAGCGTCAATTTTGAAGAGGATAAGACCATCGCTGCGCAGCGGTAATTGTCCCTTTAGATCGCGAGAACGGCCGCGCATTGCGCGGCTGTTCTTTTTTCGCCCTGGCGCACAGCTGCTGCCGGTGCTGACGGGATTGGCGCGCGTCAGATTTTTCTGCCCGCCGACTGCACGCCTTTAATTTCTTTGAGCAGCGTGCACACATGCTGCAAATGCAGCGCGTCGCTGACTTCGATAGTGAAATGCATGCGCGCGTGCTCGGCCCGCGTGGCGGTACGCGCGCCGATCACATTGACTTTGTCGCGCGTGAACACCTCGCTCACGTCGCGCAGCAAACCTTGGCGGTCGGTGGCCTCGATCACCACCTCCACCGGGAAGCGGCCTTGGGAGAGCTTGCCCCATTCGGCGGGCATCAAGCGCTCGGCCTGATCCGCCTTAAGGCTCTTCACGTTGGTGCAACCGGCGCGGTGTACGATGACGCCGCGTCCGCGCGTGACGAAGCCAATGATCTGCTCCGGCGGCAGTGGTTTGCAGCACTTGGCGACTTGCGTGGCGATGTTATTGACGCCCAGCACGAGGATGGCGCTGCTGGCGCTGGGTGGCTTGTTCTCGGTGATGGGAGTGGGCACCGGCTGCGCCGCGGGCCTGCTGGGCGTTTCCGGTGCCAGCGCGGTCTGGATCTGGCGGCTGCTCAACTCGCCACGCGCCAACGCCACAAACACTTCTTCGGCCTTGTGGTGATGCAGGCGCGCGGCGAGCGCGTCCAGGTTGATACCGGTGGCGCCGGCGCGCTGCAACTCTTTGTCCAACAACGCGCGGCCCGAGGCGACTTGCTCGTCGTGCTCTTGCTGCTTGAACCACTGCCGCACTTTGCTGAGCGCGCGGTGCGTGTGCAGGTAGCCGAGCGCAGGCACCAGCCAATCGCGGCTGGGGCCACCCTGTTTTACGCTGACGATCTCGACATGTTGCGCGTTCTGCAGCTGATAGTTGAGCGGCACGATGTGGCCGTCCACCTTTGCGCCGCGGCAGCGGTGCCCCAATTCCGTGTGCAACTCATAAGCGAAATCGACCGGGGTGGCGCCTTTGGGCAGATCGAGTACTTTGCCCTGCGGGGTCAGCACGAACACGGTGTCGTCGAACAACGCCTTGCCGCCGGCTTCCGACCAGCCGGCGCGGCGCGCGAAATCGCTCTGAAAGTTGAGCACTTCGCGCAGCCAGGCGATTTGCTCATCCATATTGCCGGTGCGCGTGCTGCTTTTCGTGCCGTGCGAGTCTTCCTTGTAGCGCCAGTGGGCGGCGATGCCCAACTCGGCGTCGCGATGCATCTCGTGGGTGCGGATCTGCACTTCGAGCGCCTTGCCGTCGGGGCCGCGCACCGCGGTGTGTAAGGAGCGGTAGCGGTTGCCTTTGGGCTGCGAGATGTAATCGTCGAACTCCTGCGGGATCGGCTGCCACAAGTTGTGCACCACACCGAGCGCGGTATAGCAGTCCTTCACTTCCGGCACCATGATGCGCAGTGCGCGCACGTCGTAGACGTCGTTCAAGCCGACGCCCTTGCGCTGCATTTTCTGATGGATGCTGTAGATATGCTTGGGCCGCCCGGTGACTTGCGCTGCGAGTCCCGTTTCCTCCAGTTCGCGCTGCAAGATCGCGATCACGCGAGCGATGTAGGCTTCACGCGCGGTACGCTGCTCGTCCAGTTCCTGCGCAAGCGTGCGGTACAGCTCCGGCTCCAGGCAGCGAAACGCCAGATCTTCCAGTTCCCATTTGATCTGCCACATGCCGAGCCGGTTGGCGAGCGGCGCGAATAGATCCAAGGTTTGCTGCCCGAGCACGCGGCGCTGCGCTTCGGGGCGAGACAAGCTTGCGCGCATGAGCGCGGTGCGCTGCGCCAGCGCGATCACCACCACGCGCACATCCTGCGCGATGGCGAGCAGCATCTTGCGCAAATTCTCCAGCGATGGAGTACCGTGCGCGCGATGCTCTGTCGCGCTCGGGCCGATTTCGTTGACGCGCCGCGCGCCTTGCACTAGCGCTGCCACGTTTGGGCCGAAGCTCTCGCGCAGCTTGGTGTCATCCGGACGGTGCGCGGGCGGCAGCGCAGCTAGCAGCGCCGCGTTGAGCGTTTCGCTGTCGAACTGCAGTTGCCTAAGGATGCCGGCCGTCGTCAGCGCGATCTGACGCGCCTCGCGTGCGGCCGGCGCGTCTTCGTCGTGCGGCCACAGCGCTAGCGCGCGCTCAAGATCCGGCGCCAAAGGCGAGCGGCCGTCGTCCGTGGCAGCGGCCGGGACGGCGGTGGAGTCCATAACGCCATTATAATTCCTCGGAGTCATGACTTTAGATCTCGCAGATGTCGGGGCGCTGCGCCGCGCCAAGCAAGTTCAGCGCGGGCGTGCGCGCGCGCTGCGCGACGCGCTCGCTGCGCAAGCGCGAGAGCGCGCTAGTACGGCGATTCTTACTACGCTTACAGAGCTGCCGCAGTGGCGCAGCGCGGGCCGCGTGCTCGCATACAGCAGCATCGGCAGCGAAGTGGCCACGCACGCGCTGTTCGCACGCGTACTGCGCGAAGGCAAGACACTTGTCCTGCCGCGCATCGACAAAGCGCAGCGGCGGCTGGAGTTGTTTCAGGTCAACGCGATCGAAGCGGACACCGAACTCGGTGTTTGGGGGATCCGCGAACCGCGTTCAAGCTGCATGCGCGTCGACGATCACGCGGTCGATCTGGCAATCGTACCGGCGCTCCTATTCGATGCGGACGGCTTTCGCATGGGCTATGGCGGGGGCTACTACGACGAGCTGCTGCCGCGCTTAGGTACGCATTGTTGGCGTGTGGGCGTCGCGTTCGCCGTCCAAGTCGTTACCGACCTGGTACATGACGCCCATGATCAGCGTGTCGATCTCGTGCTCACCGAGTCGGCGCTGTATCGCATCCGCGGCGCCGCTTGAGCGATGACAAATGCCGTTGCTGAGCAAAGCGCGCTGATCGCAGCCAATATCCGCAAGGCGCGCACCCTGCGCGGCATCCCGCCCGATCAATACTTGGTGTCCTACCGCTCGATTGGCGCATTGCTGGACGAGCGTTCGCAGCAGACGCCGGAAGCGCGCTTTCTCACTTACTACGATGACGAGAGCGGCGAGCGGGGCAGTTACTCTTACGGGCAGTTTGTGCGCCGCGTGAACCAAGTGGCGCACTGGCTCGTGCGCGAGTGCGGCGTGCGCCGTGGCGAGCGTGTCGCAACATTGGCGTTTAACCACGGCGACGTGGTGTGCATCTATTTCGCTTGCTGGAAGATCGGCGCCGTGGCGACGCCGCAAAGCGCGAGCGAAGACGACACGCGCATCGCGTTCATACTCGCTAACGCCGACTGCAGACTGCTGCTCGCGCATCCGGACTACGCAGCGCGAGCGCACAATCTGCGCGCGCAAACATCCGGCTTACAGCGCATTGTCGAGCTGGATGGGCAGTGGCGCGGGCAAGTCGAGCGCGAGTCCAGTGAGTTTGCCCCCGCCGCTGCGGACATGATGGAAGACGAGTGCTTGCTCGTCTACACCAGCGGCACCACCGGCGCGCCTAAAGGGGTAATGCTGTCCCAGTACAACTTGCTCGCCAACGCGCACGGGATGTGCGCGTGGCAGGGCATCGACGCCGCCACGCGCATGATGTGCGTGCTGCCGATTCATCACGTCAACGGCATCGTCGTGACGCTCATGCTGCCGGTGTACGCGGGCGCGAGCGTCGTGCTGTGCCGCGGTTTTAAAGCCGGTCTGTTCTGGCGGCGCTTGGCGCAAGAGGGCGTGCACGCCGTATCGGTGGTGCCCACGCTGCTGCAATTTTTATGCGAGGCGGATGAAGATGCGACTGGCTACGATTTGCGCGCGCTGCGCTACATCATCTGTGGCGCCGGCACGCTGGCGGTGAGCTTGGTCGCGCGCTTCGAGGAGCGTTTCGGCGTGCGCATTCTGCACGGCTACGGTTTGAGCGAAGTGACCGCGTTCGCCTCCAAGATGCCGCTTGATCTGAGCGATGCCGAGCACCGACATTGGCTGCGCGACTTTGGCTATCCCTCGATCGGCGTGGACTTCGGCGCCAACGAGTTCGCCATTCATGATGGCGACGGCAACGCGTTAGCGCCGGGCGAGCGCGGCGAGATCGTCATTCGCGGGCACAACGTGATGCTGGGCTACTTCCAGCGCCCGGACGCGAATCTGGAGACGTTCAAGCATGGATGGTTTCGCTCCGGCGATGAAGGCTTCTACCAAGTGGACGAGCGCGGGCGCAAGTTCTTCTTCATCACCGGGCGCATTAAGGAACTCATCAACCGCGGCGGCGTCAAGTACTCACCGTTCGAGATCGAAGAGGTGCTGCTGCAGATGCCGGGCGTGAAGATTGCCCTGGCGGTTGGCTTCGACAATGACTGGTATGGCGAGGAAGTCGGCGCTTATGT
>CAZAWU010000088.1:0-15466 GCA_964488915.1 uncultured Burkholderiales bacterium
GCCCATCAACAACAGCATCGGCAGCCCGAGCACCGCGCCGAAAGCAATCAACCGGAAGTCCGCCGCGTAGCCGATCATCGCCGCTTGACGCTCGATTTCGAGTTCCAGTTTCGCGCGCCCCGTTTCCGTGGCAAGGTTCCAACTGTCGGCTACGGCTTCGCTTTGCATTGCTGCGTTGTAGGGTGTCGCGTGCTCGACTAGTTGCGCGCGGCTGACGCTGCTGGAGTGCACGAAGTAGCTGAACGCGATGGAGACGCCGACGCTGCTCGCCACCGTGCGTACCAGGTTGAACATCGCGGTGGCCTCGGTGCGGCGCTCGCCGGGCAGTGTTTGAAATGCGATCATTTGGATCGGCACCAACATAATGCCGGCGCCGATGCCCTGCAGAAATCCCGTCCACACGATGGGCCATTCGCCGACATCAGTGTTCCAACTCGCCATCTCGGCGCTGGAGAACGCGAGGCAAACCAGCCCGAAGGCAATAAGCGCGCGCGGCGGGAAATGGCTTACGAAATAGCCGCTGGCGAACATCGACGTCAGCAAGCCGACACCGCGCGGCGACTGCAGCAGACCGATGGTGTCGATGTTGTAGCCGCGGATTTCTTCGAGGAAAGTGGGCATCAGCACCATCGTCGGCAGTGTGAGCAGGCCGTAGCCGGCCACGAACAGCAGCGCAAAGAAAAGCTGGTGCTGCGTGTAAAGTCGTAAATCGAGGAACGGCTGACGCGTAGTGAAGCTGTGCGCGATGAACAAGTAGAAGCCGAGTGCCGCGACGCAAGCTTCGACGATGATCTCTTCGGACTCGAACCAATCCAGGCGGTTGCCGCGATCGAGCATCATTTGCAGTGCGCCGATGCCGAGCGCGAGCGTCACAAAACCGAACCAATCCAGTTTGCGCTCACGATGGCGTTTGGTCTCCGGCACGAACGCGGCCATACCGAGCCAAGCGATCAAGCCGAGCGGCAAGTTCATGTAGAAAATGTAGCGCCAGCTAAAGTATTCGGTCACATAGCCGCCGATGGTCGGTCCGATGACCGAGCCGAATACGCTGCCCATGCCCCACAGCGCCATGGCGCGGCCTTGCTGTGCTGCCGGGTAGCTGTCGAGCACGATCGCCTGGGAAAGCGGAATGATGAAGGCGCCGCTCGCGCCTTGGGCGATGCGCGCGATCACCTCGAAGGTGAGACTGTCGGCAAGCCCACAAAAGAAGGACGAGACAGTAAAGCCCGCCAGTGCGGTGAGGAACACGCGTTTGCGCCCAAAGCGTGCGCTCAGCCACCCTGCGGTCGGAATCATCATCGCGGAAGCGACGATGTACGAAGTGATTACCCACGAGATCTGATCCGGCGCGGCGGAGAATGCGCCTTGCATGTGGGGCAGTGCGACGGCAGCGATAGTCCAGTCGATGGAGTACAGCATCGCCGCCAAAATCACGGCGGTGGTGGCGAGCGCGCGGTGGCGCGGGGTGAGTTCGTCGGTCATGCCCTGATCCAATCTCAGTCGCGGCATCGTTGTCCCGGTGTAAACCGGGATCCAGGGCGACTCTCGCTAGGCTCCTCGCAGGCAAAGGCGGCTAGGCCGGGCCTTGCATAGATTGCCCGGCCGAGACGGCGCCGCCAAAGGCGAGAGCTACTTCGCCTCTCCTGCCATCACCGAGCGCGGTTGCAGAAAACTCGGCAGCCAGCCTGCGTCGACCAAGCGCTGCACGCTACGGGGCAATCCACGCTCGCGTTGCGTGTCGACGGTCACGGTCACCGTCATACCAGCGCGCAGCGACGTTGCCGCAGGATCGAGCTGAATCAGCACCGGCACACGCTGAACGACCTTCACCCAATTGCCGGTGGCATTCTGCGGCGGCAGCACGGCGAACTCAGCGCCCGTTGCCGGCGCGATAGCGGATACCGTGGCTGGCCAGTTTTGGTCCGGATGGATGTCGGAGACCACCCGCGCGGCTTGGCCGACTTGCATGTTGGCCAACTGTGTTTCCTTGAAGTTCGCTTCCACCCAAATTTGACCACTCTCGATCAAGCTGAACAGCGGCGCGCCGCTCTCGGCTTGCTCACCCACGCGCAACTTCATGTTGCTGATGGTGCCGGCGGCCGGCGCAATGATGCTCGTTCGTTCCAGATTCATGGTCGCCTCGTCGAGCGCCGCTTGTTCTTCGGCGAAGCGTGGGTGGCGCTCCGGTGGCAGTTTCGGGTCCCCGCTCAGATTGGCGAGCACGCGGTTTGCGCTTTCTTGCACGCTGGCGAGCTGCCGGCGCGCCACTTCGAGGTTCAAGCGCGCTTCGTCGTAAGTGTCGCCGCGCGTCATGCCGTACTCTTTTAGCTTCGCTTGCCGCTCAAGCTGCTTTTCCAGGAACCGGATGCGCTCGCGCGTCTCCGCTGCCTGCAATAGCGCGGCGCGATACTCCGCTTGCAGCGAGTTGACCTCGGTGCGGATTACATCCATGCGCGCACGCGCGCGCGCCGCCTCGATTTCGTACGGCCGTGGGTTGACGCGGAACAACAACTGCCCCGCGGTGATGGTCTGATTGTCGCGCACGGCGACTTCTACCACGCGCCCAGTCAGCGGCGAGCTGACCGCAACGATGTTCGCCTTCACGTAGGCGTTCTCTGTTTCGACCAAGCGGCCCCCGCGTGCGTAGATGTATAGGCCGATGCTGATCGCTGCCAGCGGCAGCAGGCCGAGTAAAAACACGCGCGATAACACCATAAAGATCTTGCGGTTCATGACGATCTCGCCTGCGGTCTGCCGCCGTTCTTAAAGTTCTTTGCTGCCCCGCTTTTCGTCGCACCGTTCTTCGCGGCGACACCGTCGATGCTCTTCGCCAGATTTGCTTTGACCGCCAGCAAAATATCGACGAAGCGCTCCCGGTCCGCAGCGTCGAGATTGGCGAGCGCTTCGCGCCGCATATCGGCCGCCGCGGCGCGCATCGCTTTCAGAGCCGGTTCGACCTCATCGGTCAAGTAGACGCGCTTGGCGCGCCGGTCATTGGCGTGCTCCTCGCGGCGAATCCAGCGCTTCGCCTCCATGCGATCGAGCAAGCGGCCGAGCGTCGCTTTCTCGATTTCCAGGATTTCGGCGAGTTCCGACTGCGTTGCGCCGTTGTTGCGGAACAGATGGTTGAGCACCCACCACTGCGAGCGCGTGAGCCCAAGCGCCTTGACGCGGCGGTCGAACGAAGTGCGCATCAGGCGCGCTACATCGTTGAGAATAAAGCCAAAATTGCGTGAAAGATCTTCGCGAAACATGTTCTGCAGACAAGCATCCGAACGGGCGCGGCTATGTCTTGAATTAGTTGTCTAGCTTATAATAAGCAAGCTACACAAATCGTGCAACCGTTGCCAAAAATGGGCTTGCAAGCATGGAGCTGACCCGAACACAGCGCGAGCAGTATGAGCGCGACGGCTTTCTCGTCTTTCCTGATCTCGTCACGCCAGCGGAGGTCCCGCTTCTGCGGCATGAGGTCGAGCGTTTGTGGGGGGTCGACGCCGTAGGCACCGTGCGCGAGGGCTCGACCGGCGCGCCGAAATCGATGTTTCGGCTGCACGAAACCGATGGCGCTACCGCGTCCGCGCCATTTCGTGCGCTTTCGCGTTCACCGCGCGTGCTCGGCGTTGCGCAACAGCTGCTCGGCGACCAGAATTGTATCTGCATCACTCGAAAGTCAATGCGAAAGCCGCGATCGAAGGCAGCGTGTGGCCTTGGCATCAGGACTACGGCGCTTGGAAGCTCGACGGAATCCAGAAGCCGGACATGGCCACCTTCATGGTCATGCTCGATGAGGCGACAGAGCTGAGCGGCTGTCTGTATTTGCTGCCGGGCAGTCATCGCTGGGGGCGCACAGAGGCCTACCTCGACACCAGCACCGCGTACCGTTTGTGGTCTGTGACTCCGGAAGACATGAAACGCCGCATGGCCGAATCGCCGCCACCAGTTGCGGTGACTGGGCGCGCTGGCACCTGCGCGATTTTTCATTGCAACTTGATGCACGCCAGCGGGCACAACTTGTCGCATCACGACCGCTGGCAAGCGTACTTCTGTTTCAATACTTGCGCGAATCGCCCGCTGGATGTGCCAAGCCCACGGCCCGACTATGTTCGCTCACGCAACTGGGAACCGATGCGACTCGTGGCGGATGGCGAGGTCTTGGCGTGCGCGATCGCCGCTAGCCAATCTTGACCAACGCCCCGCCATCTACCGGCAGCGCCACGCCAGTGATGAACTGCGCCTCGTCGGAGGCGAGAAACAGCGCGGCGTTGGCCACATCCCAAGCTGTTCCCATGCGCCCGCGCAGCGGAACTTGAGCGTCGCGCTCCGCCACGACCTGAGCGCGCGGTTTGCCGGAAACGCGCGCGCGCGTATCGACCGCCATCGGTGTGTCCATGAGTCCCGGCAGGATGACGTTCGCACGCACGCCGAACGGCGCGTTGTGAATCGCCAACTGCTGCGTGAACGCGATCATTGCCGCTTTCGTTGCCTTGTACGCAACCGTCGGATAGACGCACCAGGCAGCAATCGAAGAAATGTTGATGACGACGCCGGTGCGCTGCTCGCGCATGATCGGCAACGCGTGCTTGCATGCCATGATGGTGCCGCGCAGGTTGATCGCGCTGACGCGATCGAACACTTCCTCGGTGAGCTCGGCGAGCGGCGCATCGCCGCCGCCTAGACTGACGCCAACGTTGTTATCCAGAATGTCGAGCCTTCCCCAACGTTTTGCCGCGAAGGCCATCGCGGCGGCCAGTGTTGCCTCTTTGGTCACATCGGCCTCGAACGCTTCGCACACGCCGTGCTCGGCACGCACTAGCGCTGCCGTTTCCTCGGCCGAGGCAAGGTTGTTATCGACCGCCAGCACGTTCGCGCCTTCACGCGCGAAACGCAGCGCCGTGGCGCGGCCGTTGCCGATGCCGTCACCGGGGCTTTGTCCGGCGCCGATGATGACGGCCACTTTGCCTGCGAGGCGCATGTTCACTCCATATCAATCTTGAGCGCGACGAGAAAGCGCGAAACCATGTTGTAGGCGGCGATGACCGCCACTAACTCGACCGCTTGCTGGTTATCCTGCAGCGCCGCTTTGACGTCGGCAAAGGTTGCGTCGCTGACTTCCACGTCGCGCGTCATTTCCACAGCGAGGCGAAACACCGCTCGCTCGTCCGCATCGAAAACCGCGCCTGCAGCCGTTTCAATCACGCGCAGCGCGTCCGCGCGGGTGGCAGCGCTCATGACCTTGTCCAGCGCCTCGATCTGTTCGTCGCGTCCGCCGGCTTTGCGCCACTCGGGCGCATGGTGGTGAAATTCGTACGCCGCGCGGTTGAGTACCGCGACCACGCAGATCGCGAGCTCTCTTAGTTTCGGCGGCACGGTCAGTTCGTTGCGAATGCGCCGCATGAACCCGTTCCAGCCGTCCGCAAGCGGAACGCTGTGCAACAGCATCAGATCGAGATTGAGCAACACGCCGCCGCGGCGCGCGCGAATGGCCGAAACCAACTCTTGCGGTTCGGCAAGCTCTTGTGACTTGTACGGCACCGGTCTCATGCGGAACTCCCTGCGCGCGCTCAGGCGTGAATGTCGACGTGCCTAGTTTCGCGCAGCCAGAGCATACCGATCAACACCGTTGCCAGAATGATGGTCACCGTGTACCACAACCCGACGTAAATGTTGCCGTGCATGGCAACGAGCGCAAACGCGGCAGTCGGCATCATGCCGCCGAACCAGCCGGTGCCGATGTGATAGGGCAGCGACAGCGAGGAATAGCGGATCCTGGTCGGAAACATCTCGACTAAGGTCGCCGCCGACGGGCCGTAAGTCATGGTGGAGAGGATCACCATCAGGAAGATGAGCAGCACGATCATCGGTTTGTTGATCTGCGCCGGATCGGCCTTGCTGGGATACCCTGCCGCCGAAAGTGCGCCCGTCAACGCCGCGGTGAACGCTTTGCTTTTCGCCTCCGCCTCGTCCTTGGTGAGTCCCACGCCGTCGTAGGCGGCTACCAAAGTTTCGCCGATCTTAATGGCTGCGACGCTGCCGCGCGGCGCCGCCTCGTTCGTATAGTTCACCCCGGCGGCGACGAGCTTGGCCTTGGCGATGTCGCATGACGAGGTGAATTTCTTCGTACCGGTCAGATTGAACTGGAAGCTGCACTCGTCCGGGGCCGCACTGACGACCACTGGTGAGCTGCGCAGCGCTTGCTCGAGCGCTGGATTGGCATAGTGCGTTATCGCTTTGTAGATCGGAAAGAACGCGGCAGCGGCGATGATCAGGCCCGCCATCATGATTTTTTTGCGGCCGATACGGTCTGAAAGCGCGCCGAATACCCAGTAGAACGGCGCGCCCAGCACCAAGGCGACGATGACGAGAATGTTCGCGGTCTTGGGATCTACTTTGAGCACCTGCGTAAGGAACAACAGTACGTAGAACTGCGCCGTATACCAGAGCACGGTAAAACCCGCGATCAGGCCGAACAGTGCGATCAACACCAACTTTAAGTTGCCCCAACGTGCGAACGCTTCGCTGAGGGGGGCTTTGGACACGTTGCCGTCGGCTTTCATCTTGGCGAACGCGGGCGACTCCTGCATCGAAAGGCGTATCCAGACCGAAATTCCCAATAGGATGATCGAGAGCAAAAACGGCATGCGCCAGCCCCAATCCTGGAATGCGGCTTCACCGGTTGCTGTGCGGCACGCCAGCACCACCAGCAGCGACATGAGCAGGCCGAGGGTACCCGTCATCTGAATCCAGCTGGTGAACTCGCCGCGCCGGTTGCTGGGTGCGTGCTCGGCAACATACACCGCCGCGCCGCCATACTCCCCACCGACCGCCAAGCCTTGCAGCAGGCGCAGAATCAGCAACGCGATCGGTGCCGCGATGCCGATCGATTCATACGTCGGCAGCAAGCCGACGATGAACGTGGCCAAACCCATGATGACAATCGTGGCGAGAAAGGTGTATTTGCGCCCGATCAGATCGCCGAGCCGGCCAAACACCAGCGCGCCGAACGGCCGCACGATAAACCCGGCGGAGAAAGCCAGCAGCGCGAAGATCAGCCCAGCGGTGGGGCCTGCTTTAGCGAAGAACTGGCTCGCCAGCACCGGTGCGAGCGAGCCAAACAGCATGAAGTCATACCACTCGAACACCGTGCCGAGCGAAGAAGCGGCGAGGACTTTGCGCTCTTGCGCCGTTAGGGCAGTGTTTTGCTGCGCGGCTGCCGTGTTCTGCAAGTTGCCTCCCTTTATTCGCCAGTACCTGCCCGAGGGCGAGCAGGCCCTGCAACTTCAACGCTAGTAGGTTCTTCTACCGTATGCGCTACGCCGCGAACTCGCGCAAGACTTTACCCGGCCGCCCAGCATCCGCACGCAGACCCTCTTCATCCGCGAGCAGCGTACCGTTGACCCAAACGCCGTGTACCCCTTGCGCCGCCGTAAGCAAACGCGATCCACCGCCAGGCAGATCGAAGTGACGCTGCGCATCCGCGCGCCCGACGCTGGTTGGATCGAACAACAATAAATCCGCATACGCTCCCGCGCGCAGCACACCCCGGTCTTGCATGCCGAACAGCCGCGCTTGGTCGCTGGTCAATTTCTGCACTGCACGCTCAAATGACATTAAGCCTTTCTCGCGCACCCAATAGCCCAATAGATGCAACCCGAAGCCGGCGTCGCAAAAGAATGTCATGTGCGCACCCGCGTCCGAGAGCGATACGATGCTGTTCGGGTGCGTCAGCAGGCGCGCGACTTGCTCTTCGTCGGAGTTCAGCAGCACGGCGGTGAACAGCGTGTCCAAGTCCTCCGCCAGTGACAGATCGAGCAGCCAATCGAACGGATGCTTGCCAGCGGCCGCGGCGAGTTTCGCCACGCTCTTGCCCTCGTAGGCCTTGTGTTGCGGGAGCTTCGGCAAGATCACCTCGACCTTGTCCCAATCGCCGGCGAAGATGCGCCGCATGGGCACCGCCAGTTCATCTTTGACCGACTGGCGGAATTGCGAGTTGGCGTAGAGCGCTGCCGCGCCCTCGGCGCGCGCTTCCAGCACCGGCCGCCACGAGCGCAGGCCTTCAAATATGTAGGGCTCGCGCATATTGAACTCGAACTTGAGCTGGCAGCATGAGACCGCTCCATACATCGAAAGCCCGCGCGCACAACCCTCAGCCACGCCCAGCATGTCGTTCCAGGCCGCTTCCGGCACGCCGGGATTGTGCAGAATCGCCGCGGCCAGGAACGGGCGCTTGGCGCTTGCGGCGAGTGCTTGCAGCCAAGCCGGCTTGGTGTCTGCGGATTTGGTCATCATGAACGTGCCGCGCCCCGTTTCGCCCAGGGCGGAGACTAGCGCGTGGAACTCTTCGTCCGAAGCGAGCCGCGACGGCATGGGCACGCCGCCGTCGCCGTTGTGCTGGTACGAAGTGGTCGAAGACAAACCGACCGCGCCGGCTTGCAGCCCCTCTTTTACGATGCGTCGCATCTGTTCGATCTCATCAAGCGTCGCGACACGTTTCGACGCGTCTTCGCCCATCACATAAGTGCGCACCGAAGAATGTCCGATATACGCGGCGATGTTCGGGCCGACGCCGGCGCGCTGCAGATAGTCGAGGTATTGCGGAAAAGTTTCGAACTGCCAGTTGACCCCGGCGCGCAGGCTCTCTAGCGACATGCCCTCTACGTGTGTGAGATTACGCAAGTTCAAATCGCGGTCGGCGGGACGGCAAGGCGCAATAGTGAAACCGCAATTACCCATGACCGCGGTGGTCACGCCCAGTTGCGGGGAGGGTGAGGCGAGCGCATCCCAGGTGATTTGCGCGTCGTAGTGCGTATGGCTGTCGATAATGCCGGGCATTAACGCCAGGCCGTCGGCATTGATCGTGGTACGCGCCGGACCTACATCTTCACCCATCGCCGCGATGCGCTCGCCGTTTACCGCCAAGCTTCCCATGCGCGGCGCGCCGCCCAAACCGTCGTAGATCTTTGCGTTGTGGATGACTAGGTCGAACATGACAGCCCCGCAATCACGGCGAAGAAGGTGACGCCTATGTTAGCAGAGCCGACTAACCGGAGACGCGCGCTAGCCCGCTCGCAGCGCGGCGAATGAGCGCAACGCCGTGATCAAGCACGCTGTTGCGCCAGCTTGACGAGGCCGGACAGAGCAGCTCTTTGAGACGCCGTTTGGCGCGCCGCGTGGATGCATCGCTGGCATGCCCCCAAAAGTGCGCTTGATTCTCCGCGCGCAGACCTGCGATCGTGCGCAAGATGTTGTAGGCGCCAAACTCGGCGTAGGCGAACAAGTAGTCGCGCTCATGCTGATTCGCTAGACACCATTGCCCAAAACCGCCTCGCGTCGCGTAGGCCACTTTCTTTTCGTTATTGAGAGCGATGTTCTCCTCAAATGCACCGGGACCAAACCAAGCTCGCAGCCGGTCGCGTTGCACATCGTTTAGGGCGTAGTCGGCCAGTAGTTTGTAGCCGCCCCACTTGCCTAACCCGCAATGCATATCGAGGTGCACAACATGTTGGCTTTGTCCCAGCCAGCGCGCCAAGTTGTCGGCCACCACCTGTTGTGTTGCGGAGGTTGTGTCCCCTCCATAGAACAAGCCCTTGGGGAAATCGAACTGACCGCCGGCGATCGCACCCTTGAGTGTGGGCAGTCCCATCTGTGCGATGCGCGCCAATGCGTGCAGCATGAACGCATCCCAACTGCGCGGCGCATGCGGAGGATTCAAGAAGCGATCCAGCTTGGCGTAGCCGGCAGGGCTGCCCTGGTACGATTCACCCGGCAGAAGGAAGTTGCGGTTGAGATCGACGTTGTTCGAATCGGCGCGGCGCAGCCACGCAAAGCCAAACGGGTTGAGCGCGTGCACGAAGACAATACGCAATTCGGGAGCGTCTATCGGATTGGAGGCCCAATAACGCAGCGCCGCCAGTTGCAGAGCCGAGCCAATGAAGCCCTCGACGCCGTGCAAGCCGCTGGAGACGACCAAACAGCGCGAATCCTGAAACTCATCGGAACCGGGCTGAATGGCGACCTCGATAGTGAGTTCTTCGTCGGATGGGCCGCGTGCTTCGATGGCATGCGCTTCCAAGGCCCAGCCGAGCACAATCGCGGCCGCGCGAAAACGCTCGCGCGCCTGCGCGTAGTCCTCCGAAAAAAACTGCGCAGGGTCCAGGCCGCTAACCTTTATCCGCGCACTGCACTATGGCGTCCCAAAACGCGGGGGCCGTGCCCTTGTAGTTGAAGCCGGCCGCACCACCGCTCGCGAGCCAGGCACCGAGCGAGCGCTCTTCGCTCGTGGACAGGCCATCGCCGCGCAGCTGCCGCAGCGCATGGCAGGCCGCTAGCACTTCGTCCACAGTGGGCACGCTGAGATGGGCGCACTCCTTCCGCTGCACGAAGCGCTGCTGCGCCGGGTCGAGGCTCTCGAAGCGCTTGCCGTAATAAATAGTGGGCGGGCCGTAGGGCAGCCAGCTCGCGAGCGCGTAGCTATCGAAAGTCTCGCCGCTTTGCTCCTTCACCGGCACCGTCTTGCCGGAGGGATGTAAAGCCCGGCACTCGGCGTATGCGTGTACCGATGCCAGCGCGGTCATCAGCAAGAACAGAAATCGATGCATCGCTCTTTCTCCCAAACGTCATCTAACCGCTAAGCGGCGTCGAGCAGCGCTTGTACCGCGTCTGCTTTCGGCAGCGGCGCGACCGCGCCGAATCCGGTTGTCGCCAACGCTGCCGCCGCATTGGCGTAGCGCAGCGCCTGGGCGAGCGCATCGCCGCGCGCAAGCCGCGCCATCAGCGCACCGGCGAAACAGTCTCCGGCGCCGGTAGCATCGACACAGTTAACGCGATGACCGGCTACTCGTTCTTGGCGCGCTGCGTCGCTGGCGATCGCCCCCTGCGCGCCGAGTTTGAGCACGACCGTGCGCGCGCCATGCGCGTGTGACCAATCGATTACCGTTTGCGCGTGAGTCGACCCCGTGAGGTACTCGCCGTCTTCGACGCTGAGCAGGAATACGTCGCTCAACGCCAACGTCGCCGTGAGGATGGCGCGGGCGCGGGCGAGCGGCCAAAGGCGCGGGCGCAGATTCGCATCAAACACGAAGCGTGCGCCGCTCGTCTTGGCGGTATCGATCGCTGCAAATACCGTGTCGCAAGCGCTGGTGCTGATCGCTTGCGAGATACCAGAAGCGTGAAAGAAGCGCGTCTCCCGCAGCAAGCTCTGCGGCAGGTGTTGCGGTTGCATGCGGCTTGCTGCTGAACCTGCGCGCAGGTAACTGAAGGCATGGCCTTGCGCGCCGTGCGTAATGAAATACACCGCCGTGTGCGCGTCCGCGTCGATGCCGACGCCGCTGGTGTCGATGTTCTCGCTACGCCAAAGCTCGAGGAACTGGCGGCCAAATTCATCGTCGCCCAATCGCGTCAAGTACGCCACGCGAGCGCCGCCGCGCGCGGCGGCGATGGCGCAGTTGGAAGTATCGCCGCCGAAACCCTGCAGATAGCGCCGCGCTTCACCGGGGAGCTGGCTGAACTCGTACATCGGTTCGCCCAGCGAGACGATGTCGAAGCGTTTGCTTCCGGCTTCGGTGTTACTGGCCGTCATCTGGGTGCGTCACACGCGTGTGATGCCGCGCGCAACATCGAGAAACTGCCGCGCGCGCGCAATCACGAGTTCACGCTCGCCGCGCTCCAGCGCGTTGGCGTCGATCAAGTTGTTGCCGATGCCCACCACGCTTGCGCCGGCGTTGAAATAGTCGCGCATGTTTTCCAACGTGACGCCACCCGTCGGGCACATCGGGATGTGCGGGTAGACGGCGCGCATCGCGGCCAAGTGCTTCGGCCCGCCGGTGGCGGCGGGGAAAACTTTGACGATGTCGGCGCCGGCGCGGTGCGCGGCGAGCACCTCGCCGGGCGTGTAAGCGCCCAGCAAGCACGGACGGTGCGCGGCGTGCGCCAGTTCAGCCAGGCCTGGGACGAAGCCGGGTGACACCAGATAGTCCGCGCCGGCGCGCAAGCACGCCCGCGCCGTATCGACATCAAGCACGGTGCCCGCGCCAACCAGGAAATTCGGCGGGCTGATGCGGCGTAGATCGTGGATCACTGCGAGCGCATCGGGTGTGGTCAGCGTGACTTCGACAGTGGCATACTCCGCCGCGACAACGCAGGCAATCGCGGCTTCTGCTTGCGCGCGCGATGCGAAGCGCAGCACCGGGATGATGCCAGCCGCGACGAGTTGCTCGGCAACCGACTTCGCGCTCATGCGTAGATCCTCATTGGCGCAGCGCCCGTTACGGCGCAAAATGCGATGATATCAGCCTCACCGCTCGAACATCTCACTATGAGCCACGGCCGCTTCCTCGCGCTGCTTGCCATACTACTTGCGGTCCAGTTTGTCGCCTTCGGGCTTAACCCGCACGACCGCGCGGATTGGTTGTTGGAGAACGCGCTCGTCATCGGCTTTGTGGTGCTGCTCGCGGCTACGTACAAGAAGTTCAAGCTCTCGCGCGTGAGCTACTTTTTGATCTTCATGTTCTTGTCGTTGCACGAAATCGGCTCGCACTACACCTACTCGCTGGTGCCGTACGACCGTTGGTTCGAGGCGCTCACTGGCCGCACGCTCAACAGCGTGCTCGGTTGGCAGCGCAACAACTTCGACCGCGTAGTGCATTTTGCCTACGGCTTGCTGCTCGCGTATCCGATCCGAGAGATCTTCCTGCGCGTGGCGAACGTGCGCGGGTTTTGGGGCTATTTTCTGCCGCTCGATCTGACCATGTCGACTTCGATGATCTACGAGTTGATCGAATGGTTTGCCGCGGAGTTCTTCGGTGGCGACCTAGGGGCAGCGTACCTCGGTACGCAAGGCGATGTCTGGGACGCGCACAAAGACATGGCGTTGGCGAGCCTCGGCGCGATCGTCGCGCTGCTCGTCACCGCGATGATCAACAGCCGCTTGCAGCGCGATTTCGCTTTGGAGTGGATTGACAGCTTGCGCGTAAAGGATCACCGTCCTTATGGCGAAGACGAGGTGCGAAGAATGCTGAAGTCTAGTCGTTAAAAGGCAATACACATTACAGTACAAATACATGAATAATATCTGTAGCCAATGATTGAAGTATACCTATGACCGTATCAGGAGGAGAGGCGTGAATCTCATTCAATATAAAGACACTCAGGGGGCGCGCAAAGTCGGCATGGTCGCGCCCGGCGGCGAAACGGTGCGCGCGATCATCGGTGTGGCGAGCGTGTACGAGCTTGTGCAAGACGCGATTAAGAAGCAAACGTCGTTGGAAGCGGTCACCAATCCGCGCTTGTCGTTTCAAGCGATCGACTACGGCGAGTTGCTCGCGCAGAAGCGCGTGCTGCCGCCGCTCGATCATCCCGATCCCGCGCGCTGCCTGGTGACCGGCACCGGGCTGTCACATCTCGGCAGCGCCGCCGCGCGCGACTCGATGCACGCGAAAATTCAAAAGGCTGAGAGCGAACTGACCGATTCGATGAAGATGTTTAAGTGGGGCATCGAGGGCGGCAAACCGGCGGCCGGGCAAATCGGCGTGCAGCCGGAATGGTTTTATAAAGGCGACGGCCGCTGCGTCGTTGCGCCGGAGCATGCGCTCGACTTGCCGCCGTACGCGAATGACGGGGGCGATGAAGTTGAAGTGGTCGGCCTGTACGTAATCGGGCCGGACGGCGCGGTGCACCGTGTCGGCTTCGCGCTCGGCAATGAGTACGCCGACCATGTAATGGAGCGCAAGAACTATCTCTACCTCGCGCATTCCAAACTGCGCCAATGCGCCTTCGGCCCGGAGCTGCGGGTCGGCGCGCTGCCGAACTCGGTTAGCGGCCACGCGCGCTTGTTGCGCGATGGCAAAGCGATTTGGGAAAGCGAATGGCTCTCCGGCGACGACAACATGGCACACTCGATCGCTAACCTCGAACATCATCACTTCAAGTACGCCGACTTTCATCGCCCCGGCGACGTGCATGTGCATTTCTTCGGCGCGGCCACGGGCAGCTTCACGCAGAACGTCAAGGCGGAAGTCGGCGACGTGTTTGAGATTTCCGCCGAAGCGTTCGGCAAGCCGCTGCGCAACGCGCTGGTGAAGGGGGATGAGAAGGAGACGTGGACGGCGGTGCGTCAGTTATAGGGGCTTGGTAGTTCGGTGTTCGGCTTTACGCGGCTCGGTGGGGAGGATTCCGCTGTTGGAGTGTGAATTCGCGGCGCTCGAAAGCGTACACGCGTATTCTCCAAACCGCACGTTCCTCGTCGAGAACTGCAGACGTTGAGCGAGCGTCCAGTACGGGCTACTCGTGACCTGCCCCTCGGTCAGCTCACCGGGCGCTTTGTGATACTCGGTTCCGACATTGCCAACGATGCCGCGCGCCTTAGCCCGCGCGGCGGGTAGATAACTTGCGTGTTGATGCGGCGCTTGAGGGCCTTCGCCTCTGTGCCACTCATCTTCACCTCGCGATCCCACCCCTCGGTGAATACCGCGCCAGCGCGACCAAGATCGAGACACGTGACATAGCGCGGCTGTGCGTAGTCTAAGAGCGGTAATCCTAGGAGATCGCGTGCGGCGTTCTCACCGGCGAAGCGGCCGAGCTGCAGCGCATGTTGGCACGATTGCAACGACAGATGTCCGTCACCGGTGTCTGCCGCCGCTGCATCGCCGGCAACAAAAATCTCGCGTGCTTGCGCCGCGCGCAGGCTGCGACCAACGATGAGACGCCCGAGCCGATCGCGCTCGCCTGGCACGTGGCGCGTAAAATCCGCAGCTACCATGCCGGTAGTCAGCACTACGGCATCAACATCAAGCGTCTGGGCATTCAGAACGATTTGATCATGCGCAATCGCAGTGACATTAGCGCTTAACTGCAGCTCGATGCCGGCCGCTTTCAACGCGTCAACTATGGCAGGACGCGGACCGGCTCCGAGTTCCATTCCGACCTCAGCGCAGCGCTCGATCAAAATGATGCGCCCTGCCGCGCCGTCACCACCATGCCCCGCGATGCGCTCACGCAGTTCGAGCGCGAGCTCGATACCGCTAAACCCCGCGCCTACCACTGCCACCGTCGCTCGCTTAGAGGCAATCTCGGTCAGCCGGCGGTCGAAGCAAATCGCCTCGGCTTGCGTATCGATCGAGAATGCGCGCTCGGCGCCAGGAATCGATGGTCGCCGTAGCACGCTGCCGGTCGCGACGATCAGCCGTGAATAGCCAAGCTCGGCACCAGCAAGAATCAACTTTCGCCCCTCGACGTCGAGCCCAATCGCTTCCCCTTGAACGAAACGCACTCCAACCTCGCCAAGGATAGGGAGTAAGTCGACGCCGAGGGAGTGCGGATTCGCTTCATAGAGGCGCGGACGTATCTCAAGGCTTGGCGCACGCGAGACGAGTACAACGTCAGCGTCGGGTGCGATGCGCTTAGCCGCGAGTGCCGCCCAGAAACCAGCGAAGCCGGCGCCGAGAACGACGATGCTCATACCTTTCGACGCTCG
>CAZAWU010000089.1:0-3808 GCA_964488915.1 uncultured Burkholderiales bacterium
CTGTGCGCGTGCGCCATGTAGACGGCGGCGCGCTCGTCGCGCACATCGATGATGCGAATGCCCTCGGCGTCGCAACGCATCCAGATCGGCATGATATGGCCACCGCACAGCGCGAAGATGCGATCGACGCCGCGCGCTTTCAAAAAGCGCGCGATGACACCGGCCGCGCTGTCGGCGGTAAGTGGAGGAGGCACGATGCTCATGCGTGGCCTTTCGCGGCGGCAGATGTGGAATCTGCCGCCTTCGCTGCGGGTGGGGATTTCTTCTTTAAATGGCGCAGATCGATGACGCCGGGTTGTTGGCGCGGATCGACACCGGGTGCGAAGATCTTTACTTTCTGGATTTTCTGCGAACTGGTGGTCGGCAGGCTATCGACGAACAGCACGTAAGCCGGCGCCTTGAAGTACGCGAGGCGCTCGACGCAGTAGTCGAAAATCTCGCGCGCAAACTCAGCTGTCGCGTGCGCTTGCGACTTCGGGATGACCAACGCCATCACTTCTTCTTCGCGGATCTCGTCCGGCACGGCAAGCACCGCGACTTGCTTGACACTCTCGTGCGTAGTGATGCGCTCTTCGACTTCCGCCGCCGCGATGTTCTCGCCCGCGCGGCGGATGATGTTCTTGCTGCGGTCCATGAAGAAGAACATGCCGCTCTCGTCGCGCCGCACCGTGTCGCCGGTATGGAACCAGCCACCGCGCCAGGCTTCGTCAGTAGCTTGCGGATTCTTCAAGTAGCCGGAGAAGAAACCCTTGCGCGGCGTCTCGGCACTGTGACGGATCACTAGTTCGCCCGCTTCGCCTACCGGAACGTCATGACCATTCGCATCTACCGCACGCAGCTCGGCGCCTGAGCAGGAGCGTCCGAGCGCGCGCGTGTGAATCATGCGTGGCTCCTCGTGCGCGGTGGTCATGCGGCCGGTTTCGGTCATCGCCCACATCTCCACCAGCGGGAAGCCGTAGCGCTTTTCGAACTGTTCGTGCAGGCTGGGTTCGCAGCCGGCGCACAGCACGAACTTGACGCGGTGTGCGCGCTCTTGTTTCGTTTGCGGCAGCTTTAGCAGGATCGCGGGAATCACACCTTGGAACTGAATCGCGGTGACTTTGCAATTGACGATATCGTCCCAGAATGTGCTGGCGTGGAAACGATCCGGGAACACGAAACAGCCGCCGGAAACTAACATGGTGGGTAGCGATATTGACAGCGCGTTGGCGTGATGCAGCGGCAGCGGGTTGTACAAGCGCTCCTTGCCTTCCTCCAGGGCGAGGGTGTGGCCACGCGAGATGAACCATTGCGCCCAGAAGTGAAAGTACTCGTTGGTCAGCACGCAGCCTTTCGGGCGGCCGGTGGTGCCGGAGGTGTAAAGCAGGGTCGCTTCGGTTGTGCCGTTCGGCTTCATGTCGAGCGCGGGGCGCGCAGGGCGCGGCGGCGGCGTGTTGAGATCATCAAGGGTCAACACCGGAATCGGTTTGGGCAGTTCTTGCGCGGCGGCGCGCAGGTCCGCGAGCCGCTCATGGACGCCGAGCGCGACGCTGACTTCGGAATGATCGAGCAAGTAGACTAATTCGTCATGCCTATAATCGGGACTGACCGGCACGGTGCAGCAGCCGAGCGCGTTAAGCGCGAGATGATGGAACACGAACTCGGGCCGCTGCTCGAATAAGATCGCGACGCGATGCCCCGGGCCGTAACCGGCTTGCTGGTAGTAGCGAATGCGCTCCTGCACCGCTGCGTAGGTTTCATTCCACGTGAACTCGCGCCCTTCGGGGTAGTACGCACGCCCTTTCATCGGCGGCACGGCGTAGGCAGGGCGGTCGCCGTATTTCGCGACGGTGCGTTGCAGCGATTGGTACAGCGTACCGAGTTCTAGTGCGTCCATAAGCTCACTTAGAGGTAGATAGTTCGGAGCGCTTGCGCGGGCGCGCGCTGCGGCTGCGTTCGCTCGCCAAACGCTGTTGCAGCCGCTGCCCCAATACTTCGGAGGCGTGCGAGATGTGGTGGCGCGCGATCTGTTCGGCTTGCGTGGGTTTTCCAGCGACGATTGCGCTCAAAATGGCTTCGTGCTGATTCCAGATGTCTTGCGGCGTCTGTCCGCGCGTGAGCACTTCCGCCATGACGCGGCGCAAATAGCTCCAGTGCGGCGCGCAGATCTCGGCAATCAGCGGATTGCCGGAGAGTTTGTAGAGAAAAAAGTGAAACTCCATGTCGGCGACAGTCATGCGCGCGATGGAGCCGCTCGCCACCGCCGCGCGGCCGCGCTCGATGTAGGCCGGGCCTTGCTTGCGCGCGGCATCGGCAGCGGTTTCAGCCACCTTCGCGCTTGCCAAGCCGTCGAGCACACCGCGTATCTCGAACAAATCGCGCACATGATCGGGATCGAGCGGCGCCACCATCAAGCCGCGCCCCGGTGCATCGCGCAGCAGCCCGTGATTGCGCAGCAGCAGCAGCGCTTGCTGCACCGGCTGGCGCGAGACGCCGAGCGATTCCGCCAGCTCTTCCTGAATCAAGCGGCCGTCGGGCGCGAACTTGCCTTCCGTGATGTCAGCCAGAATCGCGTCGTACACTTGGTTAGCCAAACTAGGTTGCGGAGTGATGGTGCGCATGATTCAGCAGCGTGTGGGCAAGCGCCGCGATTTTAGCATTCTGAATTCAGAATTCAACATCCAACAGCGCAGAATGCTACGCGTGCTCTAGTAGAAAAGGCGCCTTTATTTCGTGCTTGTTTGGCGGCAAAATAGAAAATATTTTCTCTAAACGATAGTTTTGAAGAATGGCTCTCGATAAATTCGATCTGCAAATCTTGGCGATTCTCAGCCGCGATGCGCGCACCAGTCTGCAAGACATCAGCGCGCAAGTCGGCCTTTCGACCACGCCCTGCTGGACGCGCATCAAGCGCATGGAGAGCGAGGGGGTGATTCAGGGCTACACCGTGCGCATCGACCCCGCGGCGATCGGCTTTAGCGAAACGGTCATGGTACAAGTGACATTGGAAAGTCACAGCGACGAGACGCTCTACAAATTCGGCAAGGCGCTGGAAGAGATTCCGGAGGTGCTTGAGGCCTACCTTATCTCCGGCGACTACGACTATTTCATCCGCCTTGCCGTGCGCGATACGCGGGACTACGAGCGCTTGCTGCGCGAGCAACTGTACAAGTTGCCTGGCATCCGCCACAGCAAGTCCAGTTTTGTGCTGCGCCGCCTCAAAGAGAGCACGGTACCATTGCCGGCCGTGGCTGCTCCAGCATCGCGCGCCGGATCGAAGAAGAAACGCTGAGCCATTGCCGGTGTTAACATGCGCACCTTTTTTACTGGAGGCGCTCATGCTCAAACTCTGCTCACCCGCCATCGCCTGCGCACTGGCGCTGTCCTGCGCATCGCCTGTCCTGGCCGCCGACGCCATCGGCGAGACGATCAGCATCACCAAGCCGGACGGCTTGGAGTGGAAAGACTATCCTGGGCTGCCGGGCGTAAAGTTTGTCGTCGTCAACGGCAACCCGCGCGAAGCCGGCCCGTACACAATCCGCGCCAAATTTTCTCCAGGCACCATGAGCCGTCCGCATTGGCACCCGGAAACGCGCTACATCACGGTGCTGCAAGGTACTTGGTGGGCCGGCGCCGGCGAGAAACTCGATCCCGAGGCTACCGTCCCCTTACCCGCCGGCAGCTTTGCCGTGCACACAGCAGGCAAAGTGCACTACGACGGCGCCAAAGATGAAGAGGTGATCGTGCAGATCAGCGGCATCGGACCCAGCGGCACTAATGTGGTGAAGCCGGCGGACGCGCAGTAGCCGCTTTCCATGTTGGGAAGCGA
>CAZAWU010000089.1:3908-15388 GCA_964488915.1 uncultured Burkholderiales bacterium
TCGCGCAGCAATGCGATGTCTGCTCGCCGGCGCAATTGGCTAGCGCGCATGACGCCGTCATGCGCGAATTCGGCCGCATCGACGTGCTGGTCAACAACGCTGGCCATCACGCCGCGGGCAGTTTCGGTGAACTCACCGACGCCGCTTGGGACGCGGACATCCAACTCAAACTCATGTCCACCGTGCGCTTAACGCGCCTGGTCTGGCCCGGCATGCTCGCGCGCCGCTGGGGCCGCGTCATCAACGTGCTCAACACCTACGCCAAGGCACCCATCGCCGGTTCCGCGCCCACCTCCGTCACCCGAGCCGCGCAGCTCGCGCTCACCAAAGTGCTCGCGCACGAAGGCGGCCCGCACAACGTGCTGGTGAATGCGCTGATGATCGGGCGTATCAAGAGCGATCAAATCGTGCGCCGCCACCGCGCGTCGGGCTCGACCATGCCGCTGGACGAATTCATGAAGCAGCACGCGCTGGAAGCGAGAGTGCCGCTGGGGCGCATGGGCGAACCGGAAGAGTTCGCGGGGTTAGTGTGTTTTCTTGCTTCGGACCCAGGCGGCTACATCAACGGCGCGGCGATCAATGTGGATGGGGGGATGGCGCCGGTGGTCTAGGCCGGCATCCAGAGTTTGCACCGCTGGGCCCCGCGCTTCTCCGGCAGGCAAACGTGGAACTCTCAGTACTTCACACGACCCCTTCCTCAATGTGCTGCGCGCTGGGCACGGTGTCGCGGAACGACGCGCGCTCCATCAGGCGGTCGTATAGGCTGGCCAAGTGTGGGCTGGTAGTCTGCCAAGTAATCTCCGGGGCACGCAGGGCGAGAAAGCCCAACATCGAGCCCACGGCGATATCCGCCAATCCGAAGCGATTGCCGATGCAGTAACCGGCTGAGGGGACAAGCCGCGCGACCTCGCGCAGTCCCCCATGGATTTTGCGCGATTGCCGCTCCAGCCAAGGCTGGCTGCGCATCGAGTCTGGACGGCGGCGCTCGAAAGCAGTCAGCACGAAGGCATCGCAGATACCGTCTGCCAGTACCTCCAACCGGCGCGCGGCGAGAAGCGAGTCAGGTTCCTGCGGAAACAACGCCGGCTGCGGATACTTGATCTCCAGCCATTCCAAAATGAAGCGCGATTCGTAGACGGTACTGCCGTCATCCAATATCAAGACCGGGATCTTCTCCAGCGGGTTGTACTTGCGCGCGGAGGCATCGTGATTCCATGGCACCTCGGTGATCAACTCGAATGGAATGGCTTTCTCGGCAAGAACGATGCGCACCTTGCGCGCGTAAGGACTAGGTGTGGCGCTGAGCAGTTTCATGGATGAACGAAGAGGGTAAGGTGGGGATCCAGTCAACCACATTCTCACGCCAAGTCACTCTGGCGGCAATGTGCAGACGCTTCGCTGATTGCATCTCGATCGAAGACAATACTCCATATGGGATATTGTCAAAAATGTTACTGGTAAACATTAATGAGTCAATACCCTGCTCAAGATCGCCTCGCGATCATCTCAATTTCCACCCTCGCCCCCAACGGCAGCGCCGCAACGCCGATCGTCGTGCGCGCCGGAAACGGTTCGGCGAACTGTGTTCGATAAACGTCGTTCATCGCAGGGAAATCGTCGATGTTGGTGAGAAAGACATTCACTTTGACGACGTGCTCTGGCGTCAACGCTGCCGCGCGCAGTACCGCGAACAAGTTGGCAAAGCACTGCGCGGTTTGTTCGCGGATGCCGCCATCGACGAGTCTTCCCGTTCGCGGATCGATCGGTGTCTGTCCGGATAAAAACAGCAAACCGTTCGCGTCGACTGCCGCAGAGTAGGGGCCGACCGCGATTGCGCCTGGCGGGTTGATCGCGACGCGCATCATCGCCCCTCCTATTCTTATCTTCCGTAAGTGATGCGGTAGATTACGTCCGCGCCATCGTCGGAAAGCAGCAGGGACCCATCCGGCAGCCCCAGCACGTCGACCGGGCGGCCCCAGTTCGACTGCCCCTCCAGCCAGCCCTCGATGAACGGTTCGTATTTTTCCACCTTGCCGTTGCGAATCGTCGCCGTCATCACTTTGTAGCCGGACTTTTCGCTGCGATTCCACGAACCGTGCAGTGCGACGAAGGCGCGGTTCCGGTACTCGGCCGGGAACATCTTGCCGGTGTAGAAACGCATGCCGAGCGGCGCTACGTGCGGGCCGACGTTCTGCGCGGGCGGCGTGAACTCGCTGCACTTGCGCGCCTTGCTGAATTCGGGATCGGCCACATCACCTTGGTGGCAGAACGGGAAGCCGAAGTGCATGCCGGCTTTCGGTGCGTGATTGAGCTCGCACGAAGGTACGTCGTCGCCCATCATGTCGCGGCCGTTGTCGGTGAACCACAGCGTCTCGCTGTCTGGATGCCAATCGAAGCCAACCGAGTTGCGCACGCCGCGCGCGAACACGTCGAGTTTGCCGCTTTGCACATCCAGCCGCGTGATGGCGGCATAGGGATCCTCACGCTCGCACACATTGCACGGTGCGCCGACCGGAATGTAGAGCAAGCCATCCGGGCCGAAGGCGATGAACTTCCAGCCGTGATGCGACTCGCGCGGTAGCTTGTCGTACACCACTGCCGGCGCAGGCGGGTTGGCGAGCTTGGCTTCGATGTCATCGAAGCGCAGGATGCGGCTGATCTCGGCCACATATAGGGCGCCGCCGCGAAACGCTACGCCGTTGGGCATGCGCAAGCCGCGCGCCAGCGTGAATTTTTCGTCGGCCTTACCGTCGCCGTCATTGTCGCGCAGAGCATAGACGTTACCCTCGCTGCGTGTGCCGACGAACACCGTTCCCTTGGCGCCGAGTGCGAGCGAGCGGGCGTTGGGCACCTCATCGGCAAAGACGCTGATCTTGAAGCCCGGCGGCAGCTTGAGCCGCTCCAGCGGCACCGCCGCGTGTAAGGCCGGCGCTGCCGTAAGCGCGAGTAGGAGTAAAGTTGATGTTAGTCGCGATAGGTTCATCTCTGCCTCACACAGTGCTCTTGAAGATTTGGCTTGCGGCCCCACCCTCAGCGTGCCAGCGCCAGTGGCGGTTTGTCGTATGATTCGCGCCGCTTGGGTTTCCACATCTTGAGGTTACTATGAAACGCGTAGTCTTGTTCGTCTTGACCAACTTGGCCGTGCTGTTACTGCTTAGCGTAACGCTGCGGCTATTGGGCGTCGATCGCATCCTGAACGAATCGGGTACCGGGCTCAACTTTTACAACCTGCTCATCTACGCCGCGGTGCTCGGCTTCGGCGGTGCGCTTGTTTCGCTCGCCATTTCCAAGTGGAGCGCGAAGCGCGCGGTTGGCGCACGCGTCATTACCGAGCCGTCAACGCCGACCGAGCGCTGGCTGGTGGAAACGGTCAGACGCCAAGCCGAAGCGGCCGGCATCGGCATGCCGGAAGTCGCCGTCTATGATGCGCCGGAAGTCAACGCTTTCGCCACCGGCCCGCGGCGCAACAACGCGCTTGTCGCCGTAAGCTCCGGATTGCTTCAAAATATGAGCCAGAAGGAGGCCGAGGCAGTATTGGCGCACGAAGTCTCGCACGTTGCCAACGGCGACATGGTCACGCTCACTCTGATCCAAGGCGTGGTTAACACCTTCGTTATTTTCCTCTCGCGCGTCATCGGCCAGGTCGTGGACAAGGCCGTCTTTCGCACTGAGCGCGGACACGGCCCCGGTTTCTGGATCACGGTCATGATCGCCGAGCTGGTGCTGGGTATCTTGGCCAGCATCATCGTCATGTGGTTCAGCCGCCAGCGCGAATTCCGTGCGGACGCCGGCGGTGCGCAGTTGGCGGGGCGCGAGCACATGATCGCCGCGCTCGAGCGTTTGAAGCAGGGCAACGCGGCGCCGCTACCGGACAAAATGGCCGCGTTCGGTATCTTTGGTATGCAAAGCGGCGGCTTGAAGAAGCTGTTCATGTCGCACCCGCCGCTGGACGAGCGCATCGGCGCGCTGCGCAGCAATATGTAGTGATGGATTCGCCGTGCGCGCCCGCGGCGACAGTTATTGAGCGGGCAGCCGCCCGCGCTCTTTGAAAATTCTTCGTTACCTTAAGCCATGGACAACGCCACCAGCAGCAAAGAGCAGTTGAGTTTTCAGACCGAAGTCAAGCAGCTCCTCAATTTGATGATTCACTCCTTGTATTCGAACAAGGAGATTTTCCTGCGCGAATTGATCTCGAACGCTTCGGATGCCTGCGACAAGCTGCGCTTCGAGGCGCTGACGGATGCGGCGCTGTTCGAGAGCGATTCGGATCTGCAAATCCGCCTCGCCTACGACAAATCCGCGCGCACCATCACCATCGCCGATAACGGCATCGGCATGTCGCGCCAAGAAGTCATCGACAACATCGGCACCATCGCCAAATCCGGCACCAAGGAGTTCTTCGAGCGGCTCACCGGCGATGCCAAGAAAGATGCGCACCTGATCGGCCAGTTTGGCGTTGGCTTCTACTCCGCTTTCATCGTCGCCGACAAAGTCACGCTGACCACGCGCCGTGCCGGCTTGACCCAGGAGCATGGCGTGCGCTGGGAGTCCGACGGCGCCGGCGCCTACACGCTGGAGACGGTCGAGAAACCCGGCCGCGGCACCGAAGTCACGCTGCACTTGAAAGAAGGCGAGGATGAGTTGCTGAGCGATTGGCGCCTCAAGGCCATCGTCAGCAAGTACTCGGATCACATCCAGATGCCCATTCGCATGAAGAAGAGCGAATGGAACAAGGACAAGGGCGAGTACGTCACGCTCGACGAAGAAGAGACCATCAATCAAGCCAGCGCACTCTGGACGCGCGCCAAGAGCGACATCACCAAGGAGCAGTACGAAGAGTTCTACAAACACGTCGCGCACGACAACGAAACGCCGTTGGCGTACGCCCACGCGCGCGTCGAGGGCCGGCAAGAGTACACCCAACTGCTCTATATTCCGTCGCATGCCCCGTTCGATCTGTGGGATCGGCAGCGCCGCCACGGCGTCAAACTGTACGTGCGCCGGGTGTTCATCATGGACGACGCAGAGCAGCTCATGCCGAACTACTTACGCTTCGTGCGCGGCGTGATCGACTCCAACGACTTGCCGCTAAACGTCTCGCGCGAGATCTTGCAGCAAAGCAAGGATGTCGAAGCGATTCGCGCCGGCAGCGCCAAACGCGTGCTGGGCTTGTTGGAAGATTTAGCGGAGAACGACAAAGAAAAGTACGCGACGTTCTGGAAAGAGTTCGGCCGGGCGTTCAAGGAAGGTCCGGGCGAAGATCACGCCAACCGCGAGCGTATTGCGAAGTTGTTGCGCTTCGCCTCCACCACTGGTGATGGCGACGCCGAGAGCGTGTCGTTCGCGGACTACGTCGGGCGCATGAAGGAAGGGCAAGGCAAGATCTATTACGTGACCGCCGAATCGCGCGCCGCCGCCAAGAACAGCCCGCATCTGGAGATTTTCCGCAAGAAAGGTGTGGAAGTGCTGCTCCTCTGCGACTCTGTGGATGAATGGCTCTTAGCGCATCTGCACGAATTCGACGGCAAGCAATTGCAGTCCGTTGCCAAGGGGGCGCTCGATCTCGGCACCTTGGAGGATGAGGCGGAAAAGAAAGCGCACGAGAAAGTCGCCGATGAGTTTAAGGAACTGGTGGACAAGATCAAGACCACTCTTGGGGAAAAAGTCAAAGATGTGCGCGTCAGCCACCGGCTGACCGACTCCCCGGCGTGTTTGGTGGTCGAGGAGCACGATTTGTCCGGCAACTTAGAGCGCATCTTGAAGGCGGCCGGCCAAAAAGTGCCGACCACCAAGCCGATCCTCGAGATCAATGCCGGTCATCACATCATTACGCGGCTGAAATCTGAGACCAACGTCGCGCGCTTCGACGATTGGTGCCACCTACTGTTCGATCAATCGATCCTGGCTGAAGGCGGCGCGTTGGAGGACCCTGCGGCGTTCGTGAAGCGCTTGAACGATTTGATGTTGACGCTGAGCTTGAGCGGCTAGCACGTTGCCCTTTTCCGTCCTTGGCTGCTTATACTATCGCCTCAATGATATGAAAAATAGCCATCCAAGCGAATTTCGGATGCACTCCATCGGTAGTATGATCTTTTGAGGGTAACATGGCACGAGAAATTGGCCGCTTGGCCGTCGTCGGCACCGGCACTATGGGCAGCGGCATCGCGCAGATCGCCGCGCAAGCCGGTATTCGCGTGCAGTTGTTCGATGCGCAGCCGGGGGCGGCGCAGAAGTGCAAAGAGCGGCTGACCGCGACGCTTGAGCGCCTAGTCGAGAAAGGCAAGTTGAACGCTGCGCAGTGCGAAACGGCGCTAGCGAACTTGCAAGCCGCGGCGCAACTCTCCGACCTCGCTGCGTGCAACGCGGTCATCGAAGCGATTGTCGAACAACTCGAAGCCAAGCGCGAACTCTTCCGCCAGCTCGAGAGCATCGTCGCGCCCGACTGCGTACTCGCCACTAACACTTCTTCGCTTTCGGTGACGGCGATTGCAGCGGCGTGCGCCCGGCCGCAGCGCGTGGCGGGCTATCACTTCTTCAACCCTGTGCCCTTGATGCGCATCGTCGAAGTGGTCGACGGTTTGCTTACCGACGCCGGCACCATCGAAACGCTGATGAGCTTGAGCCAGCGCATGGGCCACACGGCTGTGCGCTGCAAAGATACCCCCGGGTTCATCGTCAACCATGCCGGGCGCGGTTTCGGTACCGAGGCGCTGCGTGTACTCGGCGAGGGCATCGCGCCGTTTCACGAGATCGACGACATTCTGCGCGGCGCGGCAGGCTTTCGCATGGGGCCGTTCGAGTTGATGGATTTGACCGGCGTCGACGTGTCCCATCCGGTCATGGAGTCCATTTACACGCAGTACTACCACGAACCGCGCTACCGTCCGTCGCCGATCTTGGCCAACCGCGTGGCGGGTGGACTGTTCGGACGCAAGGTCGGACGCGGCTTCTACACATATCAAGACAGCGAGCGTGTGAAAGTTACTGCGGCCCCGCTGCCAGCCGTACGGCCGCAGCGCGTGTGGGTAAGCGATGTGCGGCCCGCAGCGGCGGAGCAAGTGCGCGCGCTGGTGGCGAAATTGGGCGAGCCGCTCGATCCCGGTGTATACCCGCATTCGAACAGTTTGTGTGTGGTGACGCCACTGGGCGAGGACGCCACGACGCAGGCGCTCGCGGAGAATTTGGATCCGCGCCGCACTGTGGCGATCGACACGTTGTTCGGACTGCAGCGCCACCGCACGGTAATGGCTACGCCGCTGACGCGACCGGAAATGCGCAGCGCGGCCCACGGCTTATTCGGCGCCGATGGCGTCGGCGTGTCAGTGATCAATGACAGCGCGGGCTTTGTCGCGCAGCGCGTGGTGGCCATGATCGTCAATATCGGCTGCGACATAGCACAGCAGCGCATCGCCGCGCCGGCCGATATCGATCGCGCGGTGACGCTGGGCCTGGGCTACCCAAACGGACCACTCGCCATGGGCGATGCGCTCGGCGCGCAAACCATATTGAGTATTCTCGAGGAGCTCCAGAAATTCTACGGCGACCCGCGCTACCGGCCAAGCCCGTGGCTCAAGCGCCGCGCCATGCTCGGCGTATCCTTGCTCACCCCCGAGGGGTAACGGTTCATGCAAAAGCAAACGCAATTCAACATCTGGTATGTTGCGCTGGCCATTCTGGCCATTATGTTTCTGCACGATGTTTGGGAGACGCTGCGTACCGTCGAGCCGCTGCCCTACAGTGAGTTCGTGCAGCAACTCAAAGCGGGCAATGTCAAGGAAATCGAGATCCTGCAAAACACCATTCAAGGCGAACTCAACAAGCCGCTGCCCGATGGGCGCAGCAAGTTCGTCACCACGCGCGTCGAGCCGGCACTCGCCAAGGATTTGGAACCCTACAACGTCAAGTACCGCGGCGTCGTACAGAGCAACCTGCTGCAGACGGTGTTGTCGTGGGTGTTGCCCGCAGTCATTTTCTTTTTCATCTGGATGTTCCTGGCGAAGAAATTCGCGGAGAAATCCGGTATGGGCGGCGGTTTCATGTCGATCGGCAAGAGCAAGGCGAAGGTATATGTCGAGACCGACACCAAAGTAACTTTCGCCGACGTGGCCGGTGTCGACGAAGCCGAGGCGGAGTTGCAGGAGATTGTCGAATTCCTGAAAGATCCGCAGAAGTACGGCCGCCTTGGCGCGCGCATCCCAAAAGGCGTGCTGCTGGTCGGCCCGCCCGGCACGGGCAAGACGCTGCTCGCGAAGGCGGTAGCGGGCGAGGCGGGCGTCCCGTTCTTCTCAATCAACGGCTCGGAATTCGTCGAGATGTTCGTCGGCGTTGGCGCGGCGCGCGTGCGCGACCTGTTCGAGCAAGCGCGCGCGAAGGCGCCCGCCATCATTTTCATTGACGAACTCGATGCCATGGGCCGCGCGCGCGGCGCGTTTGGTGGTATTGGCGGCCATGACGAGAAAGAGCAGACGCTCAACCAGTTGTTGGTGGAGATGGACGGGTTCGACACCAGCAAAGGGCTGATCCTGCTGGCGGCGACCAATCGACCTGAGATTCTCGATCCGGCTTTGCTGCGCGCTGGGCGCTTCGACCGCCAAGTACTGGTCGATCGACCGGACAAGAGAGGGCGCGTGCAAATTCTCAACGTGCACTTCAAGAAGATCAAACTGGCCGCTGGCACCGACGCGGATCAGATCGCTGCGCTCACCCCCGGCTTCACCGGTGCGGACCTGGCGAATCTGATCAACGAAGCGGCGCTGGTGGCGACCCGCCGGGGCGACAGCGAGGTCAAGTTAGACGATTTCACCGTCGCTGTAGAGCGCATCGTCGCGGGCTTGGAAAAGAAGAACCGACTGTTGAATCCCAAGGAGCGCGAGATCGTGGCGTACCACGAAATGGGGCATGCGCTGGTAGCGATGTCCACGCCGGGGGCAGACGCGGTGCACAAAGTCTCCATCATCCCGCGCGGCATCGGCGCTCTCGGCTACACCATCCAGCGCCCGACCGAAGATCGCTTTCTAATGACACGCGAAGAGCTGGAAAACAAGATGGCGGTGCTGATCGGCGGACGCGCGGCGGAGTACATCGTGTTCAGGCATCTTTCCACCGGCGCAGCAGACGATCTGGCAAAGATTACCGACATCGCACGCAGCATCGTCATGCGCTACGGCATGGACGAGAAGCTCGGGCACGTCAGCTACGAGTCGGAGCGTTCCACGTTCCTGCCGGGCATGCCTCAGGCGGCGCGCGAACGCGAATACAGCGACGGCACGGCGCGTGAGATCGATCAAGCCGTGCGCGAGTTGGTGCAGAAAGTGTTCGAGCGCACGGTGGCTTTGCTGCAGCGTCAGCGCGCGGTATTGGAAGCTTCAGCGAAGAAGCTGCTGGAGAAAGAGACGCTAGCCGAGGCCGAAATAGCCGATTTCAAGCGACAACTACTAGCCGCTGCCTAAAACGAAACGGCCGGTCTACCAACGGCCGCAATCGATCCAAGCAAGATATGCGCTTGCGCGCGCGCTTCTTTAGGTGCGTTTGCGCACCACCACTTCCATGCTCGCGTCGCGCGCGTTGCATTCCGGCGCTTTAGCTTTCTTCTTGCTTTTGCAATGGGCCGCGGCCTTTTGCGCTCGCTGCGCGCTGCTCTTGAGCAGCGCCGGGCGCACGCCCTTTTTTGCTAGATACGCTTTGACCGTATCGGCGCGTTGCTGCGCAATACGTTCCTGTTTTGCACCGGCGCCGTAGTCGACGATAGCGATGTTCACCAGCTGGGCTTCATCGTACTTGGCGAGTTGAAACGCCAAACGATCCAACTCTTGCCTGCCGGCCGGAGTCAGGCGCGGCGTCTTGCTTTTCGATGCGGTTTTGAACAAACGCTCCGCGCGCAGTGGGATTCTTTCGGCCACGGCCCATTTGTCCATCGCCGAGGCTTTCGGCGCCGGGACGACGTTGCGCGGCGGCGGCCATTCGGTAGCGGCGTCTGAGAGCATGATTCGCTGCTCGTCGTCGCCCTCCACGCCGATGTTGGCGGCCACGTCGAACGCCTGGTGCGAGCGCACGACCTCAGGCTCGCTATTGACGGCAATGATGTGGGGCTTGGGTTTGTAGTAAGCCCGCAGGCGGTGCACGATGCTGCATCCACCTAGGCTGGGCGCAATCACTACCACTGCGAGCAGGAGCGCCGAGTATCGAACCATGTTGCTCATTGTTAGCCTCCGAAAACTTGTTCTGGGCGGTCGATAACGCAGGCAATCATACTGCGTTGCCGGGAGCGTTGCCATCCGGCGGGCATTTTTCCCTAGCTCGCACGATCACCGCCAATACTGTAAGGAGGTTAATCGTACGCCTGAGGGTTGTTATTGGCAAATCCGGCATACCGGTACCAGCGAACAGCGTCTGCGGCGGCGTTAGGTGCCGGAATGCTAAGATCGACGCGCCCCAACCGACAACGGCGCCAGCATGCCCAGCAAGGCCAAGCGGTTCTTCCAAAGTACCATCGCCATCGTCTACGATTTCGACGGCACGCTCTCGCCGCAGCCGATGCAGGAGTACACCGTGCTACCGAAGATCGGTGTCGAGCCGCACGAGTTTTGGCGGCGCGTGAATGAGGAGGCGCAGGCAACACAGTCCGATCCCATGCTCACCTACATGCGCCACATGCTGGAGCAGCTTGAGCACAAGCGCGTGCATGTGACGCGTAAAGATTTCGCCGCCATGGCGCGGCGCATCCGCTACTTTCCCGGGGTGCCGAGCTGGTTTGCGCGCGTCAACACCTACGTGCGGCGCAAAGCTTCCGGCAGCGCGGGCGTGCAGCACTACGTTGTTTCGGCCGGGCAAAAGGAGATTTTGAATGGCGTTTCAATACGCAAGCATTTCAAGCAGATCTACGCCTCCGAATACCACTTCAATCATCACGGCATCGCTACGTTCCCTAAGCTGCTGGTCACCGATACGCTTAAGACGCAGTTCTTGTTCCGCATCAACAAAGGCAAAGAGGCGATCACCGAATCAATCAATGAACACATGCCGGAAGGCGAGCGGCCGATTCCGTTCTCCAACATCATCTACATCGGCGACGGCATGACCGATGTTCCGAGCATGGCGCTGACCAAAAAGAACGGCGGACATTGTGTGGCGGTCTACGATCAAAAGAACGAGCGCAGCAAGCAAGTGTGCATCAAGCTCTTAACGGCAGGCCGCGTCGATTTCGTCGCACCGGCCGATTATCGCGCCGGCAGCCATCTATCGCGGCGCGTGCAGCTGCTGCTGGACGCCATCATCGCGGATGTGGCCTATCAAAAGGAAGTGTTCACCTGCCGGCGTGAGCATCGGATATGAGAAGCGCGATGATCTTGCGGCTGATTGTTTTCCTGGCGCTTTGCGGCGCGACGCTCATGGCAGCCGCAGACGACGAAAAGGCAAAGCTCGAGCGCAACAAGCAAACGGTGACGGCTTTCTACGATCTGATGTTCAATCAATCGCGCCCG
>CAZAWU010000090.1:0-8984 GCA_964488915.1 uncultured Burkholderiales bacterium
GGCAAATGCCGGGGCGCATCGTCGGCGCCACCGTCGACGCCGACGGCAAGCGCGGTTTCGTACTCACGCTGCAAGCACGCGAGCAGCATATCCGCCGCTCGAAAGCGACTTCCAATATCTGCACCAACCAAGGCTTAGCGGTTACCGCGGCGACGATCCACATGGCGCTGCTCGGCGCGCAAGGCTTGCGCGCGGCGGCGCAGCGCTGCCACGACAACCTGCAAACGCTGCTGCGGCATGTGCGCGAAATCGACGGTGTGAAGCGCGTTTTCTCCGGGCCGTCGTTTCACGAAGCGGTGCTGCGCTTACCTGCTGTCGAGCCGGCGCTGGAGCGGCTGCGCGCCGATCGCATTCTCGGCGGTTTGAGTTTGAGACCGTATTACCCGGAACTGGGCGAAGCGATCCTCGTTTGCACGACCGAAACAAAGCTTGAACACGACCTGGAGCGCTATGCACATTGCCTGGACGATGCGCTGCACGGCATCGAAGTAGCGGAAGGACACCCAACATGAACCAGCGCGTACCTGCGAGCACCGGCGCGACTGCCCCGCTGACGGAGCCGCTGATCTTCGAGTTGTCGCAATCGCTGCGCCGCGCCGCGGCGCAGCACGTCGGCAAGCGCGACGGCGGCAGCGTCCTGCCACCGCAACTGCTGCGCAACGACGTGCCCGTATTGCCGGAAGTCTCGGAGCTGGATGCTTTGCGGCATTACACGCGGCTGTCGCAGCGCAATTTTTCTATCGACACGCATTTCTATCCGCTCGGCTCCTGCACCATGAAGTACAACCCGCGCGCGTGCAATTCGCTCGCGATGTTGCCGCAACTGCTCGCGCAGCATCCGCTCGCGCCAGCGCAAACGCGTCAGGGCACGCTCGCCTGCCTGTACGAACTGCAAGAGCTGTTGAAGGAAGCGACCGGCATGGCAGGTGTGAGCCTCGCGCCGATGGCCGGCGCGCAGGGCGAGTTCGCCGGCGTGGCGATGATCCGCGCCTATCATCGCGCGCGCGCGGATACGGCGCGCACCGAGATCATCGTCCCCGACGCGGCGCACGGCACTAATCCGGCCACCGCGGCGATGTGCGGCTTCAGCGTGCGCGAAGTCAAGACGGACGCGCAAGGCAACGTCGATCTCGCGGCGTTGCGCTCGATGGTGGGTCCGCAGACGGCGGGGCTGATGCTGACCAACCCGTCCACGCTCGGCGTGTTCGAACGCAGCATCCAGGACATCGAGCGCATCGTGCACGATGCCGGCGGTTTGCTGTACTACGACGGCGCCAACTTCAACGCCATACTCGGCAAGGTGAAGCCGGGCGAAATGGGCTTCGACGTCATGCACATGAACTTGCACAAAACGTTTTCCACGCCGCACGGCGGCGGCGGGCCGGGCGCCGGGCCGGTGGCGGCGAACGAGCGCCTGCGCAAGTATTTGCCGGTGCCCATGGTCGAGTGCGAGCACGCGCACTACCGCTGGCAGGAGGAGCGCGACACGCCGGAATCGATCGGCCGCTTGTCAGCCTTCGCCGGCAATGCCGGTGTACTGCTGCGCGCTTACATCTACGCGCGCATGCTCGGGCGCGAAGGCATGCATCGCGTGGCAGATTTCGCCACGCTGAATGCCAACTATTTGATGGCTGAGCTTGCCGGCGCCGGGTTCGATCTCGCCTTTCCCGAGCGGCGGGCAAGCCACGAATTCATCATCACGCTGCAGCGCCTGAAGGAAGAAACCGGCGTCACCGCGCTCGACTTCGCCAAGCGCTTGCTCGACTACGGCATTCACGCGCCGACGATTTACTTTCCGTTGCTGGTAAAAGAATGCTTGCTGATCGAGCCGACCGAGACCGAATCGAAGCAGACCTTGGACGCTTTCGTCGCCGCTATGCGGGCGATCTTGAGCGAGGCACGCACGCAACCGGAGTTGGTGAAAGCGGCGCCGCACACGACTTCCGTGCGACGGCTCGATGAAGTCAAAGCGGCGCGCGAAATGAATCTGACCTGGGCGGTGGTGCGGTGATACTGCCGATGGCTTGGCCCCAATAGTAGCTATAGTTCTGATTGAGGTAACTAACCTGCCTACTGTGTTACTAAAAGCGGAACAAAAAAGCCGGCGCAACGCGCCGGCCTAATGCAAAGGATCAAAGCCCTAGAAATCGAACTGCGCGCGCAGCGTGACCGCTTTCTCGGTGTCGGTCACTTCACCGCCGAGCGTTAGGTCGTCGTCAAACTTGGTGCGAATGACGTTGAGCAGGAAGCGCGTATTCGGCGTTGGCAACCACTTTACGCCCAGTGTGATACCGGTCGCTTCATCGGTGCGGTTGTTCGCGATCCCGGCACCGACAAAGTCGCCGGCGTCGAACTTCGACATGCGCACACCCACTTCCCACGCGCCCTTGCCGCCGCCACCCGGTGTGAAGTTATTCTTTGGCTTGACACGGCCAAACGCGCCCGCACGGTACGCGTCCGCCCATTTCTCGCCGGTGACAAGCCAATTCACGCTGACGTAGTAAGCCTTCAACGAGCGATCATCGGTAGAGGTGCCGCCGTCGAAATCGACCTTGGCATACTCCGCCTGCAGCTTGACCGGGCCGAAAGCCAAAGCGGCCTCTGCGCCCATGCGTGTGCGATCCACTTCGTCCGTGGCCGAGCTGCCAAGGCTGCCAGTCGAGAAGAGCGTATTGCCGCGCGCTTCGGTACGGAAGCTGGGCGCCGCCGAGTTTCCGCGCAGCGTGCCGTCGGAGATCGCAACCGCAGCGTGCATCACCATGTCCGGCTTCTTAGCGAAAGTGGCGAAGTTGGCGCCGACGCGGCCGATCAAATCCACTTTGTCGACGATCGCGTTGCTCTCGTTCAAGTTCTTACCTTCGCCGGTCGAGACGGCGACACCGTAAAACATGCCCGGCACCGGTTCGCCGTGAACCATGATGCCGCGCTCCTTAGCAGGCACCAACGCGTTGACGAATGAGCGCTCTTGGAAATCGATGAAGCGCGAGCTGGTCAACTCCTCGATGCTGAACGGCATCTTGAATTGACCGAAGCGAAACTGCGCCGGCTTGAACCATGCCGCGTTCAACCAGCCGACGTCCAAATGCGACCCGGTGCCGTTCACCACAGAAGTCGTGGCGCAGTTGGGTTGGGCGGAGTTGGTACAGACATTGGTCGTTGTGTTGCCAGCCAGTCCGGCAAAATCAGCAGTCAAGTCGAAGGTGTAGTAATCCCAGAACTTGCCTGTGACGCCTAGATAGGCGCGCCGGACGTCGAAGGTGTCGGTGCCGATCGCGTCTTCGCCGGTGAACTTGCGGAAGTCCAACTGGATGCGGCCGTTGATGCCGATGCTGGTTTTCTTGTCGGCGCTCTCGAACACGACGCCGTCGCGAAACCAGCCCTGCACGCCATTTTTCTTGACCTCTTCCGCCTTGGTCATCTCTTCGTTCGCTTCTTTGCGGCGTTGGCGCGCGACGTTTCTCTCACCTTCGCGCAGGTCCTTGATCTCGTTGTATTCCTCTTCTGAGATCACGCCCTTCGTCTTCAGCCGCTCGATTAAGTTGTCGAGTGCGTCGGCACGAGCGGGCAACTGCACACCAAACAATAGGCCGATCGCGCCAGCCAGCACAGTGCGCTGCAGCAATGCAAACTTGCCATTGCGTAAAAGCATAGATGCCATTTTTCTTCCTCTACAAGGGAACGGGTCAACATGCGGCCCAGCATGACGCGACAGTAGTCCTAAAGAACCACGCAGCGAGCGCGGCGCTGGGCTTTTCGAGCTAAATTTAATTACAGTCATGTGACGGTTTTATTACAGACCGCTGCGCATGCTTAGCTTTGTGCCGGCTGAACCCGCGCACGCGGAGTGGTGGCTGGGGCACGCGCTTGCGTCAGATAAGATTCGAACTGCTCGATGCTCTTCGCCCACGAATGGCGCTCGGCGAAACGGCGCGCGTCCTCACGCGATATATGCAAAGCGCGTAAACAAGCCTCGCGCAAATCATTGTCGAGCACGCCGACTTTCTCCTTGCCGATGACGTCGATCGGCCCCGCTACCGGAAACGCGGCTACCGGTGTGCCGCAAGCGAGCGCTTCCAGCATGACCAGCCCAAATGTATCGGTGAGACTGGGGAACACGAACACGTCGGCCGCACTATAGAAACGCGCCAACTCTTCGGGGGTCTTGATGCCGGCGAAGTAGACTTCCGGATAAGCCTTTTCCAATTTCTCGCGTTGCGGCCCCTCCCCTACCACCCACTTCGAACCAGGCAAATCGAGCTTGAGAAACGCCTCGATGTTCTTTTCTACCGCCACGCGCCCGACATACAAGAAGATCGGTCGCCGCGTTTCCAGCGCGGTGCGTTCGCGCGGCGCAAAAGTCGCCGTATCCACGCCTCGAGTCCACAGCACGGTGTTGACGAAACCGCGCCGGGCCAAATCGTCGCGGATAGCCGGTGTGGGGACCATCACCGCTTGCGCCGAATTGTGAAAGCGCCGCAACCATGCGTAGCTCACGCCCACCGGCAGGCGCGTGCGCGCCTGCACATACTCGGGAAAGCGCGTGTGGTAGGCCGTGGTAAAGCGCAATGCGTTGCGCAAACAGTACTTGCGCGCAGCGAGGCCCAAAGGCCCTTCTGTCGCGATGTGCACGGCGTCGGGTTGCAGCGCTTCGATGCGCCGGCGCAGCTTCGCATAGGGCAGGATGCTCAAGCGAATCTCCGGATAAGTCGGGCATGGAAGCGAAGCGAACTCATTGGGCGTGACAAAGTCGACGGCGTGCCCGCGCTGTTCTAGTCCACGCCTGATCTGCCCCAAAGTCGTCACCACGCCGTTGACCTGCGGCAGCCAGGCATCCGTCACCACCATCACCTTCACGCGTAGGCCTCCTCTTCGTGCTTCATGTTTTCGGCGCTGCCGTGCCCCAGCAAGCGCTGCCACTCGATAAGCTGCAACTGGCCCTCATACGTTTCCACCAACGCGGACAAGCTCTCGACCCAATCGCCGTCGTTGCAATAGAGCACGCCTTCGATCTCCTTGATCACTGGTTTGTGAATGTGCCCGCACACCACGCCTTGCAGGCCACGCCGCTTCGCCTCGCGCGCGACAGCGCCTTCGAAATCGGTGATGAAATTGAGCGCGTTCTTGGTCTTGTGCTTTAAGTACTGCGACAGCGACCAGTACTCCAAGCCGAGCTTGGCGCGCAGATGGTTGAACCAGCGGTTGAGCTTGAGAATCAGCGCGTACAACTGGTCGCCCACTAGAGCGAGCCACTTCGCCTGCTGCACCACACCGTCATAGAGATCGCCGTGCACCACCCATAGACGGCGGCCATCAGCGAGCGTGTGGACCGCCTCGTCGACAATGCGCACGCCACCGAACGAATAACCGAGGAAGTTGCGCAGCGCTTCGTCGTGATTGCCGGCCACATAGATAACTTTGGTGCCTTTGCGCGCTTTGCGCAGCAGCTTCTGCACCACGTCGTTGTGCTCCTGCGTCCAGTACCAGGAGCGCTTGATTTGCCAGCCGTCGACGATGTCGCCGACCAGATAGAGGTAATCGGATTCGTGGTGCCGCAGGAAATTGAGCAGATACTTCGCTTGACAGCCCGGGGTGCCGAGGTGAATGTCGGAGATCCAGATGCTGCGGTAGTGCTTCGGTGCTTGCTGCTTCAGTGACCGTGCCTCGTTTTTCTCATATTTGCGGTTCATTAAAGCAAGCCGCTGTTACGGCGAGATGACAAAGCGATGACAGTTTCGTGACGCGCGGGCCGGGCCCTGCCGCCCAGCCCGCGCATGGCACGACTACCACTACCCGCCTACCGGGCCGCCATCCTCGCGCTCAATCACAATCGTCGCCGAGCGCGGCCGCCCGCCTGCAGCGCCATCGGGCCACGAGCTAAGCGCTTTGGGATTGTTGGGGTCCGAGCGCTCGCTGCTGGTTTCGCCGGGGTGCTGAATGTTGACAAACAACGCGCGCCGATCCGGCGTCATGGTAATGCCGGTGAGTTCGCACTTCTGCGGGCCGGTAAGGAAGCGGCGAATTTGGCCCGTTGCCACATCCGCGGCGAGCATCTGGTTATTGCCGATGTTGGCGTACGCTTCCTTGGCCGGGTCGCCCGTGCCGGAACCGAATCCAACCACGCTGGTGGAAATGTCAGTCTGTATCCACAAGATGCCGCTTGGATCGAACCATAGTCCATCGGGACTTCCAAAAGTGTCGCCGTTGATGTTCCCGGCGTAGTTTGGACGTGGATTGGGGTCGGTGGCGCGATTGCGTCCCGGGTCGCTGGGATCGCCACAGCTTACAAAAATGTCCCACGCGAATGCGGTTGCGGCGCAATCGCCGTTCGCCTCGCGCCACCGGATGATGTGACCGTAGATGTTGTCGCGGCGTGGATTGGCATGGTCAAGCGGCGGCCGGGCTGAGCCCGCGGCGCTGGTGCCATCTGCTGCGTTGCTGGAGGCCGGCGTCGTGCCGCGGCGGTTGTTGTTGGTCAGCGTGCAATAGACTTCCTGCGTGTGCGGGTGCACGGCTATCCACTCTGGACGATCCATCATCGTGGCTCCGGCGCGATCAGCCGCTTGCCGCGTGCGAATGCAGATATCCGCTTGCGTTTCGAAGCCGTTCTCAAGAGTCAGTCCGTTCTGTCCGTGCACCAGCGCAAGCCATTGCCCGCTGCCATCGGCATTGAACTTCGCTACATAGAGCGTGCCGGCATCGAGCAAGCCACGATTGCGACTTGCGTTACGGCGATCGACCTTGTCGCGGCTGACGAACTTGTAGATGTACTCGTTGCGCTCGTCATCGCCCATGTACACAACCAAATGACCGGTTTTTGCGATAGTCGTGGTGGCGCCCTCATGCTTGAGGCGGCCCAGCGCGGTGCGCTTGACCGGCACGGAGTCAGGGTCGTACGGATCGATCTCCACTACCCAACCGAAACGGTTTGGCTCGTTCGGTTCGAGGGCGACATTGAAGCGCGGATCGAACTCGTGCCAACGGTAGCCGGCGCCGGTGGCGCTGATGCCGTAGCGCTTTTCGTCGTTGCTGACGGTGCCGGGTTGCGCAAAGTAGCCGTTCCAGTTCTCCTCGCAAGTCAGATAAGTGCCCCAAGGCGTCGCACCATTGGCGCAGTTGTTTAACGTGCCCCGTGCCATGATGCCGCCAGCATCATAGGAAGTTCGCAGGCTTTGATGTCCTGCCGCCGGACCGCTCAAGCGCATCGGCGTACTGGCGGTAATGCGGCGCGCCCGGCGCGAAGGGCGCACGACTTGCCACTCGCCGCGCCCTGCGGCGCCATGGTGGCGCTTGCGTACTTCGATAACCGACACGCCGTGCGCTGCCTGCGATTTGGCCACTTTCTCCGCCGTCCAAGGCTCGACGCCGCCCAGGTGCAGCAAACCGTCATCGGTGTACTCGTGATTGATCGCCAGCAAGCCGCGCTGCAAAGCGCCGCGGCCAGCGCCGCTCTCGTCGTGACGGTGGCCGTCACGCTCGGGGCGCGGCAGCGGGAAGAAATGCATCCCGTCGTGATGCATCCCCGCTTGCACTGCCTGATCCGCCGCGCTGTTGCTGGCGTCTTGCGCGAACGCCGGACCGCTGGAAATTGGGTCGCCCCACGCGTACAGCACTTTCCACTTGTAGCCGATAGGCACGCGCACCGTGTCTTCCAAGGATGCGCTGATCGGGTTGAAGCGGATGCCTGCGCTAGCCGAAGCCGCGTGACTGCGCATCGCTAGCCCGCTCACGCCTAAGCCGAAAAAGTTCAGAGCCGCTGCGCCGAGACTACCTTGCAGCAAGCGGCGCCGCTGTACGTTGACTTCCAATACTTCCGAGAAATGGGGGTTGTGCGAAGTGTTGCTAACGCCGTCGTCGCCGAGGTATTTCATCGCGTGCCTTCCAAAGTGATGGAACTGGAACGCGAATATAGAAAGCGCTTGTTACACGCTGTTTACGAGTCAACCTTGCGAGATGCTACGGGCACTGTTTGGGAGAGCGGCCCGAATCTTATACTCCAGTTAGGTCTTCTCCAGGATTAGCTTAGATCCTTAGTCATGAACTGATACTGCAGAGATTTCACATCTGCGCCAACAGCTCCTGAATCATTGTGCGGCGTTGCGAAACGCTGGAGCGATGCACACTCTTTATTTGGCCAGCGTCGAATAACAGCAAGTCGTCGGCAAAGAATTGGAGATCCTCGGGATCGTGCGTGATGACGATCATGGGCACGCCGAAGCGCGCGCGGATCTCCAATAACTCGCGGCGCATACGGTTGCGCAGCAGCGGATCCAGTGCCGCGAACGGCTCATCCAACAGCAGCAGATCCGGTTTGCGAATGAGCGCGCGGGCAAGCGCCACGCGCTGGCGCTGTCCGCCCGAGAGCTGGCGCGGGTAGCCGCGCGCCAGTTCGTGCAACTCGAAGCCGCGCAGAAAATTGGCGATTTCGGCTTCGACGCTTTTCGCGAGCCTGCCGAACACATTGCCGAGCATGGCGAAGCCGACGTTCTCGGCGACGCTCAGGTGAGGAAACAGCGCGTAGTCTTGGAACACGTAGCCGATGTTGCGCGCGCGCGCCGGCAAGTCGATGGCCGTGTCCGAATCGTATAGGACGCGGCCATTGAGCACTATGCGGCCGGCGTCGGGATCGCGCAGCCCCGCGATGGTTTGAATCGTCACGCTCTTGCCCGAGCCGGACGGGCCGAAGATGACGATCATGTCCGCGCTCGATTGGAATACGACGTCGAGGCAGAACACGCGGCCGTGAGCGGCGAGTTTTTTGCGAAGGGCGACGTCGAGTTTCATGACGAACCAGCCTGCAAGGGACAAAGTTCGTAGGGCCCACACGTGCAGACGAGCATGGCGAGACCCGCGTGTTGCTGTTGCCCGGCATTACCCATGCTAATAATGCTCCCGCTGCAACAACTTACCCGAAGCCAACAACACCAACACACACACCACTGAAGTCACGATCACTAGGAAATTCGCGACATCGTCGCGCCCAGCCT
>CAZAWU010000090.1:9084-12032 GCA_964488915.1 uncultured Burkholderiales bacterium
CACACCACTGAAGTCACGATCACTAGGAAATTCGCGACATCGTCGCGCCCAGCCTGCACCGCTTCGTAGATCGCGATCGACATCGTCTGCGTCTTGCCGGGGATGCTGCCGGCGATCATGAGCGTGGCGCCGAATTCGCCCATCGCGCGCGCGAATGCGAGCATGGTACCGGCCAGCACGCCGCGCCAAGCGAGCGGCAGCGTCACGCGAAAGAATACTTTTGTCTCACTCGCGCCGAGCAGACGCGCCGCCTTTTCCAACTGATGCTCGACATCTTCCATCGCCGCGCGCGCCGCCTTGTAGACGAGCGGAAACGCGACGATCGAAGCCGCCAGCGCCGCGCCTTGCCAGGTAAAAATCAAGCGGATGCCGAGCGTGTCTTCCAGCCAACTGCCGAGCGCACTGCGACGGCCGATCAGAACCAGCAGGTAGTAACCGAGCACCGTAGGCGGCAGCACCATCGGCAAGGTGAACGCGGCATCAATCGCCTCGCGGCCCCAGACGCGAAAACGCGTTAGCACGTACGCCCATGCCAGCGCGAACACGAATGCGATCAGCGTCGCCCAAGCGGCGACTTTGAGCGTCAGCAGGAGCGGAACAAGCGCATCATTGAGTGCAGGCACGAGAAGCGATCATGGTTTGGTGAAGCCGTGCTCGGTGAGGATTTGCTGGCCGGCGGGGGATTTGACCAGATCGACAAACTGTCGCGCAAGCTCGGTTTGCTTGCTGCGCCGCGTCACCGCTATCGGGTAAATGACCGGCTGCGGCGTGGCAATCTCAAAAGCGATCTTCACTTTTTCGCGCATCAACGCTGCGTCGGTGGCGTAGACGAAGCCGCCATCGACCTCACCGCGCGCGATGTAGTCCAGGCTCTGGCGCACGTTCTGGGTATAGATGAACTTATCCTCCAACGCGCTCCACAACTTGGCTTCATCCAGAGCGGCCTTCGCGTAACGCCCGGCCGGAACCGCCGCCGGTTGGCTGATGGCGATTTGCTTGAGCGACGGTTGTCGCAAGTCCGCGAGCGCCGCAGGAGTCAACTTGCTATCGCTAGGCAGCACGAATAGGAGACGGTTGCCCGCGAAATTGGCGCGCGTCGCTGGGTTGATCGCGTTCTGAGAAACAGCGTTGTCCATCGCCTTAGTGTCGGCAGAGGCGAACACGTCGACGGGTGCGCCCTCAATGATCTGGCGCAGCAGCACATCCGAGGCGGCGAAGTTGAACACGACTTTGCTGCCGGGATGGGCTTGCTCAAAGTGCTGACCAAGCTTGCGGAAAGCGTCGGTGAGACTCGCTGCCGCCGACACGGTCAACTCTTGCCCAAGCGCCGTGCCAGCAAAAGCTATTGACGCGAGCATCGCCACAGCCCGAAGCATGCGTTTGCCGACTGACGCGAACGTGTTCTTGCCCATCACCGCAATCTAGAAATCCACTTGAGTGCGGAATGTGACCGCGCGTTCCTTGTCTAGCACCGCAGTCGTGCCCGCGCGCCCGGTGTTCGCCACCGTCACGGGCGTATCGAACTTGGTTTGGATGTAGTTCAGCATCAGACGCACATTCGGATTCGGCAGCCATTTGATGCCGAACGTCAGCGCGTTGGCTTCGTTCGCGCTCGTGGCCGGTTTCACGCCGGAGCCGACCGACGCCGCAGTCGTGGTTTCAAAGTCGGAGGCGTCGAACCGGCTGTAGCGCAGCCCAAGCTCCCACGCGCCACGCCCGCCACTACCCGGTTTGAAGTTGCTCAGCGGCCGCGTGCGGCTGAACAATCCATTGCGGTAAGCATCCGCGTAGCGCTCGCCCGTGACGAGCCACGTCAAACTCGCGTAGTAGGCGTTGATATCCTTGTCGAAATCCGTCGCCACGGCGCCAGCCGCGCTGGCGGCGCTGCGTCCTTGATAGTTTGCCTGCATCCACTCCGTTTGCAGTTTGACCGGGCCGAAAGCCAGCGCCGCATCCAACCCCAGACGCCTGCGATCGACGTCGTCGCCGGTAAACGCGTTCGGCGTGAAAAAGATAATCCCGCGCGCCTCGGTGCGGCCACTGAAAGCCGCGGCAATAGGAAGCTTGCCGTCCGAATAGGACGCACCCAAATGCGCGACGAAATTGCGCTTGCCGGAGAGTTCGCCGAAATTGACGCTGCCGCGCGCGAGGAAGTCTTGGTTGTCGACAGTATTGTTGGTTTCGTTGGCGTTGACGCCCTGCCCATTCGAGAACGCCAGCGCGTAGAACAGACCGTCCTTGGGATAGCCCCAGAGCTGAGCCCCGCGCTCCTTGCCCGCCGAGATCGCATCGCCCATGGAGCGCTCCTGAAAATCCGTGTACAGCTCCGTCGTCAACTGTTCCAAGCTGTACGGCATTTTGAATTGACCGAACTTGAACTGCGCCGCCTTCCACCAATTGATGTTGAGCCACGCTTCGTCGAGGCTGGTGTTGGATGTGTTCGCCACCGCGGCCGTCTGCGTGCAGCGCGGCGTGGGGTCACTGGCGCTAGTCGGGCCGACTGCCGTGCACACCGTCGTGGCCGGACCGTTCAGCGTGCTCAAATTGCCGCGCAGACGGTACTCGTAGTTATCGTATAGCTTGCCTTCCATGCTGAAGTACGCGCGGCGCAGATCGAAGGTATCGGCGTTGGCGCCGTCGTCACCGCCGAACTGGCGGTAGTCGAGTTCCGCGCGACCGCGCAGCGCAATGCTGTGGCGCTTATCCGGCGATTCGAACGTGAAGCCGTCGCGGAAACCGCCTTTGACGTCGTCCTTGGTGGCGGCCTTGATCTCCTCCTTGGCCGCCTCGGCAGCGCGAAACTTGATCTCTTCCCGCGCCGACTCGCGTTTCACTTTCTGCCGCGCCATGACGCGGTCGTATTCCTCTTGCGTGAGGATGCCCTTCTCTTTCAGCACGTCGAGCAGATCGGTCAAGTCTTGTGCCCGCGACGGGGCGCAGACGCACAA
>CAZAWU010000090.1:12132-15372 GCA_964488915.1 uncultured Burkholderiales bacterium
GCGCGGAAGCGCTGCAGCACTTCGCGCCCCAGTTCGCTCACCACCGCGCCACCGCCGGCCGCACCGCCTGCGGCCGTTTCCACCAAAGGGGAGCGGAAGCAGCGGTTCATGCTGTCGACCAGCAGCCAGGCGCGCCGGTAAGCCATGCCTAATTGGCGCGCCGCGGCGGAAATCGAACCGGTGCGATCGATCGCCTCGAGCAGATCCGCTTTGCCAGGGCCGATGGCGAAGTCGTCGCCATGGATCAAGCGAATGCGCACGCTAAGCTTGGGTTTCATATCGATCGATAGCACCCGATCCTTGATACCTCATATACTATAGCCGACACAATGAGTAAGGGCATTATTCGTCGATTAAAACAGGGGGCTGTATTGGGTTAGGACCCCGTGGAAACCAAAATCTCGCCCCTGCCATCGTTAGCGAGATCGCCGACAATTCTGCGCACCCGCGTTGGCGCCGCGAACTGCGCAAAGCGGCTCGGCCATGCCGACCACGATTGGAACAACAGCCTCAAGAACGCCAACTCGTGCACACCGCAGTCACCGAACGTGGGCGAAATGTCGAGCGGCTGCGCGCGCAGCAGCACGCTGCCGCGCTGCATGGCAAAACCGAGCCGCGCGCCGACGCTACCCATGACCGCGATGGTGCCGGCCAGCATGCGCGCGCCGCAGTAGTCGCCGGCGTGTCCTTCGATGAGAATCTCTCCTCGGCGCATGCGATCGCCACAGCGCTCGCCCACATTGCCTTTCACGATTACGGTGCCGCCGGCCATGCCGCGCGTCTCGCCTGGCAAGGCTGCGCCGAGAAAATCGCCGGCGTCATCATCGATCCGCAACATGCCGCCGCGCATTTGGCACGCCGCGAACGCGCCCGCGCTGCCGCGCACGTGCAGTTCGCCGCCGCGCATCTGCAAGCCGGCGTAAGCGCCACAGTCGCCCTCGACGCGCAAGCTGCCCTGCGTCATCCGCGCGCCGATGCGCTCCAGTTTGTCGCCCTCGCACTCGACCACGATGTTGGCCGTATCGTCGCCGTGAACGCGAAACAGTTCTTCAACGCGCAACTTGCGATTGCCGCTGTGGCATTCCACCGCAGCGATCTCGGCAAGCGACTTGCCGGCGAGCGCGTCGGGCGTCAACGGGGAACAGTCCACGCGCTGCTGCGGCAACGAACGCAAGGCGAGGGTCAGCGCGCGCGGCATGTTCAATGCGTCGTGAGTTTTAAGCCGACGATGCCGACAACGATCAGCACAATGAACGCGATACGCAGCGTGTCGGCGGGCTCGGCAAACCAAAGCACACCGGCGATGGCGCCGCCCGCCGCGCCAACGCCGGTCCAAACCGCGTAGGCAGTGCCCGCCGGGAGCGACCGCAAGCTCAGCCCCAGCAGCGCGAAGCTGACGAAGGCGACGGCGTAGCTCAACACGCCGAGGCCCATTTTTTGGAAGCCACCGCTTTGCTTGAGCAGCACCAACCAAACGATCTCGAGCAGTCCAGCAACGAGAAGCAGCAACCAAGCCATCAGTGTGCGTCCTTCATGATCTCGCGCAGCTTGAAATGAAACTGTCCGAGTTTGCCGCCGTAATTGCCCGCGGAGATGCGCCGGATGCCGCTCGCTGCGCCGAGCGCGCACACCGCCCGCATGCCAGCCAGCATGGCGCGGCGCACATCGGCCTCGGTCAAGCCGTCGATGACGATCTCCATCACGCAACCAATGTCGGGACTCAACTCCGTGTTCGTCACGCCGCGCAGCGTCGGGCAAAAGGCATCGTTGGTGGACGCGATCATGCCCTTGTACTTGGCGCCCACTTTGGAACCCGAACGTACCACACCGCCCGGGAACGGCATGATGACGTTCGGCACTTTACGCATCGCCTCGATCGCGGCCTCCACGCCTGCGAGCGCCGCGGAGACGTCACGCGCCAGCACCAAGAAGTTGCCGCCGCCCACTGCGCGCACCATGCCGGCCGTTTCTTCGCACAAGAATTCTCCGTCCATCACCGGCACGCGCCAATAGCGCTTGCCGCCGATCAGCTTGGAGATTTGAAACCCGTCACCGAAGTAGCGCAGCGCCTTGCCCAAGGGCAGCCGTTCTGCGTTTTCTAGGCCGGAAAAAGCCGCGCTGGTCGGACAAGTCATGACGCACTGACCGATGCGCCGCTGCAACTGGCTAGCGAGGTCCTTGGAGGACATGGCGAACAGCAGGATCGAAGCGCCCGCGCGGCCGTCCGGTGTCTCGCTCGGTTCGAGCGTGCGCTCCACACCGGCCTCCGCCCCGCAAGCGATGACTGAAGTAGCAAACCCCGTCGCCGCACTGGCCGCGTGCAACGCCCACTTCAAATTGTGCGCGGTGACCAACACGCGCGTTGCGCGCATGCCGAAGGCTTCGGCGAAGGTGTCGTCGATGTGCACTCCATTGATTCGCATAGGCCGGTATGTTACGCGAAAGCCCGCGCGCGCCCTTCAGCGCGGGGCTCAACTATCGGCCGCTGCTGCCGATAACTCGCCAGTAGGACTGTTCATGCAACAAACGGAGAGGTTAAGCATGCGTCGCGTTAAGTCCCTGCTCGCCGTTGCGCTGGCCGCAACCCTGGCCGGCTGCAACAAAGAAGATCCCGCCCAACTCGCCGCGGACGGCAAAGCCACCGGCGCCGCCTGTCGCCATGCCGGCCGCGCCATCGAAGATTGCTTCGCCATGAATGCCGACGCCCTGCGCGGCGCGGTATTCGAAGGTTGGAAAGAGATGAACGACTACATGCGCGAGAACAAGATCGCCGAAGTCCAACCGCAAGAAAAGCCCAAGGCGCAAGACGAGGCGCATGCCGACGCCGGCCACGGCGAGGGTAGCGCGGAACACGGTGAGGCGGCCGACACCGCGCACGCCGAAGCCGGCGCGGAGGACACCAAGGTCGCGGCCGCTGAGCACGGCGAAGCGGCAACCGAAGACGCCGGCGCCCATGCGGCGGAAGGCGAAAAAGAATCAGCGGCCGGCGAAGCGCACGCGGACCCCGCGGAAGAAAAGCACTAACATGTAAGAAACGTGATTCGAGCTAACAGGTAGCGTCAGAACAACGCGTCTGGCGCCCGGCGGGTCCCGGCCGCTGCCGCTTGCGCCGCACAATCTTGCGTCAAGTATCGGCGAAGAGCGGCGGTCGCGATGTACAGTTCGCCCAGATTGCTGCCGCTCGTGGGATCGAGGTTTCTCGCTCGAATTCTTAGCAGTGTTTGCAAACCGAAAAAGCAG
>CAZAWU010000091.1:0-15273 GCA_964488915.1 uncultured Burkholderiales bacterium
GGCGCGAAGAAGACCGTGGTCGGCGGCGGCACTGCCGCCCGCAAACCGGCGCGCAAACCTGCCAAGCGGCTGGCCGGCAAGACGGCGGCGTCGGACTGATCGCTTGCAGATTCATATCCTCAGCGTCGGCGACAAAATGCCGGCCTGGGCCGAAGCCGCCGTGCAGGAATACTTGAAGCGCATGCCCAAGGAATTGGGCGTCAAGCTGGTCGAGATAAAACCGGCTGCGCGCGTTGCTGGCAAGCCCGTCGCGACGTTGCTGCAACTCGAAGCAAGCCGAATGCGATCTGCGTTGCCGAGCGCTGCGCTGCAGGTTCTGCTCGATGAGCGCGGCACGCCGTGGAGCAGCGCCCAGTTGTCCGCGCGCTTGAAGGATTGGCTGCAGCGCCAGCCTACCGTTGCTTTCTTGATCGGCGGCGCGGACGGCGTCGACGCCGCGATACGCGCGCAGGCGGACATGACGTTGTCGCTCTCGGGCTTCACGCTGCCGCACGCGCTGGCGCGCGTGGTGTTGATCGAGCAGTTGTACCGCGCGGCAAGCATTCTGAAAGGGCATCCCTATCATCGAGCGTAACCCGGCAGCGTGCTACTGTAAAATCCCGGACGAGGAGTGCGCTCGCCTAGCGCAGGAAAATAACGAACCATGCCGATCGTCGATAAACGCGTCTATCTCGCGTCCAGAAGTCCGCGCCGGCGCGAGTTGCTGAAACAGATAGGAGTCAATTTTGAGCTGTTGATGCTGCGCAGCTTCCCGGAGTCGCGCGCCGACGTCGTAGAGGCGCCGCAGCCCGGCGAGAGCCCGGCCGACTCCGCTCTACGCTTGGCGCGCAGCAAAGCCGAGATCGGCTGGCTGCGCTCCGAGCAGCGTGGTCTACGGCGCTTGCCGGTGCTGGGCGCGGATACTGTCGTCGCGCTCGACGCCACGTTCTTGGGCAAGCCCACAAGCAGCGCCGATGCGACCGAAATGCTCAATCGCTTGTCCGGGCGCGAACACACGGTATTCACGGCGGTGGCGATGGCGCTGGAGGAGCGCTGTGAGGTGAAGCTTTCCTCCACTGCGGTGCGTTTTCGGGAACTGACGCCGGATGAGGTGCGCAACTACGTCGCCACCGGCGAGCCGATGGACAAGGCCGGCGGCTACGCGATCCAAGGGCGCGCGGGCGCCTTCATCGAGCGCATCGAGGGTAGCTACTCGGGCGTCGTCGGCTTGCCGCTTTTTGAAACCTCACAACTGCTCAAGCTGTTCGGCCTGACTGTGTTGTGAGTGAGCAGATCTTCATTAACGTTACGCCGCAGGAGACGCGCGTAGCGGTCATCGAAGCCGGCGCCGTACAGGAGTTGCACGTCGAGCGTGCCGCCGCGCGCGGGTTGGTTGGCAACATTTATCTCGGGCGCGTGGCACGCGTGCTACCGGGCATGCAGTCTGCTTTCGTCGAAATCGGATTGCCGCGCGCTGCCTTCTTGCATGTGGCCGATATCTTCATCGAGCGCAGCAACGGCGGCTCCGAAACCAAGCCGATCGAGCGCCTGTTGACCGAGGGCCAGCCGATCATGGTGCAAGTGATCAAAGATCCGATCGGCAGCAAGGGCGCGCGCCTGTCGACGCAGATCGGCATCGCCGGCCGCTTGTTGGTGTATCTGCCGCAGGAACATCACATCGGCATTTCGCAGCGCATTCAGAATGAAGCCGAGCGCGAACACCTGCGCGAGACGCTGCAGCAACTGCTGCCGCCGAACGAAGCGGGCGGCTACATCATACGCACGGTGGCGGAGTCCGCGAGTGACAAAGATCTGCATCACGACGTCGACTACCTGCACAAACTCTGGGGCGGCATCCAAGAGGCAGCCAAATCCGCTCCAGCGCAAAGTTTGTTGTACCAAGACCTGCACCTGCCCACGCGCGTGATCCGCGACTTCGTCGGGGAAGATACCGAGCGCATTTTGGTCGATTCCGGCGGAACTTTCGATGAAATGCGCAAATTCGCCGAAAACTACAGCCCGGGCGTTTACCCGATCATCGAGCACTACATGGGCGAGCGGCCGCTGTTCGATGTGTTCGCCGTGGAGGAGGAGATCGAGCGCGCGCTGGCGCGCCGGGTGGAACTGAAGTCCGGCGGGTACATCATCTTCGACCAAACTGAGGCGCTCACCACCGTGGACGTCAACACCGGCGCCTTCGTCGGCGGACGCACCTTCGATGACACCGTTTTCCGCACTAACCTCGAAGCGGCGCAGACGATCGCGCGGCAACTGCGTCTGCGCAACCTCGGCGGCATCATCCTGGTCGATTTCATCGACATGGAGAGCGTCGAACACCGCGAATCGGTGCTGGCGGAGCTGAAGAAAGTGCTCTCGCGCGACCGAACCCGTACCACCGTGAACGGTTTTACTCAACTGGGGCTGGTCGAGATGACGCGCAAGCGCACGCGCGAGAGCTTGGCGCACGTGCTGTGCGAGCCGTGCCCGATCTGCCAAGGCCGCGGCGAGATCAAGACCGCGCGCACCGTGTGCTACGAAATTCTGCGTGAGATATTGCGTACCGCACGCCAGTTTGAGGCGCGCGAATACCGCGTGTTCGCGGCGCCCGGCGTGATCGATTTGTTCCTCGATGAGGAGGCCGCGGGCCTTGCCGAGTTGGAGGGGCAAATCGGCAAGCGCATTTCGCTGCAAGTGGAAAACGCGTACAACCAGGAAACGTTCGACGTCGTATTAGGGTAGGGCTGTCGCCGCGTAAGCGGTGCAGGAGCGCAGCCAGGCATTTGGTTTTCACGCTACCGGGAGCTGTCATGGAGTTTGGCATCGCAGTCGCAACCGCGGCGGACTCTTGGAAAATCGTTCAGCGCGCCGAGGAATTGGGCTTCACGCACGCCTGGTTCTACGACACGCAAATGCTGTGCGCCGACTGCTTCGTCGCCATGGGCGCGGCGGCGGCGAAGACTTCTCGCATCAGGCTCGGCACCGGCGTCCTGGTGCCGTCGAATCGCATCGCGCCGGTGACGGCGAGCGCGTTCGCCACACTCAACCAGCTTGCACCAGGGCGCATCGACTTCGGTGTGGGCACCGGTTTTACCGCGCGGCGCGCGATGGGCATGGATGCCATCAAGCTGGCGGACATGGAAGAGTACATCCGCGTCGTCTATGCACTGCTGCGCGAAGAGACGGTTGAGGCGGAGTTCGAGGGTGCGCGCCACAAGATCCGCTTCCTGAATCCCGAACTTGGGCTCATCAACACCAAAGACCCGGTCGCGCTGCACGTCTCCGCGTACGGTCCGCGGGCGCGCACCTTCGTCGCCAAGCTGCGCGCAGGTTGGGTGAACTTCGTCGGTGACCTAGAGTCCGGTACGAGCGCTCTCGAAGACATGCAAGCAAGCTGGGCTGCCGCCGGGCACGTGCGCTCGGAGCTTTCCGCCATTGCCTTCGCGCTCGGCTGCGTCTTGCAACCCGGCGAACCCTACGACTCGCCGCGCGCGATGGCGCAAGCCGGGCCGCGTGCGGCGTTGTATCTGCATCGCGCGGCGGACGAGGCGCTCGCAGGTTTGCGCAACTTTAGCCCCACCGATGCCAGCGTAGCGGATGCGGTGCGCGGCTACATCGAACTGGCGCGCGGTTTTCAACCGGAGGATGCGCGCTACCTCAGCAATCATCGCGGCCACCTGCTGTTCGTGCGGCCCGAGGAGCGCCGCTTTGTGACGGCGGATCTGATCCGCACTGCCAGCTTCACCGCGACCGAGAAAGAATTGATCGAACGCATCGGCGCCATGCGCGATGCGGGCTACACGCAATTCACGATACAGATTACGCACGGTCAAGAGGCGGCGATCGAGGATTGGGCGCGTGTGAAGAAGGCCTTTTCGAGATAGCCGTGCAGCCTATACCCGTCCTTGTGGTTCGTGTTTTTGTGTTCACATTGGCCAGTGCCGCAAGCGTCACGCACGCCGATCAATGCAGCTTTATTGCCCGTGCCGGCGGGCAAGTCTCGCAGCGCTCGGGTGATTGTGTGATGGAGAATGGCGCCGAGCCGAAGAATGGCCTGGAACGTTGCGCTTCGCGCGAAGGCAAGCAGGTCGCGCAGTTTCAGTGGAAGGACGGCAAGCGCGAGGGCCCCGGATGGTATGTCGACTACAACGACCAGCGCCTGGAATTTAACTACCGGGATGATCTCCCGCACGGAGAAGGCAAGGTGTACGACAAAACCGGCCAACTCGCGTGCAGCATGAACGTGGAGGCGGGCAAGGCGCGCGGCGCGGTGCGGCAGTTGTACCCCAACGCCAAGCTCGCGCAAGCGTGGTGGTTCGAAAACGGCGAGCAAAGCGACAAGACGATCCGTTTGACCGCCGACGGCAAAGTGACGGAGTTGCGCTGCGCGCCGAAGTCGATGGTGCCGGAAGACGTGCAACCGTGCGGTCACGACGGCAAGGAATCGACCGTGCTGCTGCACGATGGCAAGGGCGCGCCGCTCAAAGGTAAGCTGGTCTACAGGAGCGGCAAGCTGTTGTCGCTGAGCACTGCTGATCGCAAAGGCAATCCGCTGGAGCGCGTGTTCGATCCGGCTGGTAGCGAGCGCGACTATGTCGACACGGTAACGCATGCTAGCGGTGCGATCTTGCGACGCTACGCGGTCAAGGATGGAAGAGTGCATGGGCAGTGGCAGGAATTCGCCGAAAGCGGCGGCTTGCTCGAAGATTCTCTGTACGAGCGCGACCGCCGCGTCAAGCAGACGCTGTACTACCGCAACGGCAACGTCAAGAAAACCATCGCTCCATCCGATGATATAAAGCTGCTTAAAGTCGAGGAGTACTGGGACAGCGGCAAAGTCAAAGTGAGCGGCACTTATCTCAACGACCGCAATTGGGAGTACTTGACGCCGCACGGACAAGTACGGGAATTCCGTGAAGACGGCTCGCTTGCGGCGGACGTAGTCTATGCGCAAGGCGAACGCGAGGGCGTGGCGCGTGTCTATCACCGCAACCAAAAAGTTGCCATCGAATCCGCGTACCGGCGCGGGCAACTCATCAAGATGACTTGTTACGATCCGGCCGGAGCGGTGCAGCTCACCGAAGAATACTTCGAAGATGGTTCGCGCAAATCCAGTTCCAATCTGCGCACAGCGGAAGAGCGTGCGGCGGCGGGCGTTTGTCAGTCGCGGTAGATCGGGGTGTAAGCAAATCGAGCGACTATGAAGGCAACAACCGCAGCGATTCGCGGTAGCGCCTGAAGTTCGCCACGTAGCCATCCGCGCTCCACTTCACGCGCGCGATGTCTTCCAGCGAAAGGCTGCGCTGCACGCGCCCCGGCACGCCCAGCACCAAGGAACCGTCCGGGATCACTTTGCCCTCGGGCACTAGTGCGCCCGCACCGATGATGCAGTTCTTGCCGATCACCGCGTGGTTCATCACCAGCGCTTGAATGCCGATCAAAGTGTTGTCGCCAATGGTGCACCCGTGCAGCATGGCTTGATGGCCAACAGTGACATCGCGTCCCAGTGTAAGGCGCACGCCGGCGTCAGTGTGCAGCACGGCACACTCCTGTACGTTCGAGTTCTCGCCGATCGTGATGAGATCGTTGTCGGCGCGTATTACCGCATTCCACCAGACGCTCGCGTTGTTCTCGAACACCACCGATCCGATTACGGTGGCGTTCGGCGCGATCCAATAGTCGCCGCGGAACTCGGGTCGGCGCTCACCGAGGGCGTAGAGCGTCATCGGCGCGTGCTCAATTCACCCATTTGACTCACTTGACTTTGGCCGCTTTGATCGCAGTCCAAGCGCGGCTGCGTTCGCGGCGCGACTTGGCGTCGACGTCCTTCGATTGCTCGAGCTTCTTGAGCAGATCTTGATCCGGAAAGATGCCTTTGTTGCCCTTTATCTCTGGCTTGATGAAAGCCTGCGCCGCGGTGTTCGGGTTGCCGGAGCCGATCAGATTAGTGAGTTCCGAGGAGTTCTTGCCGTCGAGCATGAAGTTGATGAACTTGTGCGCGAGATCGGGCCGTGGCGCCGATTTGTGAATCACCATGTTGTCGAGCGCGAACACGGCGCCTTCTTTCGGTACGCTCGCGCCGATGGTAAAGGTGCGCTTGTTGCTCTGCGCGTCCAGATTGGCCTGGAACATGTCGTTAGAGTAGCCATGCACCAGCCACAAGTTGCCCGCCGCCAAGCCGGGGATGTAGCTGGTGTTATTGAACGCCGCCCAGTAGGGCTTGGCTTTCAGAATGACTTCTTTTGCTTTCGCCAGCTTGGCCGGGTCGGTGTCGTTGATGGAGTAGCCGAGGTACTTGTAGGCCGCCGCGAACAGCTCCGTGGGTGAATCCAGCACGGTAATCTTGCCTTTGATCTTCGCTAGCAGCTTCGGATCGAAGATCGCGGCCCAGCTATCGGTCGGATAGTTGAGCTCCTTCATCCTCGGTTCGTTGAAGCCGATCAGCGTGACCGTATAGGCGTACGGCACCGAATACTGGTTGTTCGGATCGAATTCGCGGTTCAGGTAGGCCGGATTGATGTTCTTGAGGTTCGGCACTTGCGCATGGTCGATCTTTTGCAACTGCTTCTGCTTGATCAGCGTTTCCACGGCGTTCTGGGTCGGCACCAGGATGTCGTAGCCTTTGGCCCCGGCGGCGAGCTTGGCCAACAACTCATCGTTGTCGCCGTAGGTGTCGTAGACCACTTTGCACTTGCAGAACTGCTTAAAGCGCTCCATGGTCTCGGGGGCGATGTAATTGTTCCAGTTGTAGATGTGCAGGACATCTTCGGCCAAGGCCGGTTTGGTAATAACACCCGAAACAAGCAGCACTGCCCACAGCAGTTTTTTCATTCGGTTCTCCGTTTCAATCTTCGTCGACACGATTTTCTTGCGTCCAACCCCCCGCCCTAGCCCCCTGCAAAGGGGAAGGAAGACTACTTGGCGCTCAACGCGCTCGGCGCGATCTTGTTGGCAATGATAATCAAAATTAGCGTGAGCAACATGAGTAAGGTCGACACCGCGTTTACTTCCGGCGTTACCACCACTTTAATCATCGAATAGATCTGCAGCGGCAGCGTGGCGGCGTCCGGGCCCGAAGTAAAAAACGTGATGACGAAATCGTCGATCGACAGCGTGAACGCCATCAACGCCCCGGCGATGATGCCCGGCATGATGAGCGGCAGCGTCACCAGGCGGAACGCTTGCCACGGCGTGGCGCCGAGATCACGCGCGGCCTCCGTCAGGCTCTCGTCCATGCCTTGCAGGCGCGAACGCACCACGATGGCGACGAAGGAGATGCAGAACGCCACGTGCGACAGGATGATCGACACCATGCCGAGCGTGAGGTTGATGGCGTTGAAGAACAACACCAGACTGACCGCTTGCAGGATCTCCGGGATGGCAACGGGTGCCAAGACCAAGACCGGCAGCAGGCGCAGCTTGTAGCGGTGCAGGGCAAGACCCGCGAGCGTGCCGAGAACCGTGGCGATCGCAGCGGCGGCCACACCGATGATGAGCGAGTTGAGCGTCGCGTTCAACAGCGTTTCGTTGCGTAGCAGCCTGCCGTACCAATCAAGGGTGAAGCCGCCCCACTCGCCGCTCTGCACGCGCGAGGCGTTAAACGAGTAGACGATAACGACGATCAGCGGGATATATAGGAACAAATAGACCGCCAGCGAAGCAGCGCGCATCGGCCGCGAGATGCGGCTAGAGGCAGGCACGGGTGCAGCGGCGGGCATGCCTCAAGCCTCGCGCCGCTGGTAGCGCTGGCCCGCCCACGCGGCAGCGAGCGCGGCAAGCAGCGCGACCGCCATCAGCACGAACGACAGCGCCGCGCCGAACGGCCAGTCGCGCGCCTCGCGAAACTGCTCCTTGATGACGTTGCCGATCATGATGGCGTCGGTGCCGCCGAGCAGATCCGGCACGGCGAAGGCGCCGAGCGCCGGGATGAACACGAGCGCCGCGCCCGCATACACGCCTGGCAGCGACAGCGGAAACGTCACTTTCCAGAAGCGCTGCCAGCCGTTGGCGCCTAAGTCTTGCGCGGCGTCCAGCAGCGTCGGGTCGTGCTTCTCCAGGTTCGCGTACAGCGGCAGGATCATGAACGGCAAGTGCACATAGACCAAGCCGACGATCACAGCGAAAGGGGAGAACAGCAGCGACACCGGTTCCAAGCCAGCGGCACCGAGCAGTGCATTGACCGCTTTTGCCAGTGCTGCTTGCGGACCGAGGATGATCATCCACGCGTAAATGCGGATAAGGAAGTTGCTCCAAAAAGGCAGGATCACCAGCAGTAGTAGCAAATCGCGGTACTTCTTGTGGCTGCGCGCGATCATCATCGACAGCGGGTAGGCGAGCAGCAGGCACAGCAGCGTCGTCAACACCGCGTACCAGAGCGACTTGAAGAACAGCTGCGCGTAAATGCTTTCGGAAACGGCGCGCTCATAGTTCTCTCCGGTAACATCCAGACGAGTATGTCCCTGATCATCAATCAAGATCGGACTCAAGCCGCCGAACTCGCCCGGGTATTGGAATGAGGCGAGCACCATGATGAGCGTGGGCGCGAGAAAAAACAGCACCAAGTACAGCGTCGGCGGCGCGGTGACCGGCCAGCGCGAAATGCGAGCGCGCAGCGCGTTCATCGTGGTTCGGCGCCGAGCGCCGGCCGCTCAGCCATCGATGAAATGCCCGGCGTCGACGCGCCAGGCGATTCTCACTGGATCGCCGACTTCGAAAAAGCGCGTGCGCCCCGGCGCGGCGTTGGGCAGCATCGCTTCGATACGTGCGCCGCCGTCGAGATTGACGATGTAGATGGTCACGTCGCCGAGATAGAGGAAATCGTGCACTTTGCCGGCGGCGCTGTTTTCTTCCGCTGTCGGGGTGAGGTCGGCGGCAATGCGCAACTTCTCTGGGCGCAGCGTTAAGCAACCGCGTTGACCGGACCGTGGCAGAGCGTTGCTGGTTGCGTTCGGCAGCGCCCGCGCCGGGCCGATGCCGTCCAGATCAAGTGCGAACTCGCGCTCGCTCACCGATGTGACCGTGCCTTCCCAAAGATTGCAGGTGCCGATGAAATCCGCGACGAAGCGGTTCTTCGGAAACCCGTAAACTTTCGAGGGTTCGTCTAGCTGCTCGATGACGCCATGATTCATGACGGCGATGCGGTGCGACAGCGCCAGCGCTTCGCCCTGGTCATGCGTGACGTAAATGAAAGTGACGCCGACTTCGCGCTGCAATTCGATCAGCTCGAGTTGCATCTGTTCCTTGAGTTTGGCGTCCAGCGCGGCGAGCGGTTCGTCCAACAGCAGCAGCTTGGGCCGGTTCACCAGCGCGCGCGCCAGCGCCACGCGTTGGCGCTGTCCGCCGGAGAGTTCGTGCGGGTAGCGCTTGCCCTTGTCGGTGAGCCGCACATCTTCCAGTGCCTCGGCCACGCGCGGCTTGACCTCCGCATCGGCTACTTTCGCCATGCGCAATGGAAAGGCGATGTTCTGCTCTACTGTCATGTGCGGGAATAGCGCGTAGCTCTGGAACACGGTGTGCACGTTGCGCGCTTCCGGCGGCGTGCCTTCCAGGTTCTTGCCCTCAAGCACGATCTGTCCGGAATCGGGTTGGTCGAAGCCCGCGATCATGCGCAGCAGGGTGGTCTTGCCGCAGCCTGAGGGGCCTACCAGTGTGAAGAATTCGCCGGCGGCAACATCCAGGCTGACGTTATCGACAGCGACGAAATCGCCGAAGCGGCGCGTGACGTTGCGGATTTCGAGCAAGGCCATAACGGCCGTTGGTCCCCCAGGCGGTAAAGCGGCGAAGTATAAGAAATATTAGAGCAAAAGTCCCCAGGATATTTCGGGTGGATCGGTGGCGCCATGCAGCAGGTAGGCGTCATTGCGGCGGAAGCAGAATCCAGTGCTGGGTGCAAGCATATTGGATTCGCCGGGATGATCGTTGACCCGCTCCATCAAGCGGTTGCTTGCCTTTACCCTACAGCGATATGCGCTGGCGCCACTGCCGCGCGGTGCTGCGCAGTTCGGCGGGATCCAAGCGCGTAAGCTTACGATCTTGAAGGAGAAGCTCTCCCTCCACCCAAACGTGCGTGACGTGTTCGCGCCCGGCGGCGTAGACGATCTGCGAGATGACGTCGTAGCACGGGTTCGTCTCCAGCGCGGATAGATCGAGCGCGGTCAAGTCGGCACGCCTGCCCGGCGTGATGGCGCCGATGTGCGCGTCGAGTCCCAGCGCACGTGCGCCGTCGAGCGTGGCCATGCGCAGTGCTTGCGCGGCGGGTACCGCTTCCGGGTTGTTGCCCACCGCTTTGCCGAGCAGCGCGGCTAAGCGTAGCTCCTGCAGCAGATCGAGGCGATTGTTGCTGGCGGCGCCGTCGGTGCCGAGGCCGACATTGACGTTTTCTTTCAATAGCGCCGCGGTGCGCGCGAAGCCGCTCGCGAGCTTCAGATTCGAACTCGGGCAATGCGCGACATGCACGCCGTGCTCGGCCAACAGCTCGATCTCATCGTCGTTCAAGTGGACGGCATGTACCGCGATCAGGTTCGGGCCGAGCAGATCCAAGTGCTTCAGGCGCGCGAGTGGACGCACGCGGTGCTCGAGCAAGCTGCGCTCGATTTCGTCGAGTGTCTCGTGCACGTGGGTGTGGATCGGCACGTCGAGTTGCGCAGCGAAGGTTGCGATCTGCTCGAAGGTGCGATCGGTGACGGTGTACGGCGCATGCGGCGCGAAACAAAACGTCAGCAGTGCTTCGTCGCGAAACTCGTCGCGCGTCGCCATGCCTTTGTGCAAATACTCTTCGGCATTCGCGGCGTAGTTCGAAGCGAACTCGATTGCGATCATGCCGATTGTGGCGCGCATGCCGGCCTTGAGCGCGGCCTGTGCCGTGGCTTCAGGGAAGAAGTACATGTCGTTGAAGCAAGTCACTCCGGCGCGCAGCATCTCGGCGCAGGCGAGCAGTGTGCCGTCGTAGACGAATTGCGGTGCGACGTGCTTCGCCTCTGTCGGCCAGATGTGCTCGGTGAGCCATTTCATCAACGCCAAGTCGTCGGAAAGACCGCGCAGCAAACTCATCGCCGCATGCGTGTGCGCGTTGACTAAGCCTGGGATGAGCGCGTGCTCAGGCAAAGCGATGCGTTGCGCGGCATCGAATTGTTCATTGGCTTCGTGCGCCGGCAACACGGCCTCGATCTTCCCGGTGCGGAGAACGACGGCGTAGTTCTCCAACACCACGCCGTGAGGTTCCACTGGAACGAGCCATTGGGGGTAGAGGATTGTGTCGGCGGAGTGTTTCGGCATCGGGTCTTTGGTCATCTCGGCGCAAGCCGGGCGCCACTCGGTGTGAGTGCGTTCTGGATCATCACGGCTTGCGCCGGGATGACGAGCCTATATAGCAGTGCGCGAATGAGCATGGCAAGGCCTACGCACATAACCGAAGCGCTGGGCAAAAAAAACCCGCGCCGTAGCGCGGGTTTTTCGGTGCCTTGGAACAGTTACTGTTTTTGCCGTTCGCCGCGGACTTCCACTTCCACGCGGCGGTTCGGTTGCAAGCAAGCCTTGAGTTTCTTGGTGACTTTCTTGCCCGGGCAGTTGACCACCGGCTGGCGCTTGCCTTTGCCTGAGATCTTCATCAGGTTGGCGTCGACGCCTTTCTCGGCCAAGTACTGCTTCACCGTCGCCGCGCGGCGCAGCGAGAGGCGATCGTTGTACTTGTGCGAGCCGATGCGGTCGGTATGGCCGATGATGTTGAACGACTGTACGCCGGTGTAGCGGTTCAACGTCGCCGCCAACTCGTCCAGTTTCTGCCGGCCTTCGGGCAGCATGAACTTGCGGGTGTAACGGTCGAACTTGAACAACGCGTCCGCGCCGAGCGTGAACTTCTCGTACTCGGGTGCCGGGATTTTCTCCGGCTCCGCCGGCTTCGGCGGTGGGGGTGCTTCTTGCGCTACTTTCTCCGGAGGAGGCACGGCGGCCGGCGCTGCCGGTTGATACGGCTCGGGCGATTGCAGGTCACGCGGCGCCTCTGCAACGGGCTCAGGTGGCGCGACCGGGGTGCCGGCCACGCTGTCCTGCGGCAGTTGCGTCGAGCCTTCCAGCGGCTGAGCATCCGCACCTTCTTTGGACCACTTGGTGGCCGGATCGCTGGCGGCGTCGCCAGCGCCTTGCGGGTCGGTCGGCACCAATGCGACTTCGGGCTGACCGCCGACGTTCGGGCCGGGCACTTCGTACGGAGGCGCGTCGCCGATCGGGCCTTGCTCTTCCACTTGCGGGCGTGGTTCGAGTTCAGGGAATTCGGGCATCGGCGCCGGGTACGGCGTTTCAGGCTGTGCCGTTACGGCCGCAGGCGCTTCAGCCGTGGCCGGTGGCGTTTCTGCTGGGGCCGGAGCAGGTGCAGGCGCCTCGGCCGGTTTGGCCGGTGCGGCTGCCGCGCCCTGCTTCGACCACTTGGTGGTCGGATCGGTAACCGCGTCGGCATTCACCCCTTCGGTCGTCGCCGGGACGGTTGCAACAGGTGCCGGCGCTGGGGGTTCAGCTTTCTTCTCCGGTGGCGGTACGGCGGCGGCTTGTGTGGGCGCTGGCGGTTCAGGCGTCTTGGCGGCAGGCGCTTGGACTACGCAGTCTGCTGCATGGTCCTTGCCAACGGAAAAGCCCAAATTCACGCATTCCTTGTTGCCGGTCCAGACTGGTGAACCGTGGCCGTCACGCAAATGTCCAGCAGTCGCGTCGTGGCCGGCGCCCGTCACGCCCGCCGCGGCCGATCCGGCTGGACCCGCAACGGCTGCCGGCGCAGCGGCGGCGCCGGCCGGTTTGGCTGCAGGAGCCTGAGTTCCACCACCGGCTGCAGTGGCTGTGCCGGCGTCGCCGCAGGGCGCACCACCTGCCCCGGTGCCCGAGTGCAGGCAGTTACCGGCCCCGGTGCGGATTCCGGCACCGCCTCCCGTGCCAACGTGGCCATGATCCGATGCGCCAGCCCCCTCGGCGCTCGAAGCAACCGCGGCAGCGGGGGCCGCTGCTGCGGGAGCGGAGGCGGCTGGAGCTGCGCTAGAGGCAGCAGGGGCTGCGGTCGGGGCTGCGGCTGCGGCGCCATCACAATTCGGTGCGCCAGCGCCGCTCGTCTGCACGCAGTCTTGGTGACCGGTGCGAACGCCTTGTCCGGCGCCGTCCTTAAGCTCCCCTATGTCAGCGGCGTAGGTTGCCGCTGCCACCAGGAGCGTTACGGACGCGATGCCGCCAGCGGCCAGCGTCTTCAAGCGAGGTTTTGTCATGTTGGACTCCCGAGGATTAAACAAAATTGGTACCTTTTCAGATGTTGTCGTTGGGCAACGGCCGCCGCCTTGGGCCCGGCCAAGGAGCAAATAGCCCGAGCGGCCACGATTCGAGCCCCGAAAACTGTTGCAGGCTTCGCATAATGCTACCGCAAGCCTGTTTGCTAAGGGAAGGAAGCGCTTAGATGCGCCCCGGATGGCGAGGCAAACGTGGTAGAATTGTTGCAATTTTGCAACACCTAACAATAACTTACTTTCGCTTCAGGTCTCGCCTGCTCCCCGGGTTTTCACCATCGCTTGTCGCCTCGCTGAATGGACCAATTCGCCAAAGAAACCTTACCGATCAGCCTAGAAGAGGAGATGCGCCGCTCGTATCTCGACTACGCCATGAGCGTCATCGTCGGGCGGGCGTTGCCGGATGTGCGCGATGGACTCAAGCCGGTGCATCGCCGCGTGTTGTTCGCCATGCACGAAATGAACAATGTATGGAACCGGCCGTATGTGAAATGCGCGCGCGTGGTCGGCGAGGTGCTCGGTAAGTATCACCCGCACGGCGATTCGCCGACCTACGAAGCGCTGGTGCGCATGGCGCAGGATTTTTCCATGCGCTACACGCTGGTCGACGGTCAGGGCAATTTCGGCTCGGTCGATGGGGACAATCCGGCGGCGTATCGCTATACGGAATGCCGGCTGGAAAGGATCAGTTCGGAACTGCTGGCCGATATCGACCGCGAAACGGTCGACTTCGTCCCCAACTACGACGGTAAAGAACAAGAACCGACCGTCCTGCCGGCCAGGATCCCGAATCTGCTCGTCAACGGCTCCTCCGGCATCGCGGTGGGCATGGCCACCAATATTCCGCCGCACAATTTGTCGGAAGCGATCGATGCGTGCACGGCGCTGCTGGAAAACCCCGAGATCGATATCGAGGAGCTGATCAAGATCATGCCGGCGCCGGATTTTCCCACCGCCGGCATCATCTACGGTCTGGAGGACATCAAGCAAGGTTACCGCACCGGGCGCGGGCGCGTGGTCATGCGCGCGCGCTGCCATTTCGAGGACATCGAAAAAGGCGGGCGCCAAGCCATCATCATCGACGAGTTGCCGTATCAAGTGAACAAGGCTGCCCTGCTCGCGCGTATTGGCGAGTTGGTGCGCGACAAGAAGATCGAGGGTATTTCCAACCTGCGCGACGAATCGGACAAAACCGGTATGCGCGGGGTCATCGAACTCAAGCGCGGCGAAGTACCGGAGGTGGTGCTCAACAACCTGTACAAGCAGACGCAGATGCAGGACACCTTCGGCATTAACATGGTGGCCCTGGTCGACAATCAGCCGCGCCTGCTCAACCTCAAGCAGCTGCTGGAAGCGTTTCTGCGTCACCGGCGCGAGGTAGTCACGCGGCGCACGCTGTTCGATTTGCGCAAGGCGCGCGACCGCGGCCACATCTTGGAAGGTTTGGCGGTGGCGTTGGCCAATGTCGACGAGATGATCGAGCTGATCAAGCGCTCGCCCACGCCCGCGGAAGCGAAGCAAGCCCTGCTTTCGCGCACTTGGCGCTCGCAAATCGTCACCGACATGGTGGCGCGCGCGGAAGCGAAAGATTTCCGGCCCGAAGGACTCGACGCGGCCGTCGGCCTGCAAAACGACGGCACCTACCGTCTCTCCGAAATCCAAGCGCAGCGCATTCTGGAGATGCAACTGCAGCGCCTCACCAGCATGGAGCAAGACAAGCTGGTGCAGGAGTATCGCGAAGTGATGGATCAGATCGCAGACCTGTTGAACATCTTGGCCACGCCGCAGCGCATCACCAAGATTATCGCCGACGAGCTGGCGGACATGAAGAAGCAGTATGGCGATGCGCGCAAGAGCGAGATCGTCGCCGCCACCGCCGACATGCGCATGGAGGATTTGATCGCCGCCGAAGACGTGGTCGTCACACTCTCGCATGGCGGCTACATCAAGGCGCAGCCGATCGCCGACTATCGGGCGCAAAAGCGCGGCGGGCGCGGCAAGCAGGCCACGGCTACCAAGGATGACGATTTTATCGAGCGCG